>JBDKUG010000282.1:0-3463 GCA_039679815.1 Smithella sp.
AAACGCTTCATCAGCAGACACTTCAAGCGTCCTCAATACGATTATCAGAAAATCTGGGGAGACTTCACCGAGAGAACCGCCTCCGTCACCAAAACAGATGAACTGTTCAGCATCATTGTCAAGATGGTTTCGGATACCCTGCAGATTCTTTCCGTCAGCATCTGGCTTGTTGACGAAAAACAGGAGCAATTATCCTTTGGCGGATCAACGGTTTTTACGGCGGTCCAGTTTGAAGAAATGGACTATTTCAGACAGGGCGGATTGAAGCTGATCAGAGCCATGAACACTCAAAACATGCCGGTCGATCTAAAAGGGCGTGAGGATGACTGGGTTTCTGATCTGGCCCGCACCTATCCATTGGAAACGAAAGAATCGCAAATCCGCTATTGCGTCCCCCTGAAAGCCGCAGGCCTTTTGATTGGAATCATGACGTTAAGTGAAAAGGTTTTCTACGAATCGCTGACCTTTGAAGAATCGGAGCTGATTAAAACCATTTCTGATCAGGCCGCGGCATCATTGTTGAGTCTGAGGCTTTCCGAGCGCCTTCGCCAGACCAAGGAGCTGGAAGCGTTTCAGACCATGTCCGCTTTTTTTATGCATGATTTGAAAAACCTGGCGTCTAAACTGTCTCTGGTAACACAGAACCTGCCCAAGTACATGGACAACCCGGACTTTCAGGCAGATGCACTGAAAACGATGACGCAGAGTGTGGCCAAAATCAACAAAATGAGCAGCCGTCTCTCTCTCCTGAGTCAGAAAATTGACCTTTCTTTTCGTGAAACCGGCATCAATGACCTGATTGCCGTATCTATCCATGATTTGAAAGAATATGTAAAGGTTCCGGTGCATCAGAGTTATCAAGAAAACCTGCCCCTGCTGATGATCGATCAGGAACAGATGCACAAAGTTTTTGAAAATTTGTTCATGAACGCATATGATGCAACCGGCAGTGACGGCCGGATTTCCGTTGCCACCGTTTTACAGGACAACTGGGTGGAAGTATCCATAAGTGATTCCGGTTGCGGAATGTCCAAAGAATTTATGGAGAATAATCTTTTCCGTCCTTTTCAGACCACAAAAAAGCAGGGGATGGGAATCGGTCTTTATCACTGCAAAACCATTATTGATGCGCATGGCGGAAAACTGAGCGCGGAAAGCGAGGAAGGCAAAGGAACCACTTTCAGAATTCTGTTGCCACTGGGAAGAAATCGTGAATAACTCTTGTGACGAGGTGTTGTTTTGAAAAAGCAAAAGCTGTTGATTATTGATGATGATGAAGATCTACGCACCCAGATGAAATGGGCATTGACGACGGACTATGATGTCTATCTGGCTGAAGACCGGCCAAGCGCCATCGCCCTGATTAACAAAGAGCAGCCGGCCGTAATCACGCTTGACCTGGGACTGCCGCCAAATCCCGCCGGTGTGGAAGAAGGGTTTGCAGTCCTGGATCACGTTCTTGATGAGTATGGCAACGCAAAAGTGATTATCATCACCGGACGCGGTGAAAAAGAACATGCCCTGCGCGCTGTTGGAAAAGGCGCATACGACTTTTTTTACAAGCCCATTGAATTGGATGAACTGAAAGTTGTGCTCAAACGGGCGTTCCATGTTTCCCGGCTGGAACAGGAACAGCGGGAATTACGTCAACGCCTGAGCGGCGACACTTTTGAAGGCATGATCGGAACGTCCACGAAAATGCAGGATGTTTTTTCTGCCATCCGCAAAGTGGCAACAACCGACGCACCCGTTTTGATCAGGGGAGAAAGCGGCACCGGCAAAGAACTCGTCGCCCGTGCCATTCACCGGCTGAGTATTCGCGCGTCCAGACCTTTTATTCCAATTAACTGCAGCGCCATTCCTGAGAATCTTATTGAAAGTGAATTGTTTGGACATGAAAAAGGAACGTTCACCGGCGCCCATGTCCAGCGCAAGGGGCGATTTGAAATGGCTGAAGGAGGAACTCTTTTTCTTGATGAAATCGGAGATCTTCCCTTGAGCCTCCAGGTAAAACTGCTGCGGTTTCTGCAGGAAAAAACCATCGAACGCGTCGGGGGAAGAGAACAAATAGAGGTAGACACCCGAATCGTTGCAGCAACAAATCGTGATCTGGAAGAAGCCATGAGAAAGGCAACGTTCCGTGACGATTTGTTTTATCGAATCAGCGTGATCAACATTTCTCTCCCTCCCCTGCGGGAAAGAAGCGCGGACATTGTCCTTTTAGCCAAATCTTTTCTGGATCGGTACGCGAATGAAAGCAGAAAAAAGATCAAGGGATTCAGCTCTCAGGTGATTGAAGCCCTTGAACGCTATACCTGGCCGGGAAATGTCCGTGAACTGGAAAACCGCATTAAACGTTCAGTGATCATGTCCGAGGGGAAAAAAATCACGCTGGAGGATCTGGAAATGCAATCCGTTGCAGGCGTCAAACAGTCCATTTTACTCAAGGATGCCCGGGAAAACCTGGAGAAAGAGCTGATCCTGAAGGCCATAGCACGCAACGAAAATAACCTGACGAAGGCCGCATCAGATCTGGGAATCAGCCGTCCGACTTTATATGATTTGATGGGGAAGCTGGGTATCCCGAAATAGACGTTTCCTCTTTTAAATAAAAAAAGTCAGAGCCAACCGGACTCTGCCTTTTTTTATTACCCAAGAGGCAAGACGATGTTTTGAACGATATTAACTGATTTTTCTCTTGATTCCCGCCAATCCAATCAGACCTAATCCAAGAAGAATCAGTGACATGGGTTCGGGAACCTGCGTATTACCACCTACTGATCCAATATGGCTAACCTTACCAATATTTACATTTTTGGTCACACCCCATGCATTAATGTCAATGACCGCATAAGAGAGCAATTCTGCATTACTGTATAGGAAATGAGTGTCTCCTCCAATATTTCCTAATTTTAAGTAATAATAGCTAGTTGCATCATCAAGAAGCGATGCCCATACATTTTCTGATTCAGCAGTCGCCAACCACTCGAAAGTCTCATCTTTAACGATTGTGAATGATGACCCTAATATACTCTGCACCCATGCTAGTTCGACAGCTTCACTGCTGTCATCTAGCTTAGTCTGGTTAATTATTGTATCCACTCCACCTACGTCAGTACCACCGACATCTAATGTGTAGGCAAAAGCAGAACTCGCAAAAACAAGCAAACCACACAACACCATTGCCATTAATATCTTTTTCATAATATCCTCCTCGGAATATGCTCTGTTTTACATTTGAATGCAAACGTTATACCAATAAATATAATTACCCCATAGGCGTTACATACGCTTGATATTATTGTGAATATTTAATTTTAATAGTATTCCCCCATAACAAGCAATTTCTTTTAATAGTCAAAATTCGTAAATTTCTTCGACACTAAACCCGCCGTATTTGCTCCGATCTTCGTATATATTTGAATTTTATTATTTTTTGTTGATATTCATTCATATCAAAACG
>JBDKUG010000328.1:0-28516 GCA_039679815.1 Smithella sp.
CTGCTCCCAAAAATCGCTGTGGCTGCGGTTTTTATCACCCTTTAGCGCCACACCGGAGCGGGCTGAGCGTTTCTGCAACCTCAACCCGGAAGAGGAAGTCGCCGTTGTCGCGGAGATGAAGGTCGGCGATCAATACAAGTTTCTGGGCATTGCGCGTCTGATTAAAAACAAACAGTGCGAAGGCGAAGCGGAATATGCAATCATCATCTCCGATCCCTGGCAGAATAAATCGCTGGGAATAACCCTGTCCAAACAGTGCATCGAACTGGCCAAAAAAGAAGGCTACAGGACCATTCGCGCGGAAACGATCCAGGAAAACTATGCTATGATCCGGATTTTCAGGCGCTGCGATTTCAACCTCGACGGCAAAGATGAAAATATGGTATCATTATCTTTAAATTTGTCATGAATTGGAGAGATGAAAGTGTCAGCCGTATGTCATGAAGCATACCCCGCCGAATATGAAAGTCGGCTTACGCTCAAAAACGGAAAAGAAGTATTTATCAGGCCCATTCTGCAGACAGACGAATATCTGCTTGTAGATTTATTGAACAAGCTTTCCGCTGATTCCATTTATCTGCGTTTTTTAAGACCCCTAAATTCCCTTCCGGAAGAATTGCTTTTTCAACTCACGCACATCAACTATAAGAGCAACTTTGCTCTGGTCGCTGTGATACAGGAAGACGGGAAAGATTCTATTATTGCTGTTGCCCGTTATGGTTATGATCCCCAAGAGAAGGTTACGGACTTTGCCATTGTGGTCCGGGACGACTGGCAGAACTATGGCCTTGGTAAGTTCCTGTTGTCAACCATACTTACTATTGGCAGGAAACACGGTATTTTTCATTTCGTATCCTTCGTCGATTCAACAAACCATATTATGAAACAGCTTCTCAGAGATCTCGGTTACACTGTGAAGTATTCTTACAGGAAAGGTTCCACTCAGGTCGAGGTTCACTTCTGAATTTCAAAAGGAAATGCCGTTTCCCGGTTTTCCGGGAAACGGCATTTGGAGGAGGGACTTCACAATGACGGAGACGGTTGTTACCGTCCCCGCATTGAAGGGGTGTTAGCCTAATTTCTTTCTGTTCTCGACCAGATCATCGACCACGGCCGGATCAGCCAGGGTGGATGTGTCACCGAAGTCACCAAATGTTTTAGCGGCGACGTTTCTCAAAACACGGCGCATAATCTTGCCGGATCTGGTTTTGGGAAGACCATCCGCCCATTGAATCTGGTCGGGCGATGCGATCGGACCGACAACCTTGCGGACATGGGCGACCAGCGCTTTTTTCAAATCGTCTGTCTTGGCCACATTGTTATTCAGGGTGACATAGGCGAAGATGCCCTGCCCTTTGATGTCATGCGGGAAGCCGACAACCGCCGCTTCCGCGACATCCGCGTGAGACGTCAAAGCTGCTTCGACTTCCGCGGTGCCCAGTCTGTGACCGGAAACATTGATAACGTCATCAACGCGGCCGGTGATTTTGTAATCGCCGTCGGCATCGCGTTCCGCGCCGTCGCCGGAGAAGTACGTGCCGGGGAACTGCACGAAGTAATTTTCGACAAACCGGCCATCCTTGTCATCCCACAAACCGCGGGCAATGCCGGGCCATGAATTTTTAATACACAATGCGCCTTTGCCAACGCCCTTGATTTCTTTTCCTTCTTCATCCATCAGAACCGGAACAACACCGAAGAACGGAACCATGGCTTTGGCGGGTTTGATGTCAATTGCGCCAGGCAGAGGCAGGATCATATGTCCGCCTGTTTCGGTCTGCCACCAGGTATCGGAAATCGTGCAGCGGCCGCCACCGATCTTATTGTAGTACCACCACCAGGCTTCGGGGTTGAGCGGTTCACCGACCGAACCCAGAACGCGCAGCGAGGAAATATCGTGCGCATCGACCCACTTGTCGCCTTCTTTAGCAATGGAGCGAATCGCTGTCGGAGCGGTGTAGAAGTTATTGACATTGTATTTCTCGACGACTGCCCAGAACCGGCCAAAGTCAGGATAATTGGGAACGCCTTCGAAAAGAATGCTGGAGTGACCGTTGCAAAGTGGACCGTAAACGATGTAGCTGTGTCCGGTGACCCAGCCGATGTCGGCGGTGCACCAGTAAGTATCTTCTTCACGGACATCAAAAGCCAGCTGCTGGGTCATGGAAGCATAGAGCAGATAACCGGCCTGGGTATGCACAACGCCCTTGGGTTGTCCGGTCGAACCGGATGTATAAAGGATGAACAGTGGATCTTCCGCATCCATTTCTTCCGGTTTGCAGTATTTGTCCGCTTTGGCCATCAGTTCTTCGTACCAGATGTCGCGGCCCTCCTGCATGTTAACGGCTGTTCCGGTGCGTTTCACAACCACCATCGTTTTCACGCCCGGGCACTGAGCCACGGCTTTGTCACAGGTGTCTTTCTGGGGAACAGCCTTGGCGCCACGGTAGGTGCCGTCGCAGGTAATGACGACCTTCGAACCGGAGTTATTAATGCGGTCTCTTAACGCTTCCGCCGAGAATCCGCCGAAAACGATAGCATGAACGGCGCCGATGCGGGCGCAGGCCAGCATGACGATGGACAGCTCCGCGATCATGGGCAGAAAGATGGTAACGCGGTCGCCTTTTTTGACGCCCAGGCCTTTCAGAACATTGGCGAACTTGTTCACTTCGCGATACATGTCGTAATAGGTGTAAACTTTCCAGTCGTTGGGATCGTTGCCTTCAAAAATGATAGCGGCCTTGTTCTTTTTGGTTTCCAAATGACGGTCCAGGCAGTTATAGCTGACATTGAGCTTGCCGCCTTCAAACCATTTGGAGTGAACATCTTTCGCGTCAAATGACCAGTCCGATACCTTCTTTTTGTCAAAGGGTTTGAACCAGGTCAGCCTTTCGGTTGCCATCCTGGCCCAGAAAGCATTGGGATCTGTAATCGACTCTTTGTAAAGTTTGTCGTACTCCGCCCGGCTCTTGATGTAAGATTTCTCCCTTACTCGCTCAGGCACAGGAAATACCTTGTCATAAAAATCTTGTTCATTAGCTTCAGCCATATAATTCTCCTTAAAGTTATTTTTTTATGCCCTTTGTTGCCACACAAAAGGCATGTATTCTTTCGTTATTAATAAGCATTTCGGCCATGTATCTCTTTACTTTTTATCTAAAGAGATGTATGATCCTCAAAATCTTTTCAAGAGGGGTACGCCCCGCAGCATTGGCTTCGTTCCTGTAGGTCAGACGCGCGTTTCTGATTCACTAGCCACAACGTTGGGGCGTATTACATATGGCGGATGCAATACAGGTACCCCTTGAAAAGCGAATACTGAATACACCTTTCCCGAGACGTTGGGTATCGGCATCAGTCCGAATTCGAGGTGAGCGTATGTCCTACAAACCGTCGGTGTTTGTCTGACATGCTTATCCCTGCTGGATAGCTGGTTAACAGATGATAACAGAAGATCACTACCGTAAACTGGAAACATGATGCACGGGGCGCCGATCGTTAAACTGACGGGCGCGCGCATTACCATCGACAAGGGCAAATCCGAAATCACACTGCCGGTCAGCGAGGATTTGTATCACGCAGCCGGTGCGCTGCACGGATCGATGTATTTTCTGGCGCCGGAGACAGGGTATCAATAGCCCATGGGCTATCTAACCCTGCTGTTCCAAAAACTTCTTCCGAAACGTCAGCGGGTCCCGAATGGCGGCAAACGGTTCTCTCGTGCTGCCGGTTCCCATGATGACGATCGTTCCATATCCCAGGATGCGTCCCGGGATACTTTGGATGACGTTGATGGATTCGATCTTGGAATGATTCATTTCAAATGTGTTGCGGGAAATAAATCCGGTCTTGATAATGAGGCGCTTATTGGTGATGGCAAACTCACTCGTCCAGTAAGCGATGAGCGGAGCGATGAATAATGTCAGGATTCCCTTCAAAGACACAAAGGTGATCCAGTGTAATTTCGTTTCGTAAACAACATGTTCGCCGCTGATCAGATTGCTGTTGACATAGCTGCCCATTTTAATTTACTCCCCTGCCGGGCTGATACCGTCCGGACTTTTTTCAACATGCTCAGATGAACCAGGTGCAACAAACCGTCTCTGCTGTTGATAAACCATCAATATGATTATTGCAATGACTATTTATAATTCTCTGTTGTGATATTTTGTATTTTATCTATAATGAAAAACCGAATGACAAAAGGCAAGAAAATGCATGGCTAAACTGACACTGGATGAATGGATCGCCCGTTTAAAGAAAAATAAAAGCTTCAAGTCCAACGCGGCGGCAATTGTGGAAATACCGGCAAAGCAAGGCGACTGGGAAGACTATCCGCCATGGGTAAATCCACGGCTTCTTTCGGTTTTGCAGGCGCGCGGGATGGAAAAGCTATATAAACATCAGGCACAGGCCGTGCGCTTTATCCGCAATGGTCAGGATGTCGTGCTCGTGACACCGACCGCCAGCGGCAAAACTCTTTGTTATAACCTGCCCGTGCTGCAAAGTATTCTCGATGAACCGGAAACACGCGCGCTTTATCTTTTCCCCACCAAGGCACTGGCCCAGGACCAGATGCACGAGGCGCACAGCCTGATTACGGATTTACAGGCCGACATCAAGACTTTTACCTACGACGGAGACACTCCCGACGACGCGCGCCAGGCCATCCGCAGACAGGGGCACATCGTCGTTACCAATCCCGACATGCTGCACGCCGGCATTCTGCCTCATCACACCAAGTGGCAGAAGCTGTTTATGAATCTGAAATTCATCGTCATCGACGAGCTGCATATCTACCGCGGCATATTCGGATCGCATTTTGCCAATGTGATCCGCCGGCTTGTCAGGATCTGCCGATTCTACGGCGCCAATCCGGTGTTTGTCTGCTGCTCAGCCACGGTGGCCAATCCCCGCGAACACGCCGAAAAAGTTCTGGAGCGTCCCGTGGCGCTCCTGGATAAAAGCGGCGCGCCAACTGCCGCCAAGACTTTTGTTTTGTATAATCCACCCATCGTGAACCGTGAACTGGGCATCAGGCAGAGCGCGATGACGCCGGCACGCAAGATCGCATCCGATCTAATCGGCAACAACATTCAAACGATTGTTTTTGCGACCAGCCGCCTGAATGTCGAAGTGCTGACCAAATATTTAAAGGATAAATTCAATAAGACCAAACCTCTGGACAATCATTTCGTCACCGGCTACCGCGGTGGCTATCTGCCGAACCTCAGGCGAGAAATCGAAAGCGGCCTGCGCACACGCGAAGTGATGGGCGTCATCAGCACCAACGCCCTGGAGCTGGGCATCGACATCGGCAATCTGGAAGCCTGTATCATGGCGGGCTACCCGGGATCAATTGCCAGCACCTGGCAGCAGGCCGGACGCGCGGGCAGGCGCACAGGCAGGTCTCTCGCCATTTTGATTGCGCGAAGCAATCCGCTGGACCAGTTCATTATGGAAAATCCGGATTACTTCTTCGCGCTCTCGCCGGAGCATTGCCGTATCAACCCGGACAACCTGCTCATCCTGCTGCATCACATCAAAAGTGCGGCCTTTGAGCTGCCCTTTGAAAAAGGAGAAAAATTCGGCGGCGAAAACCTGGAGGAGTTTCTGGAGTACCTGGAAGAAAAAGGCGTATTGCACAGGACAAACGACCGCTGGCACTGGGCGGCGGAAAGCTACCCGGCCGACGAGGTCAGCCTGCGGGCAATCAATCCCGAAAACGTGGTAGTGGTCGATACTACCGACGCGGGCAATCACCGCGTCATTGCCGAAGTGGACTGGGACAGCGCCTTCACCGCGGTACATGACGAAGCCATCTATATGCTGGCCTCCGAGCAGTACCATGTGGACAAGCTTGACCTGGAGGGCAAGAAGGCTTACGTCAGAAAAGTGGATGCCGACTATTACACCGATGCCATGACCTACACCAACGTGCGGGTAATCGACTCTTTCGACAATCACACGGAAAGCGGAGCCATTGTCGAGCACGGTGAAGTGCAGGTCGTGCGCAAGGTGGTGGGCTACAAGAAGATCAAATTTTACACATCGGAAAATCTCGGCTACGGGGATGTCAATCTGCCGGAAAAAGACATGCACACGACAAGCTACTGGTTTACGATCCCGCGCGACAGGCTGCGTAAACTCGATTTTACGCCCGCGGAAATTATCGACGGTTTATCCGCGCTGGCCTATACACTTCAGCATTTATCCGCCCTGTATCTGATGGCGGACACGCACGACATCGACCGGTCGCTTGGGGATAAAAGCGGGGAGTGGTTTGTGAGCCAGGGAAAAACCGGACGCGTGATCACATCATTTGACGCGGGACGGCCGGATATGGTTGAGAATAAAACCGGCGCAAGAATTGATGAGTTCGATCCCACTATTTTCATATTTGATTCCTATCCCGGCGGCATCGGCTTTTCCGAGCTGCTCTACCACGAACACGCGAATCTGCTGTCATCCGCTAAAAATCTGATTGAAAAGTGTCCCTGTGCCTATGGCTGTCCGTCGTGCGTTGGACCCACGCTGGAAGTGGGCAAAACCGCCAAGGAAATTGTACCGAAGATTATTGAGCTGGTTTTGGGGAAAGGTTAAAAGGTGCACGGTAAACGCACTTGTCATTGCGAGGCGACGCTAAGGAGCCGTGGCAATCTCGTAAGGTTCAGTTTTCATGAGATTACCACGCCGCCTGAGAGGCGGCTCGTAATGACGAACAGGAATTGCGTGATACCCCCGTCACGCGTGCCCTCGCGTGACCTTTAGGCTATTAGGGTAGCGGGCGACGAAAGATAAGTAAAAATATGAAATCGATTGATAAACTCAAACGCCTGACCGGCGAGACAGGCGAGCCATCGAAAAGGGAACAGGCGCAGACCACTGCCACATCTCCCGAAAGGCTCTCGCAGTTAAACGATCTGCGACACAGGATTGAAAGCGTTGTCACGCGCACACAGGTCAGAAACACGTCAATAAAAGCAGACGTGGCAGCACGGGGCAATGAGGGGCTGATTGAAATCCTGAAAGGCTGCGAAATCAAAAATGAACACGGCCTTTTTTTTCTGTTCAGTGACTTGTTGTCCGGAGCAAGCCGTCACGGCCACCGCAACATTCGCGAGGCGTTTGATTTTGATATGACGGCGGCGGGAATGCTGGCCAACAACCCCATCCTCGGGGAGTTCACCTCCTCGGATGCCCTGTTTCTGGATACCGAAACCACCGGGCTGGCGGGCGGCACCGGCACGATGGCCTTTTTGATCGGACTCGGCTGGTTCGAAGAGGGCCACTTTCAGATCCGCCAGATTCTGGCGCGTGATTTTGGCGAAGAAAAAGCGGCGCTAACCTATCTCAAGGAGATTGCCTCACGAAAAAAATTTTTGGTCACTTTTAATGGCAAAGCCTTTGACGTGAATCTGCTCACAACACGCTTTATTATGAACCGGATGCAAAGTGATCTGGCGGGGCTACCTCATCTTGATTTACTGCATCCGTCGCGCCGCATTCTGGGGCATCGCCTGGAAAACTGCCGCCTCGCCACTCTGGAGGAGGAAATCCTCGGCGTCAGGCGAGAAGGCGACATCCCCGGATGGGAGATTCCTCAACGCTATTTTGACTGGCTTCGCCGGCGTGATCCCCGGCTACTGGCCGGCATCTTTGAACACAATCGTCTGGACGTTATTTCCATGGCGACACTCACCGCACATCTGATTGAAGTATTGACTGCGGATGCCCTTGCGCAGCATACGCATGAAGACGATTATCTGGCGGCGGCCCGGCTGTTATTGAAACAAGCTAACGCACAAGGTGTACAAAAGATTCTGAACATCTTCCAGGACAGCACTTGTCAGGAATTTTCCCTCCAGTCACAAAAGAAACTGGCTCAATTATACAAGCGAACCGGAAGAATAAATGAAGCCGCGCACATCTGGCAGCAAATGGCCGCCTGTGAGCCTTATGAATTTTATGCAGTTTCGGAAATGGCCAAATATCTGGAGCATCATATCCGGAATTATATCCGGGCAAAAACCATGGTTGAAAACGCCCTGTGCGGAAAAAACACGTTTTCAGATGAAGAAAGAGATTCTCTTTCACACCGCTTGAAACGGTTAAACAAAAGGCTCCATCTTTCAAGAAAACATTGAAAATCGTTTCACAAATTGGCAGATAATAAGTATTATTACTTTGGCAACTATACAGGTCAGGCGAATACCCTAATAACCTAAAGGTCACGCGAGGGCACGAGCGCCGGAATCCAGGAAGACACTGGATGTCGCCTTTCGCTGGCATGACGCTAAAGGTCATATTTACTTGCCGGTGTAATAATGAATATGGCATTGCATGCGTCGGGGAACTATTGGATAAAATGGTCTAAGAGGTAGATAATGAAATCAAAGAATATTCAGTGGATTTTTTTCCTGGGAATATTTTTCTTATTTGCCAGTCAGGCCTTGGCGGAAGACTGGACATATTATGATACTGCGCTGGCTGGCACCATGTATTATGACAAAAGCAATATTTTTGAAGCTAAAAAAGGTGTCCTTTCAGTATGGACTAAAAACATATTAAGCACAGATTCAAAAAATCAATATTTTTCTATTCTAAATAAAATAGACAAGGCACCCGATGATCCCTCCAAATTATCCTATTATAGAAGTTTGATGGAGATTGACTGCACAAATAAAAAATTCCGATATGTCCATGTGGTTTTTTATGATGAACAGGATAATATTATTCACGCATCATCGGAAAACGAAACGAGTGAATGGAATACGATCGAACCCGATTCCGTTGGTGAAAAATTAATGAATCTGGTTTCTGCGGAATATGCTATTTTAAAGAAAACGGATGTTGCGGAAAAAGTCGAGACACCCGTTACCCCGGAGGAGACTGTCGCAGTTGCCAAAGTCGCAGAACCTGTTCCTCCCAAGGAAACCGCACCTGTTGCTAAAGTTACAGAGCCCGTTGCTCCAAAGGAGACTGCCGTTGCGGCTAAAGTCACGGAGCCTGTTTATCCGAAAGAGACTGCCGCTGCTGGAAGAATGGCAGATTCTGTGCCTCCAAGAGAGACTGTCATTGATGTCAAGGTCGAGAAACCTGTTTATCCGAAACAGACTGTCCTTGCTGCCAAAATCCTGGAATCCATTAATCCGAGGGAGACCATCATTGCCACAAGAATTGAGAAAACTGTTCCCTTGAAGGAGACTGTCGCTGTTGCCAAAGTCGTGGAACCCGTTCCTCCGAAAGATACTGCCGTTGCCGCGCTCACGATTCCCGATAAAAAGCCGGTTCCTGACAAAAGCAACCAGCATGAAACAAAAGCTATCCCGGGAAAAGATGATGACAAAGGTGTGGCGGTTAAAGGTGAGGACCGGCGTGAATCCGGCAATATAGAAACCGGCCAGAAAATTGGTAACCGTGAAGTCGTAGATCAAAAGATCAAGCTGCCTGCGGAAAACCGTCCCACGGTTTCTGCGGCAGCCAGGGAGACTGGCCGGGATGGACGTTTCATTGCTTTTGACAATCAGACCGTTCTGGACACGAAGACGAACCTGATCTGGGCGGCAAAAGATAACGGGCGGGACATTAATTGGTATGATGCAAAAAGATATTGCCAGACGTATCGTGGAGGTGGTTACACAGACTGGCGAATGCCGACAAAAGATGAACTTGCTCAATTATATGATGCGAGGAAAACACAGCGTTATGAAGCTCAGCAAAATCCGCTGCACCTTACGGAACTGATACGTCTCTCTGATTGTTGTCCCTGGTCATCGCAGACACGGGGTTCCGAGGCCGCCTACTTTGACTTCAGCGATGGTACGTACTGGTGGTTTCTCTCACCCGGCACAAGCATCAACCGGGTTCTTCCCGTGCGGGAAGCGAAATAGGTTATTCAGCCAGTGTCTTTTTTTAGGTTAAGGGCGGAGTAAAAAAACACCTTTAGAGAAGCAACCTTCATTGTTGCTGCTCTTCATACTTCTCCAGTTTTTTTCGCAGAGTTTTACGCGTAATTCCCAGGCGCCGGGCCGCTTCGCTTTTGTTGCCGCCGCAGGTATTCAGTGCCTCCAGGATGCTTCTTTTTTCCACTTCGCCAAGCGGCAGATTCACTGAAGCATTTGCCGATTGGCTTTGCATGATGCCTTCCCCCTTGTCATTTGCGCCTCTGTCATCAGCCATCAGAAGGGTCAGCTCGACTTCATCAAGATAAGTATTCCGTGACAAAACCACAGCCCGCTCAACGGCATTCATCAACTCCCGGACATTGCCCGGCCAGCGATATTCTACAAGCTTCTGCATGGCCTGTGGTGTAAAGCTTGTTACATTTTTTGAATTTTTCGCAGCAAATTCCTGCAGGAAATGCTGCGCCAAAAGCGGAATGTCTTCTTTTCTTCCTCGCAGCGGCGGCACAGTGAGTGCCACAACATTGAGCCGATAAAACAAATCTTCGCGAAAACGCCCCTGCTCCATTTCTTTTTTCAAATCCTTGTTGGACGCTGCAATGACGCGGACATCAACCTTGAGCACTTCCGAACCGCCGACGCGCGTCAGTTCTCTTTCCTGTAAAACCCGCAGGAGCCTGACCTGCATCGCCGGCGACATCTCGCTGACCTCATCCAGGAAAATACTGCCGCCGTCGGCTTGCCGAAACTTCCCCTCCCGGCGTTTGTCCGCTCCGGTAAAGGCTCCTTTTTCATGGCCGAATAATTCCGACTCCAGCAGGGTTTCCGTGAGTGCCGCACAGTTTATCTTAATGAAGGGCGCATCTTTTCGATTGCTGTTATAGTGAATGGTATTGGCGATTATTTCCTTCCCGGAACCGGACTCGCCTGTGATCATCACGGTCGCTTCCGTTGCCGCAACCTGCGCCACGGTTTCCAGAAGTCTGACCATGGCCGGACTCTGCCCAATCATATTGCGCCGATCGAATTTCTCGCCCAATCTCTCCTTTAAAGAATCATTTTCTTTTTTCAGCAGACTGTGCTCCGTCGCGCGTTCAATCACGATCTGCAATTCGTCAAAATCCAATGGCTTGGTCAGGTAATCGTAAGCGCCTTTTTTCAGCGCGCTGACGGCTGTTTCCACCGAAGCATAGGCCGTCATGATAATCACCGGAACGGCCGGACTAATCTTCTTAATCTGTTCCATTGCTTCGATACCTGAAATCTTCACCATCCGGATGTCCATAAGAATCAAGTCAAATGACCGTCTGCCGACGGTTTCAACCGCCCCGGCTCCGTCATCCGCTTCAGAAATACGATACCCCCAGCCGCCCAGGAGTTTTTTCAGCATCACTCGATGGGCCGAATCATCATCCACAATTAAAATTTCGAGCTCTTTTTTCATTGCTTCATTCTCCCTTGCCGATAAATAAGCGCAGTGTGACTTTTGTGCCTGATCCTGCTCTGCTCTCCATATGGACAACGCCGCCATGTGCATCCATGATTTTTTGCACAACCGCCAACCCTAAACCGGTGCCCGCCGGTTTGGACGTGAAATACGGATCGAAAATCAGCGGCAGGTCTTCTTCTTTGATGCCTGTACCGGTATCGGAAACCGTCACATCCATATTATCTTTTTGTGCTGCCAACTCTACCGACAGCCGGCCGCCGTCCGGCATGGCCGACAAGGCGTTCAAAAATATATTGAGGAGCACCTGCTTAATTTTATCAGGATCAATAATCGCCAGCGGCAAATCCTCATACGCCTGAATGTCAATTGCAACAGCATTCTTCCAGGCTTCGGCCTCTACCAGCCTGATCGTGTGCCTCACTAAGTCCATCATATTTGTCGGTTCTTTTTTCAATGTAAGAGGCCGGGCAAATTCCAGGAGCTGGCTGATGACGCGATTGAGTCTCTCAGTCTCCGCAATCATAATATCGGCCGTCTCTTCATCTTCTTTATTTCCAGACAGCCTTTGCCTGAAGTAAACCGCAAAGCCTTTAATGGAACTGAGCGGGTTCCGTATTTCATGAGCCACACCGGCAGCAAGCGATCCAATGGCATTCAGATGACGGCTGCGGGCGACTTCCTTCTCCAGCTGCCTGATTGCCGTCACATTCCGCGCAAGCAGGATTTTGCCTTCCGGAACATCCTCACCGGAAAATGCTGCCGCAACGGCTTCCCACACCTGATTGCCTTCTTTTCCAGAAGGAAGGGTAATGTCCTCTTCAACAAGCCGGGTTTTTTCATTGATTCTATCAAACAGCTGCGACAATTGCGCAGGCAGCAGATCGGCTGCTTTTCGTCCTACGGCATCCGGATAGGCGCTGGGAAATAGCCCCTGAGCCTGAACATTGCAGGCAACAATCTTCCCTACCTGGTCCACAGCCAGAAGTCCGACGGGCATGTGCTTCACCAGCGCTTCTGAAAAAACCGTCACGCGGGAAAGAGAAGAGCGCGTCAGGCGATAGGCCTGCACCAGGAAAAGGGACACAATGGCAAGAGATCCAATCAGCATAAGAATAACTGCCCTCATTACAATCCTAACGGTGTCTTCCCGCGATGCTTTTTCGATTTTCTCCATATTGAAGCCGACAAAGACAATTAAAGGGCGACGATCTCCATGAACACCATCAGGCAGCCCGGTGGAAAATCCACGGTAAACCTCAAACGTGCCGGCACCTTCGGGATTGGCCGTCTGCCGCCAGCGGATTTCTCCGCTTTGGGCGGCCTTTTTTACATCCAGGTCCAACCCGTATGGCCGGCCAACCATGGACGGATCGCTGTCCGCCAGGATCCGCCCCTCGTCGTCCGTTACAATCAAATAATCAATATCCGGTTGCTGGGCGGTTTCCATAAGCAGCTTTTGAAGATAAAACTCATCCTCCTTCCGATCCGGCGGATCACGCAGTGCGGCCTCAAAAGACCGGATAAGTGTATCGCCTTTTTCAACAAAAAGGATAACCGCCTGATCTTTCCTCTGCTGAGACTGCATGAATATCATCATGCCCAGAATCAAGGCCAAAACAGCAATCGCACTGACCGCAACCCAGACAGAAATATCAAATCGTTTCTTTTTCATCATTTTTCCCCGCCTGTTTCATACCACGGCATAGTTTGGATACAATTGGCCCGTCTGGATACGTAAATTGGATATCTATTATCCATGCAATGGTGGTAAAAGGCAAATTCTATTTGTCTTGTTTCATATAATACCAAAGAAATACAATAGTATACCATCAGTGGCACGCGCTTTGCTGATCTTACGTATAACAAGTGAGCAATAACTATACAAAGAAGGAGATAAACTATGAAAAAGATTGCTTTAGCATTAACAGCGGCTGTGCTGGGTTTGCTGCTGACGTCTCAGGCATTTGCCTGGGGGCCCGGCCCGGGCAGGGGAAATGGACTGTGCCGGAACGCAGGCCTGGAAAACTTGAATTTAACCGACAGTCAAAAGACAAAAATCGAAGCGATACAAAGTGAGGACTACAAGGTAACAAGACCCCTGCGGGAAAAGATTTTTGACAAATCGGCGGAACTGCGCCGACTCTGGCTCCAAAAAAATCCCGACAGGAACAGAATTACAGCAGCGCAAAAAGAATTGAGAACACTCCGTGATGAAATTCAGGACAGGCAAACCGCCATGAAGTTTGATATCCATAAGGTGTTGACGGCGGAGCAAAATGAAAAACTGGCTAACTCGGGCTGGGGAAGGGGCCCCGGTTTCGGACCGCGCGGTGGTATGAGAGGCCGTGGCGGATACGGACGAGGGCAGGGACCTGGTCCCGGATTAGGCATGGGTATGTGCTACTGAAGCCAAAGCACACGTCCCTCCTTGGAAAGGGGAACCCTCGGGTTCCCCTTTTTTCATGCCGATGTCCCGGAATCAAAGTCGTATTTGATCCGACATATGAATCAAGATAAAATATTTTGAAAAAAATATTTTGACAACATTCAATTTTTGCATTAATAGGATAATCAAATTAACTAATTTGTTTGTAGAGAACAACAAATGATCAGCTTCATGACCATAATGATTACGGCAAGCGCACTTCTTTCCCTGCTTCTGGGCCTTGCGTTACTGGGCCTGCTGCTTAAGGCCTCCTGCCCGTCGTCTTTAGGTCGTCACTGAACTGGCAAAATAATTGATTACCTAAAAAGGCCGTGGCAGAAAAAACCACGGCCTTTTTTTTTAATTTAGTTTATCAAATAATCAGGTAAGTTTGAAAGGGGGCGCACATGAAAAAGGAAAAAAATCACGTCTATATTTTTGATACGACATTGAGAGACGGCGAACAGTCGCCAGGCTCCAGCATGAATACGGAAGAGAAGCTGATCCTGTCCAGGCAGCTGGAAAAGCTTGGTGTCGATATCATCGAGGCGGGATTTCCCATCGCATCTGAAGGGGATTTTGACGCTGTCCGGCAAATTGCCCGCGAAATCAAGAAATCACAGGTGGCCGGATTAGCGCGCGCCAACAAGCAGGATATTGACCGGGCATGGCAGGCCATCAAGCACGCGGCACATCCCCGTATCCACACGTTTATCTCATCATCGGACATTCATCTGAAATACCAGCTCAAAAAGAGCCGCGAACAGGTGCTCAAGGAAGCCGTTGCCGCCGTCAAACTGGCACACTCCTACACAGACAATGTAGAATTCTCACCGATGGACGCCACCCGCTCGGACAGGGATTATCTTGTGGAGATGGTTTCGGCCGTCATTGACGCCGGTGCGGTCACGGTCAATATTCCCGACACCGTCGGTTATACCATCCCCGAGGAGTTCGGCAATCTGATTGCCTATCTCTTCGCCAATGTAAAAAACATGGGCAATACGGTTATTTCCGTTCACTGCCACAATGATCTCGGTCTGGCCGTCGCCAATTCACTTGCCGCGATACGCAACGGCGCGAGGCAGGTGGAATGCACGATCAACGGCATCGGCGAGCGCGCCGGCAACACGGCGATGGAAGAAATCGTCATGGCGCTGGCAACGCGCAGGGATTTGTATGGACTTCACACCAGGATCAAGACCGATGAGATTTACAAAACGTCGCGCCTGTTGACACAAATAACCGGTGTACCGGTGCAGCCGAATAAAGCCATCGTCGGGGCCAATGCGTTTGCGCACGAATCCGGCATTCATCAGGACGGTCTGATCAAGGAAAAAATCACCTATGAGATTATGACGCCTCAGTCCGTCGGCATCAGCGATACCCATATCGTTCTGGGCAAACACTCGGGACGCGCCGCTATCGCGCAACATTTGAAAAAAATGGGTTACATCCTAAACGACGAACAGGTCAAAAAGGTTGCAGAACGGGTAAAGGCCCTGGCCGACATGAAAAAGGACATCTACGACGAAGACCTGGAAGCCATTTTATATGAAGAAATCTACCGGGGTGAAGACAAATATAATCTGGTGTATTTAAACGTGGTCAGCGGAAACGTCGCAATCCCCACCGCCACCATGGAAATGCAGGTGGGCAAAGAAATCGTGCGCAAGGCAGGTTTCGGCAACGGACCGGTGGATGCAACCTTCGCCGCGATCCGCAATATCACCAAAACCAATTATCCGCTTCTGAAATATGTGGTCAATGCGATTACCGGCGGGGCGGATGCACAAGGCGAAGTGACCGTCCAGCTGAAATTCAATGAACAGTCCGTTGTCGGGCGCGGCGCTCATCCCGACGTCATCGTCGCATCGGCGAAGGCTTACATCAACGCGCTCAACAGGCTGGAGTTCCTGAAAGATAACATTAAAAAGGTTAAAGTTGAATTAAGCTGAAAAATAATGTAAAAATAGATGTTTGTTTTTTCACCGTTTTCAAGAAACACTTTTATTCGTCAGGGAGTAAACAACGTGGGGAATACCATAACAGAAAAAGTATTGATGGCGCACACAGGCCTTTCGGAAATTTCAGCGGGTCAGTTGATCAACGCCCGCGTGGATATCGCGTTGGGCAATGATATCACCGCGCCAATAGCCATCCGGGAATTCCGGGTGGCCGGTGGTAAAAAAGTTTTTGACAGGGATAAAGTGGTGCTGGTACTTGATCATTTCACGCCGAACAAGGACATCAGTTCGGCCCAGCAGTGCAAGACCGTGCGCGAATTTGCCATGGAGCACGGCATCACGCATTTCTATGAAGGCGGACAAGTGGGCGTGGAACACGCGCTTCTGCCTGAAAAAGGCATTGTCCTTCCGGGGGACCTGGTCATCGGTGCGGACAGCCACACCTGCACCTATGGCGCGCTGGGGGCTTTTGCCACGGGTGTGGGCAGTACCGATCTCGCCGCGGCCATGCTGACCGGTGAACTGTGGTTCAAAGTGCCCTCTTCGATCAAATTCGTCATTTACGGCAAAATGCCCAAATGGGTTTCCGGAAAAGACCTGATCCTGAATATCATCGGACGCATCGGCGTTGACGGAGCCCTGTACCAGGCCATGGAATTCACAGGAGAGACAATTCTTAATCTGCCGATGGCGGACCGTCTATCCATGGCCAACATGGCCATTGAGGCGGGAGCCAAAAACGGCATTTTTGCTCCGGATGCCATCACCGAAGAATATGTGAAGCCACGGGCCAGGCGGCCTTACAAATTTTATGCATCTGATGCCGATGCCGTTTATTCGCAAGTCATCGAAATTGATGCAGGCAAGCTGGAGCCGCAGGTTGCCTTTCCGCATCTTCCCTCGAATGTCAAAGGTATCAGCCAGGCGGGTAACGTGAAGATCGACCAGTCTCTGATCGGCTCGTGCACCAACGGCCGGATTGAAGATTTGCGCATCGCCGCCGGGATTTTGAAAAATCGCAAAGCCGCGCCCTATGTCAGGCTGATTGTCGTCCCGGCAACACCGCTTATTTACAAGCAGGCGATGAAGGAAGGACTGCTGGACATCTTCATAGATGCCGACGCAGTCATCAGCCCGCCGTCGTGCGGTGCATGCCTGGGAGGACACCTGGGAATCCTGGCCGCAGGGGAAAGGTCCATCGCTACGACGAACCGCAATTTTGTGGGACGTATGGGTCATCCGAAAAGCGAAGTCTACCTGGCAAGCCCGGCAGTCGCCGCGGCGTCTGCCATCCTGGGCAGAATTGCGTCACCCGAAGAACTGTAAACAAAAAACAAAAGGATTATCAGAAAATGATATTTAAAGGAAAAGTGTGGAAGTTCGGAGACAATATTGACACCGACGCAATCATTCCCGCGCGCTATCTAAACACCTCGGATCCGGCAGAGCTCGCCCGGCATTGCATGGAAGATGCGGACCCCGAATTTGTAAAAAAAATGAGGGCTGGCGACATCATTCTCGGCGGTGAAAACTTCGGCTGCGGCTCCTCAAGGGAGCACGCACCCATCGCCATCAAAGCCTCGGGCATTTCATGCGTCGTGGCAAAAAGTTTCGCGCGCATTTTTTACCGCAACGCTTTTAACATGGGTTTGCCAATCTTTGAATCGAAGGAACTGGCCGACGCGATTGCCGAAGGAAAAGAGATCACCATCGACAGCGCACGCGGAACTATTACCGTGGCAGGTTCAGATCAGCAATTTGCGATCAGCCCGATACCGCCCTTTATGGAACAGCTCATCGCTGACGGCGGCCTGATGAAACATATCGCAAAGAAGTGAGGCCATCATGACAAGCAAGGAATATAAAATCGCCGTTTTTGCCGGAGACGGCGTCGGCCCGGAAATTATAAATGAGGCCATCAAGGTATTGAAGGTCGTAACGGATAAAAAAAATATCAGCATTTCTTTGCAGGATGGACTCATCGGCGGAAGTGCTTACGATGTTTTCGGCACACCCTTTCCTGATCTAAGCCTGAATCTTGCGCTCGAAAGCGATGCGGTGCTGCTGGGCGCCGTGGGCGGCCCGAAATGGGAGGGGCTGGATTACAGCGTCCGTCCGGAGCGGGCGCTTCTCGGCCTGCGGGAAAAGCTCGGGCTTTATGCCAACCTGCGGCCGGTGGTTGTCTTTGACGAACTGCTTGACGCCTCACCGCTGAAGAAAAACCTGGTGCAGGGCATCGACATCATGATTCTACGGGAATTGACCGGAGATGTTTATTTCGGCACCCCCCGGGGCGTTACCAGAGACAAAGACGGCCTGCGCACGGGTGTCAATACCATGATCTATAAAGAAGAGGAAATCCGCCGCATCGCCCTTCGCGCTTTTGAACTGGCGCGTACGCGCAAGAAGAGTCTTCTGTCGGTGGATAAAGCCAACGTCCTTGAATCCACGGAACTGTGGCGCTCTGTTGTGACGGAAACCGGGCTCGACTATCCCGACATAGAGCTCAAACATATGTATGTTGACAACTGCGCCATGCAGCTCATCCGCAACCCTTCTCAATTTGACGTCATCGTAACCACCAACCTGTTCGGCGACATCCTGAGTGATGAAGCCGCCATGCTGACCGGCTCCATAGGCATGCTGCCATCGGCCAGCCTGGGTGAAACCAAGGCCCTGTATGAACCCATTCACGGCTCCGCACCCGACATCGCGGGGAAAAACATCGCCAATCCGCTGGCAACTATTTTGTCGGTGGCCATGATGCTGCGTCATTCACTCAGTCTGCCGCAGGAAGCGTCTTTGATTGAAAAAGCCGTGGCGGATGTTCTAAAAGAAGGCTGGCGAACGCAGGATATTTATTCCGCTGGAAGCAGGCTGGCTGGCACGGAAGAAATGGGCAATGCTGTTGTCCGGAAGCTGGTTTCCCCGTAATTTTTAACCGCAACGAAAGGAGTCAGGCAGCCTTGAAGGGAAAAATTCTGATTGTTGACGACGAAATGTCGGTAAGAGAATTATTTACCGGCGTGTTTACCGACGAAAATTATGAGGTCATCACAACCGAAGATGGCAATCAGGCGCTGGATATCCTCAAGCGGGACCATATTGACGTCATTTTCCTGGATTTGAAACTCTTTGGCATGAACGGCATTGATCTATGCCGCCAGATGCGTGAAGCAAAGCCCATGTCCATGATTTTTGCCATCACCGGCTGGGCACCACTCTTTGAAATTGAGGAATGCCGTCAAGCAGGTTTTGATGATTATTTTGAAAAACCACTTGATATGGATATGCTTCTGGAAGCAGTAGAGGAAGCGATAAAAAAAATGGATCGTTGGAAAAAACGCTACTACAATACTCCAAAATAAAAGCAACCTTCAAACAGGGCCGGACATGCTCAATTCCGTCATGATTCTGGAAAAGATAATTCTTCAACCGCCCACGGCCAAAATCTATTCCCGGCTTGGCTTTAAAAAAAAGACAACGTCACTTACCCCTTCCCGACAGAAAGAAACAGACCGTTATATCCAAGA
Organism: Smithella sp.; assembly: GCA_039679815.1. Classification (GTDB taxonomy): domain Bacteria; phylum Desulfobacterota; class Syntrophia; order Syntrophales; family Smithellaceae; genus UBA8904. The sequence goes on from JBDKUG010000328.1 coordinate 19,281, forward strand.
GGCCGCGGGGCTTGTTGGCCTGCAAGGCTCATTCATGATTCTGTCCATTCTTAAAAACGACGGCAGGGAAACCGTGCTTGCCGGCGGAACATCGTTTTCAAGCACCAAGCTTGCCGCTTTCCTCGGCAACTGTCAGGGTGCCGTCCTGATGGGCGCGACCGCCGGCAGGGCCATCATGGAAGCCATTACAGACAAAACAACGCAGGATAACCTTACCGCCGCAGTCGTGTATGACGCGACGGCCAGTGAAATGACGGATGCCGCCCTTGACTGGATCACGGACTACGTCAACCTGCAGCTGCGACGCGAAAACAGGCGCCTGCTGCCGCGGCGTTTTTCAGCGGGCTACGCAGATCTTGCGCTGGACAACCAGAAAAAATTTTATGAAAAACTTGAGTTGGCAAAAATAGGCGTAACGATCACTCCGGATTGCCTGCTGGTTCCCGAAAAATCCGTTACGGCGATCAGTGGAATCATACAAGCATGATTACGATCAGAAGCAGAAGCAGTATCCACCCGAATCTGAACACGGGTTACGAGTCTTCCTGATCCTGATTCCGTAACCGGCGTTTTTTGCATCAGCACGCAGACGTGCCCGAAGGATTTACTTTGATGCATCAGGATTTGTATGCTTCCGTTTGCGCCCTTTTTTTGTCTGAAACTGGCTGATTCTTTTCTTATACTCATTGATAAATTCTTTGGACGACAGGTATTTATCCGCAAAAGAAACAATATAGGATTCTTTGTATTTTGGAGGAACCAGCGTCAGCGGCCACATATGTTTTTTGATAATGTCCTCTTCAATGTCATTGATTGAAAAATGCTTCTTTGCGTTGGCCACGGCAATCGTCGGATGCGCGAGCCCGTGAAACTTATTCCGGGCCAGATCCGGCTCATCATGATTGCGCCAGTCATACAGGAAAAAATCATGTAAAAGGGCGCCGCGAGCCGCCGAACGGTAATCCAGTTTGAAATATTTGCATATCCGATAGGAGAAATAAGCCACATCGTGAACATGGGAATAGATGCTTGAATTATGATGAAAGTAATCCTTAAGTTTTAAAAACTCTTCATGATGGAGGATGTCTTCCACGGTTTCATAGTATTCTTTTTCAAACGGTTTCCGCCCCTCCATTTCCAGAATAATTTTTTCCTGAATGGGTTTCAGAAACGAATTGAGCCTTTTTCTGATTTTCTTGTTGATGTTTTGATTGATGTATTGATTCAGATCAGGGAATGCATCACGCAACCGTTGAAATGAATTTAAACTCTCTTCGATTTCAGTATTGCTCAGATTGAAATATTCTTCATAAAGATGAGCGACGGCATTGCGGAAAGAAGCCAGGGACATCACGGAAAACGTATAGTCCACCCAGAAATAAATCATGAAGGCAATCGCTGCGGGCTTGACAAAACCTTCATGCAGCGATGCCACGCGGGAAAAGACTTCCGGATGAATAAATTCAGAAAAGACGACCGCCAATCCGGTCCACAGCAGCGAAAAAAGCAGGCTGACCCGGCCATGGAGATTGAACCTGCGGTCCGAATAATTCCAAAGCGGAAGTTTAAAGATCTTTTCGGCAAGAAACCCTATCACATACTCCATAAAGGTAATGGACAGACCCAAAACAGCATACCTGGGAATAAAGTGCCAGCTTTGAATAAAATATTGCAGAACAATAACGGTGAATGCTCCGATGCCGTAAATCGGAACGAAGGGGCCGAAAAGAAATCCCGCGTTAACAAACTTGCGCTGCTTGAAGGATCTGTAAAAAACCTCCAGCACCCACCCGATCAAGCAATAGATCGCGAAAAGTACAATATAATAAAAGAAACTCAGATCTTGATTCAGCATAATATTTTACACACAAACCTGTATCGTTTCACTGCCATTTAAGGCCAGGCGATCATCCGATCCGGCTGTTGAACCGGCAGGGTACCAACTTTGATACCCTCAGCTTCCTTCCAACTCCCGGATTCTCCTGTGTTTAGACAGACCAAAACTGATTATTTTTCAATTTCCCATCTTTTCGCCCCTCAACCCGGGAACAATGGACGGGAATCCGAACTGTCTGCAATAGCTGTTAAAATTCGGGGTGATGCTACACTATCAGATTATTTTTGTGAAGCGTTTTCTCTTTGACCATTTTACATGAATTTCATCCGCTGTTACCTTCCGGGTCAGCGGGGAAAAACCACGGGAAGGATTTGACCGCGCATTACCCCGCATTAAGATAACCGGCAAGACGCTTGCCCAGAGCAACGATTGTCCAGACGGTGGGCAATCCCAGTGCCTGGGGGAATACACTGGCGTCGCAACAGTAAAGACCGGGAATTCTTGTGGCCAGATTGGAATCCACGACCTCGCCTATCCGGCAGCTTGCCGAAGGGTGGGCGCCGAGGGGATCAAGAGCGATGATATCGGATGATTTTGATCCCGCTTTTTTAAGGACTTTTTTGACGATCCCGACACCCTTGTCCAGACGCTTGCGGTCCATGGCGGTAATGGGTTTGGAAAACGTATTTCCCTGACAGATTTCCCCGCTGATTTCATCACGGATCTTGACCATAATCCCGGAATAACGCCGGAATTTTGCAAACTTCGGCAGGTTCAAGGGACCCATGAAGGCGAGAAACAACAGAAACTGTGACCAGTTGGGAAAGACCGGCAGGATGGCGATTCCGTCGGACTCATAATGTTCCAGCGTGCCTACGGTCATCGGGTTTGCCCGAACGGTGCTGACCTGGGGAATGATGCCACCGACAAACTGCAGCCAGTCGCAGGCAAAGCCCTGCCCCGCCTCGGTAATGCCGGCCTGTCGTAGAAGTTCGACATTTGCGGCACCCGCCGAGAGAACGATGGTTTTGCCGTCATACCGAACAGCGCGGCCGAACCGTTTCGCTTCCACCCCGATGGCGGTGCCTCCTTCAACCAGAATTTTTACAGCCTTCGTGTGCAGACAGAGCCTGGCGCCGCCAGCCATCGCTTCATCGCCATACAGGCGTGCGGTGAATTTCGCGCCGGTCGGGCAGCCCAGCATGCAGCTCGAGCAGCCGATCACGCATTTTTCGGCGTCGATGAAATTTTCCATCCGTCGCCAATGGAACCCCGCGTCGTTTGCCGCTTCAAGCAGCCGCAGGTTGTCCGGGCCGATCAGTTCATCTGGAAGAGTCTGGACCTTCATTTCGTTTCGTGCTTCTTCGGTTTCCGCAGTCAGGTCAATGCCGTGCGGGGCGAAAATCGCCTGCGGAGGCGGAGCGGCGCAGCCCGCCGTCAGAGTAGAGAGTCCGCCGTAATTTTTTGCAAACGTGATGAAAGATTTCTCACGGCTGCGGTTGAGACCGAAGTTCTTCAGAATCATTGCGATCGTCAATGTATTGCCCATCATGTCCGTCCGGCCGCCCGCCTCCAGCATCACGACGCGCTTGCCCCTGCGGGTCAGCTCCCTCGCTACAGTGGTGCCGCCAATTCCTGTTCCTACGATGACTGCATCATATTCCATTTGCCGATTCCTGTTTTACCATGCTCAGTCTTTCCGCTTTAATCAGATCCAGGTCCAGCGGCCGGGTCTTTTCCTCGTCCCGGTAAAGTAAAAGAGCCTGCCCCGGGCAGTGCTCCGTGCACAGGCCGCAGCCCATGCAGGTTTTCCGGTCGTACGCCCATGATGAATCTTTTACCTGAATCGCCCCGAAATGGCAGATGCGGGCGCAGGTGCCGCAGTGACGGCATATTTCAGTAAGATGCCGTGCGGAGTAACCCGAGTTTGCATTCATGGACAGGACCGGGTCAAAGCGGCGGGCAAAGCGTGTGGCTTGAAGGCTCACGCAGGTGTCCGGGTGGCAGTTGCAGATGATTCCCGTAGAGCCTCCCGTGGCCACTTTAAAGAAGGCCTGTGTCAAATAACCGTTTTGCCGGAATTTCCGGATTAGCTCCAATGCTTCCTCCGGAGAAATTTTGCGCGCGTGGTATTTTTCACCGCAATGGTCCAGCCAGAAAGCGGACGTTTTCCGGCCGACGCTGATGCAGGAATTGATGGTCCAGGCCGGGGCTTTCAAGGTCAGCTTGCAGGGGCAGTCCATGATGGCGATAAAATCCGCCTCTTCAAACAGAATTCGGTAGGCGTAAGCGAAAGGAATAATTTGTTTGTTTTTCTCGGAGGTAATGTCGACATCTTCATTAAGTGTCAGGATTTTCTGAATGTCGGAAAAAGAAATGACTTTCGCGTGGTAGCGGTCGAAAGAAGTGCTGATGACAAACTTCAGGGGTTGAAACCAGCTCAGATAACGCGCCAGCAGGCGGAAGAGGTGGTAGACGCACCACACGTAAGGATAATAAAAAGAAAAATAAATGTAGTTGTGGACGGCCCTGTCGATCCGCCATCCGTGTTTGGCCATCAGGCTTTTCGTTGATGTTCTCAGTGCGGTACCCCCTTCCCGGAAATGAATCCGGAACAAGGCTCTTTATTCATCAGGAACAGCTTTTCTGAAATGGCAATATACAAAACGCTGTCTCGCATGTCAAAGGAAATTCAGGAATATGGGGTCAAATCTTTACGCTCTGCTGCCCAAATTCATTGATTATTTTTGTGAAGCATTTTCTCTATGACCAGTTGACATAAAATTCATCCACTGTTACCTTCCGGATCAAGGGGGAAAAACCGTGGAAAGGATAAAAATAGGCATCAGTTCCTGTCTTTTGGGCATTCCTGTCCGCTATGACGGAGGGCATAAGCTGGATCATTTTCTTCGTGACACACTGGGACAATATGTTGATTATGTTCCTGTCTGTCCGGAAGTCGATTGCGGAATGAGCGTTCCCAGGGAAGCCATGAGACTCGAAGGAAAGCCCGACGCCCCGCGCCTGATGACGCGCAGCACCCGGGAGGATAAAACGGACATGATGATGAACTGGGCAAAAAAGCGGGTGGCCCAACTTGAAGCGGAAGACCTCTGCGGTTTCATTTTCAAAAGCGATTCGCCATCGAGCGGGATGGAAAGGGTCAAAGTACATGATGACAAGGGCATGCCCGCAAAAACCGGCATTGGGATATTCGCACGGGTTTTTATGGAAAAGTTTCCCCTGCTGCCGGTGGAAGAAGAGGGTCGCCTCCACGACGCGGCCATCCGTGAAAATTTTATCGAAAGAATATTCACCCTCAGGCGCTGGCGGGAGATCCGTAGTCTGAAATTCGAACGGGGCGCTCTGGTAGACTTTCACACCCGTCATAAATACCTGCTTTTATCACACAGCACAAAGCTTTATCAGGTAATGGGAAAGCTGGTCGCCGGACAAAAAACCATGGCCGTGCAGGAACTCCGATTACAATATGAAACATGGCTGATGGAAGCGCTGAAACTGAAAACGACTCCTAAAAAAAACACGAACGTGTTGCAGCACATGATGGGATACTTCAGGGAACAATTATCCGCCGATGAAAAAAAAGAACTGCTGGAAATTATCGATCATTATCAAAAGGACTTATTGCCGCTGATCGTTCCCGTTACCCTCATCGGCCATTATGTCCGAAAATATGATCAACCTTATCTGAAACAGCAGGTTTACTTAAACCCGCATCCGCTGGAACTGCAGCTGCGCAATCATGTATAATAACAAGATTTCGTTCTCTTCAGTTTTTTTACGCCGCCATTCCCGCGGAACGCTTTAAAGCAAGAATACGGTCTTCCAGCGGGGGATGGGTCATGAACAAAAGCTTTAATCCGCTGGTTGACGGCTTGCCCGCAATGCCGAAAGCCTTCATCTGACCGGGCAGAGGCTCATTGGCACTGCGCTGCAGGCTTTCCAAAGCGGCAATCATGCTGCCGGCTCCCGCCAAACTCGCGCCGCCCGCGTCCGCTGCGTATTCACGCTTCCGGCTGAACCACATCACGATGATACTCGCCAGAACGCCGAAGACAATCTGGGCAACAATATTGGTAATGAAAAAACCTATCCCGTGGCCTTCCTCATTTTTCAGAACGACACGGTCCACAAAATAACCGACAATGCGGGACAGGAAAATAACAAACGTGTTGACAACACCCTGAATCAGACTCAGGGTAACCATATCGCCGTTGGCGACATGACTGATTTCGTGCCCCAGAACCGCCTCGACTTCATTGCGCTTCATCGTCCGCAAAAGACCCGTGCTGACCGCTACCAGCGCGCTGTTTTTATTCATGCCGGTTGCAAACGCATTGGGCGAATCCGATTCAAAAACGGCCACTTCCGGCATTCCAATGCCCGCCCCGGAAGCCTGCTTTTTCACCATATCCACAAGCCAGATTTCCATGTCAGACCGTGGCTGTACTATCACCTGGGCGCCTGTCGCCCGCTTGGCCATCCACTTGGACATGGCCAGTGATATGAACGATCCGCCAAAACCGATCACCGCCGCAAAAATCAGAAGGCTCATATAATTGATCCCGTTGGCAGTCAGATGCTGATCAACCCCCAGAATCCTCACAACAATGCTCAAAACGAGAATAACAGCAATGTTGGTCGCAAGAAAAAGAAGTACTCTCTTCATTTTTATACCCTCCTCCGCCTGGTTAAATCATGGCGACAGACATTTTGCAGTTAAATTAAGAACCTTAAAATTATGTCATATATTAGTGTCAAGTTTCAGAATGTCAAGTGCTTATTCAACAGGAAACAGCCTGTTGAATATTTTATTATATCAATGCATTACATAATTAAAATTTTTATAAATTGAAATACTGGTTGATCGACTCGAGGGACGTCCCTACCATCTTTTCAATATCTTTCTGCTGGACCACGTAAGGCGGCATAAAATAAATGACATTGCCCAGCGGACGAAGCAGGACTCCTTTTGTGAGCGCGATACGGTAAATGTTGTAACCGACTCTTTTCTGCCAGTCAAACGCCTCCTTTGTGTTCCGGTCCGCCACCAGTTCCAGCGCCCCGATCATGCCCAGCTGCCGGTATTCACCCACAAAGGGATGCCCGTCAAAGAGCTCCTTCACTTTTTCGCTGATCATCCGGCTTTTCTGTTCATTCCGGGCCAGTACATTTTCTTCACGGAAAATGCGCAGCGATTCACGGGCAACCGCGCAGGCCAATGCATTGCCGGTATAGCTGTGTGAATGCAAAAATGCCCTGAGCTCCCTGTAATCCGCGTAAAAGGCCGAATAAATCTCATCTGTCGTCACGACGAGAGACAACGGCAGATAGCCTGCCGTGATGCCTTTGGACAGGCACATGATGTCGGGGCTGACGGCCGCGTGTTCGCAGGCAAACATCTTGCCCGTGCGACCGAAACCGACGGCGATTTCATCGGCAATAAAATGAACATCGTGCTTTGTGCAAAGCTGCCGCACTTTTTTCAGGTATACGGGTGGATAAATTTTCATGCCCGCCGCACACTGAACCAGCGGTTCGATGATCACCCCGCAGATTTCATCCGCATGTTCCGTTACCAGGTTCTCCAGGGATTTAAAACATTGCGCATTGCAGGTTTCACGATTTTTTCCGTAAGGGCAGCGGAAGCAGTCCGGGCCGGCTGCTTTGAATGTATTAATCAGCAGAGGCCTGTAGATCTGGCTGTACAAATCCAGATCGCCCACGGCAAGCGCCCCGAGCGTTTCTCCGTGATAGGCGTCCGTGATGGCGGCAAACCTTGTCTTTTTCGTGCCTCCCGTCTGCTGATGATAATGAAAACTCATTTTCAGCGCCGCTTCCACCGCTGATGATCCATTATCGGCAAAGAAAACTTTATTGAGCGTTGCGGGGGTGATTTCGACAATTTCCTGAGCCAGATCAATGGCCGGCTCATGGGAAAAATCAGCGAAGATAACATGTTCCAGTTTTTGCGCCTGATCGCAGAGCGCTTTGTTGATGCGTTCGTTGGCGTGACCGAAAAGATTCACCCACCAGGACGACACGGCATCAAGGTAGCTCCGGCCTTCCGCATCATACAGGTACGCGCCTTTGCCCCGCTCAATGATAATCGGCGGAAAGTCTTCGTAGTCTTTCATCTGCGAACAGGGATGCCAGATATAGTTCAGATCTTTTTGCTGCAAAATATTCAAGCCATCCTCCTTACACTTCACTACGGAATCACGCCCAACGCACGCCCAACATTCCCAATGGCTTCAAGGGCCCGCGTGAGCTCATCTTTCGTATGGGTGGCCATGATGTTGATCCTTAGCCGGCTGGTGCCCGCAGGCACGGTCGGCGGCCGGATGGCGGAAACAAAAACCTTTTTCCCCATCAAGCGTTTGCTGAAATCGACCGCCAGGTCCGGACGTCCCAGAACTATAGAAATGATCGGCGTGGGATAGGCTGCCACATCAAATCCCATGGTGCAAAGCTCCGTCCTGAACCAGAGGGAGTGTTCACGCAACGTATCCCTCGCCGCAGGTTCTTTGCGGACAATATCCAGCGCCGCAAGGGATACCGCGATGGTTGCCGGCGCCGGAGCGGTTGAAAAAATAAAACTGCGCGCCGTATTGACAAGGTAATCGATCATGCTGTGTGAACCCGCAACAAAGCCGCCTTCGCTTGCCAAAGCCTTGCTCATGGTTCCCATCGCAATATCGATGCCGCCGTCAAGGCCGAAATGTTCAGCCGTGCCTCCCCCATTCTTCCCCAGAACGCCCGTAGCATGGGCATCATCGACCATCAGCAGAAGCTTATGTTTCCGGGTAATTTCCACAAGCGCGGGCAGGGGTGCAATGTCACCGTCGACGCTGAACAGTCCGTCGGTAACAATCAAACCCGGCCTTCCCGGGTATTGATTGATTTTTCGTTCGAGGTCCGCTGGATCGCAATGCGCATAGACTGCAATTTCGGCACCGGACAGCCGGCAACCATCGATGATGCTGGCATGATTGAGGCGATCGGAAAAAATCACCCAGCTTTTGGAGGCAACTGCCGATAGGATACCGACATTGGCCATGTAGCCGGTACCGAAAACCAATGCCGCTTCGGCACCTTTAAATGCGGCAATTTCCTCTTCCAGCTTCTTATGAATGTCGTAACTGCCCGTGGTCAGCCGCGAACCGCCGGAGCCTGTACCGTATTGTTCGAGCGAGGTGTGCGCGGCATTCCGGAGACGTTCATCGAAGCAAAGCCCCAGGTAGCTGTTGGAGGACAGCATCAGGATGTCTTCCCCGGCAATGCTCACATGCGACCCCTGCGGCGACTGAAGATACTTCATCTGCCGGTGAAGACCGCCTGCCTTGATGATCTGCAGTTTTTTATCAAAAAAATCTTC
>JBDKUG010000299.1:0-2586 GCA_039679815.1 Smithella sp.
ATTTTTATCGTTGTCAGATGAGAGCAGAAATTCGACGGTGCATGTTTGCTCGTAGGGTGGGCTGACTCGTGCCACAGTGGTAAAATCCTTCTCAGAACTCTCATTAATATCGCCATACGTTATTTCAACGTGTTCTTTGGATTTGTCAACTTTTCCTGTTTTCCATTGCCAGATTCCATAGGTTGAGTTTGTACACAACTTTTCAAGTTCATCTGCAATTCTTTGCCAGTGCTCTTTCAGGAGATAATCCCGCATGATATCTTCGAAGGTATAATGGAGCCTCTTATAGGTGCGGCAATAGACGGGCACTTCCAACAAAAGCTTGCTGAGATGTTTTTCATCTTTCCCGTAATTCTGATTTTTACTTCCCGTCGCCAAAGCATATGTGTTTTTGACATTGAATTCCATGCGCTCATCCGTTCCTGATTCAAATGACTTTATCCATTCGGAACCTTTGACAAACCAACCTAAATCGTCTTCGGGAAGGATGATGATGTGGGAGTATTTTTCAAAGAGACCTGCTTGTCGAGATGACTTCAGCTTCTGTACCAGACTCAAATAGTTGACCAGTTGTTTCGCGTCATACTTAGCGCCAAAGCCTTTCCTTGCATTTACCTTAACTTCTCCCATCATCAATTGCTGATCGCCTTTTACCAAAAAGTCCGGCTCAATTAACTGCTCTCCGGTTCCAAGCCTCATGTCCACTAACTGTGCTTCTTCTGACAACAATGACGGATCGGTCATTTTACGAAAGATGTCCGAAAGCATTTTCCGTGGAAGGGCCGCGAGTATTGCCAACAACTGCTCGTTTATGACAACTTCTTTTTTTTCGAAGCCGGCGTATTTTATAAGTCTCGAACGCCTTTCTTTCCTTGCCTCGCCGGCATCTGCAAGCGATTCCAGTTCCTGGATGATTTTTTCCATTTTACTGGGTAAATTTTTTGCATTACGAAGACTTTCTGGCAATTTCTCCCAATATTTCCTGTCTCTACCTGTAAAGTGTGTGACTGATAAGTCCCATCGGCCTGTATAGTAATATAAATTGCGAAGGGTTGAGATAATAGAGCCACCAATTGTCCTTGGAATGAATTCTATAGTCATATGCCACCTCCTGAATTGTTTAATGATTCTTGTACCGATGAATGTGTCAGGTCCTGAAACATTAGTTTTTCAATGCCCTGTCTTGTTTACATTTTTACCATTATCAAAATCAATTTCACCATTTATCCGCTACGCACCGCCGCGCGCGGAACCCACCCGCGCGATTGCGCCTTTGCTTTTTAGTTTCTTCAAATTGTTTTCCACGGCCGTCGTGCCGATGCCGACCTTTTCCGACAAGCCATTGATTGTTATGCGCGAATCAGCGGCGATTGCTTCCAGAATTTTTGTTTGATTCCGGCTCAAATTTTCTCCCCACTTTCACCCCGCTTTTCACCCAACTCTCCTCCGACCTTCTCGCCCTGCCTATTTCCTTTTATCTCCCCTCATCGTGGCCACAAGCTGCCGACCCTTTTCTGTAAGCCGGTATTTTTGCAGACGGCTTATGGGTTTATCTGGAATAGTGTATTCAATTAGATTTTCATCCATTAGTCTCTTTATGTCCCTTTTCAAATATCCTGTTTTAGATTTGAGTCCAAGTTCTGACAACAGTTCACTTGCCGATGCCTCTGAGCGTGACAGAATAAAAAGTATTCTTTCTGACTGGGCCTGCGACTGGGCCCCTGACTGGGCCTTCAACTGGGCCTCGACTTGGGCCTCTCGGGCTTTGTCTGCTTTGCGGAAATGGACGGACAATCCCCCAAACTGTTCCAGAAATTCCGGCTCGGGCAGCCCGGCTTTTTTGCATTCGTCCACAATCTTGATGGTGCCGCGTCACCAAGCTTCAATCATCCCTGCGATTTATCAATCACACTTACCAGTTTTTCTATTAGCGTCAGCGCGTCTTTATCGAATTTGGAAAAGGCAAACCATTTTTTGCCCAAGTCTTTCAAGGATGCGCCGAAATGATGTTATCAATTACGACAATGGATTTACGGGCTGTACGAATCAGGTCGGAAACAAATTGATAGGCGTCGAAGATCTGCCCGTCAAAGAAAATGCCCTGCTTTGGTTTAATGCTCTTTGCTTCAATGGCGTTGAAAATCTGTTCAAATTTTTGATCAGCATCCGCCTTGTATTCGATTTGTTTTCTTTCCACTGCGCCTAGACGCTGAAACAATTCTGCGTTGGAGGCCAGAAACCTGCGCATGGCGACAAAGGCATTGATAATCTGGATGCTCATCTGAACGGCCTTTGCACTTTTCAACACCCCGGACAGCATCGCTACCCCCTGTTCGGTGAAGACAAAGGGAAGATACCTTCGCCCGCCTTTTTGTTTTGAGGTCACAATTTGTGACCTCAAATTTTGCTCATATTGCAACGTCCCAACCTGGTCCCTCGCATTGTCTTCATCCTCTATTGTCACAATTTGTGATCTTAATAGATTATTTTCTTCTCCTGTCAGCCGAAAGCTGAATTCCCGTGGAAACCTTTCGATATTTCTCTTGACTGCCTGATTTAAAATTTTGGTTTCTAAAGTAATACTTT
>JBDKUG010000169.1:0-8112 GCA_039679815.1 Smithella sp.
TTTTCATCCCGGCTCAAAGCCACGCCGTTGGCAAAACTGAAGCCTCTTGCCACCACACGGGTTATTTTGTTTGCCGGGTCATATTCCAGAACACGTCCGGTTGATGACTGCTCCATAATATCCAGGATGCTGGCCTCAAATGTCCCGCCCCAATCCCCGGGCGCAAAGCGGGTTGACGCGTCACTCAGATAGATCTTGCCTGACCTGGCCACCACCACTGCATCGGCATAGCGAATGGGATCTCCATTTACCTGATCGGTCAATAAAGTAATTTTTTTGTCCGGACTGATTGAAAGTAAGCCCTTAAAGGCATCGGCGGCTATCAGGTTGCCGGATGCGTCAAAATCGAAACCCAGCACCCGCCCGCCTGTGTTTACAAATATCTCTTGTTCGCTGCCATCCGGATTCATACGAAGAATGTTGCCGCTGGTAACTGTGGTGTAGAGCTTGCCATCCTTGCCCATAGCAATGTGCTCGGGCCCCTCTTCCCTGCCCAAGGGAATCGTCTTGAGGCTGGCAAGCTTTGTATTGACGGCGTGCGGTCCGGTATAGCCGAGTGCCATGGGTGCCTTCCAGGTAACAGGTTCAATCGGCACCGGCCAGAAGATCAAATAAGCTGCCAGCACCAACAGAAGAAAAACAATTGTCAGCAATATTTTTTTCATGATGCCTCCTTTTTGCAGCTCGCGGCGACGCAAACGCAGCATAGCTCATCAGGCTGCGCATCCTTCAAAAAAACCTTCTGCTTTGCCTGCAGGTGAAGTGTTGATTGCATAAATACTCCTTCCCTGCGGAATCCGGTACCGGTCAACAACCCCTCATTCCCGTTCGAAGGAGATGCCGTATTTTTCCAATTTACGCTCAAAGGTGGGGCGTGAAATGCCGAGGGTTTCACAGATTTCCCCTTTGTTCTTGTCCGTTTCTTTGATGATTTTCCGGATATAGCGTTCTTCAACCTGATCGAGCGTGAGAAATTTACCCGGTTCTTCCGGCTTAAAGATATCGGCGGTTTGATCGGCTTGCGCCCCAATCAGCTGGCTGTCCTTGCCTAACTCAGGGAAATCACCGACACCCAGGACCTGACCCTTGGCCACAACGCAGGCCCTCACCAGCAGGTTTTCCAATTCGCGTATGTTCCCCGGCCAGTCATAGGTCATGAATTTTTCCATCATCTCGCCGGAAACACCGAAGATTTTTTTATGAAGATCAAGGTTGATTTTGGAAAGCAGATAATCAATCAAATGCGGGATATCCTGACGACGCGAACGCAATGGAGGCAGATTAATGGACACAATATTCAAACGGTAGTACAGATCGTCCCTGAATTTTCCCTCTTTGACCATTAATTTTAAATCTTTATTGGTCGCAGCCATGATGCGGGCATTCACTTTCACCCTGTCCTTGCCGCCGACGCGTTCAAATTCCATTTCCTGCAGAACACGAAGAAGTTTGGCCTGCAGATTGATGGACATTTCACTGATTTCATCCAAAAATACAGTGCCAAACCGCGCCAGCTCAAACTTGCCCAGCTTGCGAGCGACAGCCCCCGTAAACGATCCCTTCTCATGGCCGAACAATTCCGATTCCAGAAGCGTTTCAACAATGGCTGAACAGTTCACGGCAATAAACGGTTCATCCGAGGATGTATTATTATGGATAACCTTGGCAATTAATTCTTTTCCGGTACCGCTTTCGCCCTGAATGAGCACGGTTGTGCGGCTTTTGGAAACCGTTCCGATCGTCTTGAAGATTTCCCTCATTTCATTGCCGGTGCCGATAATATCCCCGACACGGAAGTTGCGTGACGGTTCTATGAGCAGACCGTCAATTTTTTTCTCCATCTCCAGAGACTTCAGAGCTTTCTTGATCGCCAGGTCGAGTTCATCAACATTGACCGGTTTATGGATATAATCGAAAGCGCCCGCTTTCATGGCGTTAATGGTGGTTTCCATATCATGAAAAGCGGTAATCATGATCACTTTAACATTTTCATTCTCTTCCTTGAGATCTTCCAGAACGGAAAACCCATCCACATCAGGCAGACGGATATCCAGGATCACCACATCCGAAGGCTCCCGCACATATTTATTCAACCCGTCAGTGCCGGTCAGGGCTGTTCTTACGCCGTATCCCTCTTCCGTCAGATACAAATCCAGCGTTTCCACAATCGATGCATCGTCGTCAACAACCAGTATACTCGCCATAATTATAACCTTCGCCATTCAAGGGATTTCTGGATCATCTGTCTTTTTATTCTTTGTTCAAACTCTCGGGGTGCGGCGTCTCTCATTGCAGGGCAACGTAACGCAAACCTTCGTCCCTTTATCCTTTTCACTGATTATCTCTAGTTTTCCCTGGTGCACTTCCACAATTTTCAGCACCTGTGAAAGCCCAAGCCCCGTACCATATTTTTTCTTGGTAAAGAAAGGGTTGAACAGATGGGGCATATCCGCATCATCGATACCGCAGCCGTTGTCTTCCACGACTACAAGAACGGAAGGCGGCTGGCTGCCAATGCTGCGGGCATAGATACGGATGTGCCCGTTGTTTTCCATCGCTTCAACCGCATTTCGGATAATATTCACAAATGCGTCTGTAATCATCGCCACATCCACATTCACCTCTGGAATTAGCTGGGATTCCATCTTTATATCGATCTGCTTGTCCTGAATAATTTTTTCGCACAGAGAAATAGCGCGTTCCAGCAATTTATTGAGATCGGCAGACGCTATTTTGGGCTCCATAGGTTTTGCAAAAACCAATACATTATTAACCAGCTCCTCCAGGTGTTCAACTTCTTTTTGCGCAATTTTAAATCTTTTCAGATCATTGCCTTCCGGGTTCATCCTTTTTTCCAGAATTTGCAGACTCATCTTGATGGATGAAAGCGGATTGCGCACTTCATGAGCAATACCGGCGGAAAGCTGACCCAGCGCAGCCAGTTTTTCACTGTTATAGAGTTTCTTTTCCAGATTCTTATATTCCGTGATATCGCGCTGCACCAGAATGTAATGATCTGTGCCGACAACAGGAGCCGTTGTTACCATGAGATTGATCTTGCGCCCTTCTTTTGTCGTTGTCTCAATTTCATAAGGCGTAAATATTCCCTTTTTTGCATCTTCCCACTTCGACATCACGAAATTTTCATCCTCGGGCGCAACAAACTCCAGAAAATGTCTTCCCCGAAACTCACTGCTTGACTTTTTTAATCCTCCGCTGATGAAATTGAGAATGCCGTCTTTATCCACCTCGTAGATTTTATCCGGCAGACTTTTCACAATGGACTGCAGATAGTTATAAAGCCCTTCGATCTCTCTGCGGAGTTCAATATTTTCCCCCAGTTCATTCTGCAGCGTTTCTGCGTATTCCCGCAAAGAACGGGTCAGCTCTTCCTCGCGTGAGATATCCTGAAGCGTTTCCATTGCCGCAATGATATTTCCATCTTCATCATAAATCGGAGCCGCCAGAAAATACATATACCGGCTGCGACCGCCCAAATTGTCAAAATGGTCATAGGCTTCATAAGCACCCAGCACTTTCTCTGATTTCTTGACCTTTTTCGCACCGTAGAATTGATTGAGGCCGTCAATATCGTTGTCCACGATCAAGTCAACAACCATCGGCCTTTGAACGGAATAAAAAGACTTGTAATGCTGATCGGTGCCTAACATATTTCCCGCGGAGCATCCCGTCAATTCCTCACAGGCTCTGTTCCATAAGATGACTTTATGTTCCTGGTTAATGACAAAACTGGGAATAGGCGAACCCTCAATGATGCCGTCTATTGTTTTCTTTTCCCGAAGCAGTCTTTCCTGCCAGGCTTCGCGCTCTTTGGATCGTTCCCGTTCTTCTCTCATCCTTAATCTTTTGCCTTCACGGAAGGCAAAAAAGATACCGACAACAACAAGCCCCAGTATCAGAACGAGAGAACTGAACATGGTGTAAATAAAGGTGGTACGCACGGGGGCAATGACGTGACTGTATGGCACTGTCACCATGACATACCAGGTATTCCCCGCAATCTGCAGCGGGGAATAGGAGATAACGCTTCTCAGCAGTTTGTTGTTCGCCTGGAGAATTTTGGCATCAATGTATCGGCCGCCTTCCGATGGAAAGACGATCGTATTGCCGCGATTATCCTTAACCAGATCCCCGACATATTTCCCGATAAACAGTGAATGAGGATGCAGTAATATCTGCCCCTGCTCATTGACCAGCCACAGATCTCCAAGCTGATTGTCCTTGATCTGTCTTTCACATGTATCCACCAGCTGAGCCAGTGAAAAAGATATCATCCACGCACCGGAGAAAACGTTATTTTGATCCCAAACGGGGTAGCCCCAGATCAAATACCGGTCTTTCGTTTGAGCCTGAGACTCGCTGGAAAGATTGTCCGACAAAGCGATGGTCAGGTATTGCCTTTTGCGAAGCTTCATTGCGCTGAAATGGGTGGTCAGGTCAACGCCTGGCGTTGCGTCCTGAGGCAGAATTTTCCTGATATTGTTATCGGAATCAAAGACAAGCACCGCATCAATCGTCCTTCCCCAGATGGAGTAAACGACGTCCAATTCACGATAATTTTCCTGAGTGAGTTTTTTCCCGTTGGGATCCAGATATTTAAACAGGGCAATATTTCTTTCCACCTGCGAAAGAATTTCTGCTATTCGCGCCGATGCGTTTTGAGCGGATGCCAGTTGCTGACGGCTGAATAAATCAACCATCTCCTTTTCACGCGCATGGTTCACCGTTAAAGCCAATAGCAGAATCAGAATAACAACAATAATGCTGGCAAACCAGATACGCGGGCTCAATAATTGATTCAGAAGCTTGTAGGCCTTCCTGAGCAAAGTCACTTAATCTTCATTGTCCTCGTTATTTTCTTTTTGCGAGCGCATGATACCTATCAAAACATAAACCAGGATTGCCGCAGTCAGTGAAATCAGCAGTTTGGCCAGACCACTTTCAATCTTTAAAAGGTATCCGCAAACAAGCCAAACGATCGGATAGGTAATAGCGGTTAAAATTTCCTGCATGGCAATCCTTTATGTTATGTTTTCCAGATATTTTACACTTTGTTCCGAAATCCTTTTAATCGTAACGACATTGCCTTAAAATTTCAACTGAAATATAAAATTCGATTTTCCGCGGAGATAAATCAGCAGGATGCTTCCCGCCCAAACTGTTTCATTGAATGTTTTATGACAGGCGATTGAACAAAACATTAAATCGATGCGCGGCTTTGACAGCAAATCGCTTCCAACACAAAAGGTCGCACAAAACTTTACCCCTCTTTCTTATGTTTTTTTAAAAAAAATGAATTACAGTCATCTTAATAAAATTAGACGGTAATTTTTTTTATTTTCAGATTTCATAAATTTAATTTCATAAGAATATACCTTGCATATTCAAGTCATGGCACATCTTGTGCAATACGTCGAGACTGTCGACATGGGTATTAATTCCTCTTTGCGCGGTATAGAAAATATGCTATGCAGGCGGAAATAAAAAATAAATTACATGTCAGGAAAGGAGACAGATAATGTCACATAAATTCGGAAAAGCATTTTTAACAGTTTTCACATCGGCAGCAGCATTGCTGTTAACAAGCCAGTTCGCTTTCGCGGCGGAGGCGATACCGGTGGGCGGCGAATCTTACATTAAAGTAATTTTTGCGGTGGGCGCAATGATCGGAGCCGGTCTGGCCATTGGACTGGGTGCAATTGGCGCGGGCGCAGGCATAGGTAATGCCGCAAACGGCGCTTGCCAGGCGGTCGGAAGAAACCCCGGTGTTCAAGGCAAGATTATGATGGTTATGCTCGTCGGTATGGCCATGGCTGAATCTATTGCCATTTACGCTCTGGTTATTGCTTTGATCTTATTATACGCCAACCCCTTCAAGGCTTTCTTTTTGGGTTAATGCTTAAACAAATTAACTATTAAACCAAGAAAGGTTAGGGGGAACTTATAATGCCAGAAACTAAAAAGGATAAGAAGTCTTTACCTATCGCAGGTGTATTCTTCCTGCTTATCGTAATCCCCTTATCACTGATGGCGTTTTTAATCGCTAACGGAATGTTCAAATTAGGGGTTACTATAAAAGAGAGGACCGTTAATGTTCTCGATGTTAAATCTCAGGAAGATATAAAGGCGAGAGCCCAAAATACAGCAAACCAGGTCGCGAGTTTCCTCATGGAATGCAAGAAAGATTTACAGGTTGCAACTATCATTCCAGCTACCGATGTTGTATACAAACAATTTATTGACGAAAATAAAAAACCGCTCTGGATCAAAGCAGACGGTAAAGTTCAGCAGGCATTGGTTCCGATATACAAAGAACTGGCCCTGATTGACAAAAACGGCAATGAACAGATTAAAATTGCAGGGAATAAGGTTGTGCCCGCCGCACAACTTGTCAATGTCAGTGATCCGGCCAACACAACCTATAAAAGAGAGGAATATTTTGCCAAAACAAGAAATCTGAATAAAGGCGAAATCTATGTCTCTCCGGTGACCGGATGGTATGTAAACAAAGCGGCGTTTGACAAAGGCGAAAGATTTAACGGAATCATCCGCTTTGCCACACCGATATTTAACCAGGAAGGCTTCGCGGGCATCATTGTAATGTCCCTGGACTATCGCCATCTGGCCCAGTTAACCGACCAGCTGGTCCCAACTCAGGCGGAAAGGGTATTTGAAACAGATCCGTCTACCGGTAATTATGCTTATATGGTTGATTATCGCGGGTACGTCATTTCCCATCCTGCTGATTATCACATCGTCGGTCTCAACAGCGATGGAACGGACGTTGCGACTCTTGCTGCTCAGAACGCAAAGGAGCTGGCCCAAAAAGGTGCGGAAGCGTTGAACATGTTCCAGATGGGATTTTTGGATCCTAATTTATTTACCATCGCGAAAGACGCAGCCTCCGGTAAAACAGGTATTGTAACATATAAGTACGGCGGGTTAACCAAGTTTGTCGCCTATGCGCCGATTAAATTTTATGCGTCAAACCTTCCCGAACCTACAGGCTTTGGCTGGATAGGTCTGGGACTGGAAGTTGAAAAATACAACGAGGAAGCAGCAAAGGTATCGAAAAGCATCGAGAAGGAATCGAAAGCGTGGACTGCAACCGTTATTCTGGTCCTGATTTTTTCCATGATTATTCTGTTCTTCATTATGCTGATACTGGTTCGTGGAATTTCACGTTCCTTGAAATCTGAAATTCCTGAGGGTTCCGAAGGTGATTTATCAGTGTTCAACGATGATGATGAAGACGATAAATAACCAAGTTTAACCAACGTAAAAAAGGGCCGAATTTCGATTCGGCCCTTTTTTTATTTACCTTGACAACTATAAGTTTTTTCTTAATGATAATTGATATTTTATCTCAAAGGAGAGCAAAATGGAATTTGTTGCGAACCTGTTTCCTTACTTGCATTTGGTTATATTAATTGCCGGTGTTTTTCTCCTTGTCTTCGTAAAAAGAAAGTACCCAAAAGTCCGGAATTTTGAACTCATTATTGTATTTATCCTCTTTTTCATCCTGGTCGTGATCTTTACAGAACCGGGGTTAGACTTGCTGAAAAGACTTATACTTTACATTCAAATTTAGAAACAGATTGAAACATGACAAAAGACACTGGCAAGGATCAAGAAAATGGAACGATCATGCCAACAGGGAAACCCCTGGTAAGCAGTAAGCAGTTCAGCCAGTTAAATGGTATTCTGGTATTATCTGCCTGGGGACTGGCCATGGTTGTTTCCTCTTTCCTGTTCCTGTACCTCGGTTATCTCGTGGATGAAATCCTTGGCACAACACCGAATTTCATGTTGAGCTCCTTCATGCTGGCGATCGGTCTTTGCATCTGGAGGCTTTATAAAGAAGCAAAGAAAAGAGGAATCGGTTTATAGCAATTATTAAACAGGCACAGGAGAAGATCGTAAGCCGAGTTCTGTTCCGCGTTTCGGTTACCCTGGACGCGGCGATGATCATTCATCTGGGACGGCAGTTGCCTGCCGCCTCTAGCGACACTACCCGAGAACATCAGGCGGGCCGCCCTTAAACGTTCTCCTATTTGGTCTTGCTCCGGATGGGGTTTACCATGCCTTTTC
>JBDKUG010000364.1:0-24762 GCA_039679815.1 Smithella sp.
CCTGTCCTTTGAAAGGGATTTCGCGGAGATGGTACTTTGGCCGTTTCCCAAGGCATTTTGGCACCAGGGCATCGAAGGGTTTGGGACGCGAAGTGGCTTTCCCGTCGTCTCTTAAACTTCCCGGAAAGACCTCCGAATAAAAAGACGGATTCTGTTTTTTAAGGAGAGCATCGGCTTGTTTGGGCTCATCAAAGATCTGGCGTTGTTAGTCTACTGGTATCCTCTCCGATTTTGTATCCGATTCATTCCCCTTTTGTGGATTTATCGTCTCGGCAAAATTGGCGGCAGCCTTCTGTTTTTGATATCAAAACAAAAGCGCCTGATTTTGTCCGATGAATTGAAGCAAGTCTTTCCGGATCTCAATGCTAAATCCATTAATATCATCGTGAAAGACAGTTTTGCAAATTACTGCATGTCCGAACTTGAAGTTTTGCTGTATCCGGAGATCAACAAAGAATACATCAGCAAACACATCTCCATGGAAGGTATGGAACATCTGGAAAAGGCCCTTTCTCACGGATCGGGAGTGCTGCTCCTGCAGGCCCATTTTGGCGCTTTCCAGATGGTGTTGCCGATATTGGGGCATTGCGGGTATGTGATCAATCAGATAAGCGCTTCCGCATCCCTCTGGAAATCGCATGCGACAAGCGCTATTCAGAAGATTGCTCTCGATAAAAAAGCCCAATATGAAAACAGGCTGCCCATTAAGCATTTTCCCGTGGGCAACATTCCCCGCCCTTTATTCATGGCGTTGCGCCGAAACGAAATTGTCGGTATTACCTCAGATGGAGGTGCGGCCCGTAAAACGGTGGAGGTTCGTTTTCTGGGAAGGACAGCGAACTTTCCTCAGGGTGTGGCGGATCTTGCATTGAAGACCGGTGCTGTCATTGTGCCAGCATTCATTATCACGGGAAAAAACCTCTTCCATCGATTAGTTTTCCATCCGCCTCTTGAAAAAAAGAATCATTCCGATCCATCTGCCGAAGCGGCA
Source organism: Smithella sp. (assembly GCA_039679815.1). Lineage (GTDB taxonomy): Bacteria > Desulfobacterota > Syntrophia > Syntrophales > Smithellaceae > UBA8904. Next base: position 992 of record JBDKUG010000364.1, read on the forward strand.
GCTATTATGCAGGATTTTGCCGATATCCTTTCGGATTATGTCCGTCGGTATCCTAATCACTATGGGTACACACTGTGTTTGAGAAGAGTGATGGCTGCCACGGATGAACATCCGTTGTTTGCGGATTACGAATCAAATGCCAGATAAGAGACCCGGAGAGGATTCTTCATTTGCAAAAGCCGTCTGCACGTGCAGAATTAACCGTACCGCAAGAACCTGAGGATTTCACTTTTGAGGCTTCTGCGGTAAACGAAGTTGCCCGGGCTGCAATGGATATCGCAGGTTTTGATCATTTGCCTGACCTCTCTGGCCTTTGCGGAATTCCATGCTTCTCTAAGCGTTGTTTCCCGGACATTTCCAAGAGGCGGCATTTTATAACACGTGTGGATGAACCCGTCGCAGGTGATGCTCAGGTTGGTGATGCCGACCATGCATCCGTCGCGCATCAGAAGGTAGGGCCGCTCGAAGTACTTTTTCATTCCTTCGATCTGCTCGGGCGGATTCAGAATCTTCGCTCCACCCTTTTTTAATTCGATCAGTTGATCGAGTACCCGGTTGATTGAAGAAAGGTCGTCGAACCAGAGATCGGTTTTCTTGTACCAATCGGGATCGCTGTCAATTGTCGGGCCGAGGGGATTGAAAATGATCCCGTCAAGTCCCTTGCGCTCCACAAGGTGGACCAGATCAACGAGTTCATTCATGTTCTTGCGGTTGATGACGGTTGCCAGAGAAATGGACATGCCACTGCCACGACCCGCATCGAGCAGGGCGTCAACAGCCGCCATTGTTTTGGTGTGCAGACCGGGAATGCCACGTATCTCATCGTGTGTTTCCGGTTTGATGCCGTCTACGGAGACGTGGATGTAACCGAGCCCTGAATGCACGATCTTTTGAGCCATTGTGGAGTCGATCATTGTGCCGTTGGTCACCACGCCGGTCAGCACACCTTGACGTGTGGCGAAATCGATAATATCGGTGATGTCGCGACGCATAAAAGTCTCGCCACCCGCCAGTTGTATGCGGCATGGTCCAACCCAGTTTCTAAGATCCGTGATGACTTTCTTCCATTCTGCAGTGGTCAGCTCTTCTGCTTTCGGCATTCGCCAGATCGCGCACTGCTGGCACTTGATGTTGCACCGCAGCGTGACGCAGAAGATGATCCTCGTCGGTTTTGCCAGACCGCTGTCGTTGCGATAGGCCCATCCCTGCAGACTGCGATTGATGAGCTGGTTAAAAGCCCACCCTAAAGTTCTGTTTCGTTTATGCATTCGTTCCGGTTTCCTGTAAGTGACCGGCCCTTGTCGGACCGGCCGCTGAATTGACAATCCGATGGATTTCTAGCACCATGATTATTCATTGACAAGATTTTCTTTTATGTGTCAATGAATTCTTTTCCATAACACGGCAATGGAAGCAGAGGACCCCGGAAGGGAAATTGTGGTATCCATCATTTCGCAAGGAGAGGATTATGAAAAAAAACGTTGTTTACATTTTACTTATGCTAATTGTTTGCGTAACGGGAGCGAGTGCCCAGACCCGTACCACTCCCCCTCCCGCAAAGGTAACTGTTAGCGAAGACGGAAGCGAGGTTATAAGCAAAGTGCAGAGGCCGACATCTCTGCAGCTGCTTTCCCATGTCGAATTGACAGCCGCGGGCCGGCCGGCCTTCCGGCCGGACGTGACAGCCATAGGGGGAGAGCTCTGGCTGGCCTATAACAGCCCCGGTGGACCGATGCTTCTCCGTCTGGACTCCAATCTCAGTAAATTAGGGCCGGCGTTGCAGTTGCGGGCCGCAACGGAGAGGGTTACCGATCTTCGTGTAGGCAATGCTGCGGGCCAGTTCTGGAAAGCTTATGAGAGCGCGCTGATGCCCGAGCAAACCTGCAATGAACATTTTTTAAATGTGGCACTCTATACAGTTTCTCCTTTTCAATCCTCCCAGGGCGTCCTGCATATCGCAAAAGGTTGCGCGTTGAATAAGCAGTTTATCGAACATCCCAGAGAACTTCCAGCATACCCGGAAATTACGGACGATCCTACCCCCTTCTACCATAAAGGAATTCATTATATTCTTACCCGAGCGTGGGGTGAAAAAGGCACTGTTCATCATCTGAGGAAGCTCAACGCAGATTTAAGCGTTTCAGAGGATATTGTGCTCGACACCCGCAAAATGGTGCCGGAGGGGAATATGATGAGCCAGAGCGCTCTCCTTCACATTAACGGCAAACCATTTCTGGTAGCCGGTTTCCAGACGGGAATGTGGATTCCTCCGAATAAATCGTCTCTTTATATTATACCACTTAATGATGATTTGCGTTCTTTCTCGGGAAAGGCAATACGTTTGCCGGTGACAAATGTGACCTTTCCCACAAGGGTCACCCGCGCCCGTCACGTCAATGGGACACTAATCATCAATTTCAACGACAGTTTTGTCGGCCCGACCGGTTTTAAAGTGAGCGAATACCTGGCGCTCTTTGACATCAATGCCGGATTTACCTTGCTTGGCCAGATCCGGACGCAGGATCATAAGGTTATGGACAATCATTCCAGTTTCGAAATCCTGGATGATCGGCTCTATCTTTTCCAGCAGCAGGACGGAGAAAAAATTTCTGTAAAGATTTTTCAACTCAAGTCGAAATGAGTTGAACACGGAAGAACGTTTAGAGGAACGGCCATTTTATAGAACGAGCCAAAGACCGGCATCATTGATGATATGTCAGGTTTAAAAAGACTAAAAATGATTTTTGTTGAATTTATCGGAATATGAAAACAGGTCATGTAGTTGCCGGGCTGATTGACGCAGGCTTATGGGTATTCGGGGGAATTTCTTATTTCTTCTATCGAATGATTGGATGGCAAAGAATATCGTCAACAGGCAGGTTTTTGGGACGTGTGATCTGCCGTCTGGACGCAAAGCAAAGAGAAGCTCTGGCTCAGGAAATCAGGTTGATTCTTACAGATGAGAAAGACCGGCAAGTGATCATGCAGGTTACCCGGAGAGGTTTTGAGAATCATTATGCCCGTATCGCGGAAACTTTTTTCTTTGGCCGTCTTTCAAAGGATACCCTCGATGAAATGCTGGAGGTCAGGGGAATGGAGAATGTTGACAAAGCACTGTCTTCTGGTCATGGGGTGATCCTTTTGCTGGCTCACTTTGGTTCCTTTCTCCTGCCGCTTCCCTATCTGGGATACAAGGGATATAAAGTGAATCAGCTCACAGGAAAGCAAAGGCATAAATCTCTTATTCATGAAAGGGTATGGGTCTGGCGAAAGCGGGATGCCGACCGGCTGCCCGTCAAATATATACAGGCGGAAAGATTCTTAAGGCCAATGCTTAATGCTTTGAAGAATAATGAAATATTGTGTATTGCATTTGATGGAAGAGACGGTACAAACTGGACGCCTGTAAATTTTCTTGGACGCAAGGCAATGTTTTCTGCGGGCCCGTTCAAATTGGCAAGAAGAACAGGAGCGGTCATCATTCCAACCTTTGTGGTCCGTAATCAGGATGACACCCACCTGCTGCTTTTTGAAAAACCCTTTGATTTGCCACAAACGGCCATGTCCGATTTGAAAAAGACGGTGGCGGATGACACGGATCGTTACGCTCAATTCTTCTCTGAGTATGTTAAAAAATATCCCTGTCATTTCGGGATGACATTGCTTACGCATAATTTCAATGCATCAGATGATTATCCGCAGTTATTTGTTGATGAAGAATGAAGGAACCTTATGAGGATTTTGGAAAAAGCAACAAACCATTAGGATGATAATATAGGGAAGAGTGATAAAAGGCATTTTATTATATAGCAAGGAAAATAAATTATGAAAATTACTTTTATATCACTGGGGTTGTCAACAGACGCGATCGGGCTTCGAATTCTTTCGGCGCTCTTAAAGCAATGCGGTTATCGATGTCAACTAATATTTCTACCTGCTCTAGAAGATGTTCAGCGCAGGAGGTCAATGCATACCAGGTATCAGTACAGCGAAGGTATCATGAATCAAATAATCGACCTTTGCAAAGATTCTAATCTGATCGGCATGTCTTTGATGACGCATCATAAATCAGTTGCCGTTGAACTTACTCAGCGTATCCGAAATTCTATTTCAACACCCATCATCTGGGGAGGGATTCACCCAACGGCATCGCCTGAAGAATGCCTTGAAACTGCCGATATGGTTTGTGTGGGTGAAGCGGAAACCTCGTTTTTGGAATTGGTTCACCGAATGCAGCAGAATGATGATATATCCACCGTTTCTGGAATATGGATCAAAAAAAATGGACAGGTTGTCAATAACGGCGCAGGAGCCCTGGCAAAAGATCTTGACAGCCTGCCATTCCCGGATTACAGCTTTGATGACCACCATCTGTTGGTCGGGGACCGCATTGAACCAATGACCCTGGAAAACTGGCGCCGTCATCTGATCAAGTTTTTTCCACCTTTGAATAGTGATAGGCCGGAGAACCCGGCATACCAGGTACTTTCGGCTCGGGGATGTCCGTATAAATGTACTTTTTGTGGAGAATATCCTCTTACCGAAAATATATATGGAAGGCGCTATTTCCGGAAAAGAAGTGTCAGCAATTTGATAGAAGAATTAATGTGGGTAAAAAATGCCTTTCCTTTTATTGGTGAAATCTGTTTTTGCGATGATACCTTTTCAAGCAGGAGCTTTTCCGATATTCAGGAATTTACAAAACTATATAGAGAAAAAATAGCACTTCCTTTTTATATCCTTGTCTCGCCAGCCAACGTAACCAGGGAGAAATTTGACTTACTTGTAGACGCCGGCTTGACGAATGTCGGCATGGGCATCCAGTCCGGAAGCAGGAGAATCATCGAACTTTACGACCGTCAGCATGTCGGGAGTGTTGAGCAGTCATTAAAAGCAGCTAATATTCTCAATAGCTACAAAGACCGGCTTTTGCCGTATTATGATTTTATCATTGAAAATCCTTACGAAACGAATGAAGACCTCCTGGAAACTGTTCGCTTGCTGGTAAAACTGCCGCGTCCTTATATCACCAGGGTCTATGCTCTAAGTTTTTTTCCTGGGACGGCACTGCACAAAAAAGCCTGTGCCGATGGGATATTTTTTGATGATATGTATGATATTACTTTCGGCCAGAGACATCAGGGCGGCTATCTGAATTTTCTGGTGGATATGAATAAATACCGCATGCCTCAAAAAATTCTTTAATTTTTAATATCCCGTCCATTTCTGTTTTTTCTGAACCGGCCTCTGGCCGATCGTTTCTTTCTGTTGTTTCATCGTTTTTTAAAAATTATTGCCATGAAATTACACTTTCGTGAAAGTGGATTATCTTGATTAAATCATCGAGGGAAATGTCGAATAAAAAAAATATTGTTATTCTTGGGGGCGGTTTTGCCGGCCTCAGAATAGCATACCTTTTAAATAAGCTTGGCTACAGTATATCCTTGATTGAAAAGGACCAAAAGATAGGTGGTATGGTACAAACTTATCAACACTACTATGAGGGTGAACCATTTTATTTCGATTATGGCCCTCATCTTTTTTTTGATGAGTATGTCGATGAATACGTCGATCTTTTGGGGACTGATTTATTAAGTCTATCAGGCCGATTCTGTATGTACACGAATAAGGCTATTCTTTCATACCCAATTCGACCTATTGAGATATTTACTAAGATGAATCCACTCACTTCTATTCTTTATATCGTGGATTATATAATTAATAAAATGAATCTGAAGAAATTAAAAGACGAAAACGCGAGCTTGAAAACTTACATGACCAAGCGCTTTGGCAGAAAGCTTTATAATGATTTTTATTCACCATATATTGAAAAATGCACGGGGTTATCTTCCCATCAAATTTCTATATTATGGGGCAAAGAACGAGAAAATGTCAGCGGGAAAAGTTTACTGGAAAATATTATAAATAGAATAAATTACCTATTCAGCAGCAAAGCACGTGAAGAACTTCAAAAAACAAATTCTCCCGTGGCTGAGACGATTATGGGTTGGTATCCGCGTCGAGGGGCAGGTCAACTTTGCGATGCCATGATTGGAACCTTAAACCACAAGAGCATTTATTTAAATTCAAAGATTGAAGTTATCAATATTAAAGGCCGATCTATTCAAGATGTCATTATAGATATAAATGGCTTAAAAAAGAAAATAAATGGTGACTATTTTATATCAACTTTACCATTACCGGAATTAATCAATTTGTTTTTACCCGGTTTTGAGAATAGAAGTAGGACATCTAGTAACATTGTATACAGAAATGTACGTCTTGTTAATCTTATTATCAATAAAGATAGCGTTCTGGATTGTCTCGAAATGTTCTCAATGGATAGACAGCATGTTTTTAAACGTATTTACGAACCTAAAATGATGAGCGACTATATGGCTCCCTTCGGAAAAAGTTCATTGTGCCTCGAAGTTTGTTGTAACAAGGGTGATAAGATAGAGCAAATGTCAAAGACAGACCTTGTTTCACGATGCATCGAAGATCTGATAAACATGAAAGTAATAGAATCCAAGGATGATGTGAAAGATGATTTCATTATTGAGATGCCACATGCATATCCTATTTATAATATTGGATTTGAAAGAGAACGTCAAAAATATCTTGATATCGTTGACGGCCTTGAGAATATGCTAACCTGTGGACGTCAGGGTTTATTCCGTTATCATGCTATGACCAATGAGATTATGAAAATGGCTGACAAGGTGGTAGAATTCATTGAGGGAAGCCGTGATAAGAGATCTGTTGATGACAACAACTCAAAATGGGGAGCTTATTTTTATTAATCTGGAAAGCTCAGATGGAATTAACCATCTTAAATGATAGACCAATGATAAAACTCAATTTAGTGCGGAGACTGTCCAAAAGGAGGAGGATGCTTTGTGAACGTACTTTTGATCAATCCCCCATATTCGCGTATTAGAGGTTCCGGTATGGATGCGTGGTTGCCTCTGGGGCTGGGCTATTTAGCAGCCGTTCTCATCGAAGATGGTTTTGAAGTGTTGATCTACAGCGCTGATAATTGCCAACCTGGTGAGCCACGGCCAAAGCGTGGAATGCGAGAAATATTCGAATTACGCAGCCAATCTCATCGGACTTGTATTGAGGCGCTTGCGAATAAGAATCACTTTGTCTGGCGGGAAGTGAAACGGACCCTTGAAGATGTGAAACCTGATTTGGTTGGGATAACAGCTCTTTCGGTTCAGTATGGTGCTGCTGTTAAGGTTGGACAGATAGTGAAGGAGTGGCGGCCTGATTGTCCAGTGATAATTGGCGGACATCATGTTACCTATCTGCCCAATGAAACTATGTTGAGTGCACCGGTTTTCGATCTCGCAGTTCTCGGGGAGGGAGAAGCGACCTTCCTTGAGGTGTGTCGATTACATAGAGAGAGAGCAAACCCGGATTTCAAAAATGTATTGGGAGTGGCCTATCGCAAAAATGGGGACGTATTCATCACCCCACCCCGTCAACTATGTAATGATTTGAATTCATTGCCGTTTCCACGCAGGGACATAAATCTCTATCCGGAAACCTATACGAAACAACAATTAGGAGGCCTTATTTACGGTCGTGGATGCCCATGGAACTGCCGTTTTTGTTCGTCAAAAAAATTCTGGCAGCGTCGTGTGAGGATGAGGTCTCCAGAAAATTGTGTTGGAGAAATAAATTCCCTCATGAATCAATATGGGCTCAGACGATTCATGTTTTGGGATGACGCTTTTAGTGTAAGGAGAAAAGAAATTATAGAATTCGCCACGCGGGTCATTGAGAGTAAAGAACGATTTACCTTCACAGCTGCGACTCGGGCAGATTTAATTGATCAAGAACTTGTCGAATTGTTGCGCAGTGCAGGTTGTACAGAGTTGAAGCTTGGAGTGGAATCGGGAAGCCCCCGCGTATTGGAAATGATCCGGAAGAACTTAGACCTGAACGTGCTGCGAGAGGCAGTTAAGATTGTCAAAGCCGGAGGAATTAATCTAGGATTGTTTTTCATGGCAGGGCTTCCATATGAGACATTAGAAGATCTGAACCAGACATTTGACCTGATCAAAGAATTAGATGCCGATAATGTGGCTTTCAATATCTTTGATCCCATGCCCGGAAGTGACCTATATCAGGAGGCTATTGATCTGGGGTTGATCCCCGAAAACGCCGACTGGACTACGTTCGCCTTTTGGCCGGATGCGAGTTTTACGATTAATATGACCCCCGAAGAATTTGACAAGAAAGCCCGAGAAATGGCCGATTACATATTTAAACGTAATGATTCATTGAGAATGCAAATTAAAAGATTCCTTCCTCAATTTCGGCATACTCCCAGCAGTCTGTTCCGCAAAGCTTTAGACATGATTCGATCATAGGTCTCGTTTTTAAATTGAAAGAACAACTAGGCAGGATATGCCTGAACTGGGTGTCCCGAACATCATCTTGGGGACAGTCCTTCTATTGAGGCGGTTATGATCATCAGAGACAGTATGCTGCGCGACATGGCCAAACTGGTAGCCTGGTATCCCCTGAGATGGTGCGTCAGGGCCTTGCCGTGGCGTTTTGCCTATTTCCTGGGTGAGGCGGTAGGGCTTGCGGAATCCCAGATCCTGCGGAAACGAAGAAATCTCATCGCCGTGAATCTTCTGGAGACCTATGGCAGAAGCCTGACGAAAGCACAAGCCCTGCAGATTGCCAGGCAAAACATTCAACGCCACTATATCGAACACATGGAGTTATACAAGTACGCCACTCTGAACACCGCCAACCTTTCGCGCCACATCACGTTTGAAGGCCTTGACCATCTTGAGCAGGCGCTCCGGCAGGGCCGGGGGGTAATCCTGGTGCACATGCATTACGGCTGTAAGCAGTTCCCGCTTGTCGCGCTGGGGATGATGGGTTACGATGTCAGCCAGATCGGTTATCGTGATACGGAAGAAGAGACGCACAGCTGGGTGCATAAAAACGTCCATCTGCGCATACGAATGCGTCTGGAAAACCAGTTCAGGGTTAAACACATCCATGTCGGCAAATCGCTCCGTCCGGCCTATGAGACGCTGAAGCACAATGGCATACTGATGATCACCGGTGACGGGATAGGCGGTGTCAGAGGTGCCGGTGAAAACTACCTCCCGCTCCCTTTTCTCGGTCAAACCATGCTGTTTCCGCCGGGACCGGCACGGATGGCACGTACCACCGGGGCTGTGATGCTTCCCCTGTTTTGCGTTCAGCAGAAGGACTTTACCCATCTGGCTGTCATAGAAGAGCCGATCGCCATGCAGCGGACTGACGACAGAAAGCATGATGTGCGGGAGATCACAGCACAATACGCACGGGTTTTTGAAACTTTCGTTAATCGCCATCCAGAGCACTGGATGTTCTGGGAGGAGTTTCAGGAAGGGGTTTTAATCCCGAAATCCGTATCTCGCAAAAGATCATCCGGAAACCTTAACAACGAACCCCTGGAAAATTTGGAAAAATGAAAATTACCTTAATATCATTATATCCGGATATCACGTCTTTCGGGCTTCGCGTCATTTCCTCCTATCTGAAAAATCACGGCCACGAGACCCAGATGATCTTTCTTCCGGATCCTTACGGGGATGACCTCGTCTACGGAAAACCAAGGTACGAAAATCATATTCTCGAGGAAGTCACCTCTTTATGCCGGCAGTCCGATCTAATAGGCATCACCCTCATGACGAATTTTTTCAAAGGGGCTGTTCAAGTTACGGCCCAAATGAAAAAAGAGTTGACCGTGCCCGTCATATGGGGTGGCGTACACCCGACGATCAAACCCCTTGAATGCCTGCAGCATGCTGACATGGTTTGTATCGGGGAAGGGGAGGATGCCATGCTGGAGCTTGTGACAAAGATGTCCAGGGGCGAAGATTATCTGCGGACAAAGAACCTGTGGTTCAAAACCGGTGATCAGGTCATTCAAAATCCTTTGAGTCCCCTGCCGCGTGATCTGGATGTTTATCCTTTCCCGGATTACAGCATGGATGACCACCACATCATATTCAATGACCGTATGGTCCCTCTGACGGACGAAATCTTCCAGATATTTCTGAAAGAAGGCACGGTATCCAGGTATCTGGGCAAAACGGGATATCAGACGATGACCAGCAGGGGGTGCCCATACAGTTGTGCCTACTGTATAAATCACACGATAAAAGAAATGTATGGCGGAAAAGGAAAGCTACGCTGGCGGTCTGTTACGAATGTCATTGAAGAACTTTCATGGGTCAAGAAGGAAATGCCGTACGTCAATTACATATGGTTTTCCGATGATGAGTTTATGGCTCAAAACATTGAGAATCTGAAAGAATTTGCCTCGCAATATAAAGAAAAGATCCAGTTGCCGTTTTCATGTCTTATCAGTCCGTTGAGCGTAACGGAAGAAAAAATGTCTCTGCTTGTCGATGCCGGTCTTGTCTATGTTCAGATGGGCATTGAAAGCGGAAGTGTCCGGATGCAGGAATTATACAACCGCAAAATGATGAGCAATGAGAGAATGATGAAGGCGATCCGCCTTGTGAATAAGTTTAAAGACAAAATGTATCCGCCCAACTATGATTTTTTAGTGGACGTTCCGTTTGAAACAGACCAGGACAGGGTGGACAGCCTTCGTTTCATAGCGGATATCCCGAAGCCGTTTCATCTGCAGCCTTTCACTTTGATTCTCTATCCCGGTACGCTTTTATATGAAAAGGCAAAAGAAAATGCTCTTGCGATTAATGACGACAGAGATATTTATGAAAAGACCTACACGATGCGGAAGCCTGATTATCTCAATCTTCTTATGACGCTTTCCAAGACAGGGAAATTTCCCGGCGTGCTGTTGAAGCTTCTGATCAGCCCGCCTTTTTTGAATATTTTTAACAGCAGGCCGTTAAAGCCTGTGGTCAAATATGTTTATATCGGCATGAAATACATATACAGTTCATTGAAGTAGACACATTGAGAATGAAAATCCTTTTGCTTACATCTTACCTGGGCGATAAAGAACTCCCGGTGTTCCCCGTGGGGTTGTCCTGTATCCAATCCTCACTGCAAGGCCATGATGTTAAGATATTTGATTTAAACATATCCCCGAAGCCATTTGATCAGATGAAAGAGATGATTACGGGGTTTTCACCCGACGTGATCGGCATTTCTTTGAGAAATATTGATTCCACAAACAAGAGAACGGTGACCTTTTATTATAAAACCTTAAAGGAAATGATCGATGTAATAAAAACCTGTTCTGATGCTTACATTGCCGTCGGGGGTTCCGGTTTTTCGATATTTGCCGATGAAATCATGAAGGATGAGCCGCGAATCGATTTTGGCATATTCCTGGAGGGAGAGATAACTTTCCCCCAACTGCTTGACAACCTCCAGACACCTGAAAATGTTTCTTCCCTGTACTACAGAAAAAACGGCAATGTGATCTATACCGGGCCGGGTTCATTACCGGGGCCCCGTCAGATGAACATCATCAAGACAGGAGAGATTCCTGTTGAAAAATATAAAAAATTCAGAGATGCAATCGGCATCGAAACCAAAAGAGGTTGTTCCCTCCACTGTATCTATTGCATATATCCTTTCCTGAATGGAAGGCAATACAGACTCAGGGACTATTCAGTCATTGTTGATGAAATAGAGTATTTATTGAACAAACATAACGTGGAACGTTTCATGTTTGTTGATTCCGTTTTCAATATCCCGCAAAAACATGCCCAGGATATTTGCATGGAAATCATCAAACGGAAGCTGAAGGTCAAATGGTCCGCATGGTTCAATGAAAAGTATCTGGACAGGGAGTTTGTGACGCTGGCAAAAGATGCCGGATGTGATAACTTTATATTTTCACCGGATGGTTTTTCTGATGATGTCCTGAAAAAATTAGGAAAAAACCTTACCAGGGAAGACATTTTGAAAGCCTATCGTATCCTGGAGAAGGAGAACGGGGTGGAGATCAATTATAATTTCTTCAAGAATCCGCCGGGCCAGAATTTATCCAATTTGTTTTCCATTACATGGTTTGTCATCAGGGCGAAAATGAAACTGAAGAAAAGGGTGCATTTTGAGTTTAACTCCCTTCGCATCGAACCCCATACAAAACTTCATGAAATTGCATTGCAGGAAGGGATTGTAAAAAGTTCCGATAATCTGCTTTTCCCGGTATATTATACGCAGAGAAAAACCCGTTACATTGAAAAGATATTTGATCTTATGCTGCGTCTCAAAGGATTGTGACGTCTGCGAAGCAAAAACTTCATAAAAGACTTGAGACCACGGAAAGATTTATGAATATAACCTTAATTACTCCCTCATCCCCCAATATCAGTGCATTCGGCGCACGAAGCCTTTCCTCTTTTTTAAAGGCGCGCGGACACACGGTTTGCGTCATTACGCTGTCGATTATTCCGGATACCTATCGGAACGCAAACGGTTTCTTGTATGCCAGAAATTATGAATACTCGAACCGGATCATAGACCAAACCATCGAAGCAGCAAGTCAAAGCGACCTGATAGGTATATCTTTTATGACTCAATATTTCAGCGCTGCAGTGCAATTAACCAGGGCCATCAAGAAAAAATTGTCTGTTCCGGTGATTTGGGGTGGCGTGCACCCTACGGTGCGTCCTGAGGAATGTCTGGAATATGCTGACATCGTCTGTGTTGGAGAAGGAGAAGAAGCCCTGGCCGAACTGGCTGAATGCATGGAGAAGGGCCGGGACTATTCAGACATTGCCAATCTTTGCCTTTTGAAAGACTCTAAAACCATTATTAATCCTGTCAGGCCGTTGCTGAAGGATCTGGACGCACTGCCGTGGCTGGATTACGGGCCTGATAATCATTTTGTCCGTGATTTACAGACCGACAGCCTGGTGCCGTTTAATGAAGAATATTTCATACGCTTTATGGCCACGGTCCCTTACTACAGAAATATTCCGCTGAAATCTTTCATGTATTTTACAACTCGCGGTTGTCCCTATAATTGCAGTTATTGTGTGAATGATTTTTATCGCAAACTTTACGGAGCAAAAGGTTTTGTCCGGAAATTGAGCGTGGAAAGAATTGTGGATGAATTAGAAAACATTATTACGAACCATCCATGCGTCGAGGAAATCGAATTCTGCGACGATAATTTTGCCCTGCGTTCAGTGACGGAAATACAAAATTTTGCAGCCCTTTACAAAAAAAAGATCGGACTGCCTTTTCAATTGCTGATCAGCCCGCAGAACATCACGGAGGAAAAAATGCTGCCGTTGCTGGATGCGGGCCTCGTTTTCGTAGAGACAGGCATCCAAAGCGTTGCCGAAAAGACAAAAGAACTCTACCAGCGTTTGTTGGAAGAAGAACAATTACTGGCGGCGGCTGCGATTTTAAATAAGTACCGTGACCGGATGGCTCCGCCCTGTTACCACCTGATCCTGGACAACCCGTTTGAAAATGTTGAAGATACCCTGAAGACATTTGATTTGACGCTGAAACTGCCACGCCCCTTTTGGTTTAAACGCTCCTCATTAGTCGCTTTTCCAGGAACGTTAATTTATCGTCAATATCAGGATGCCGGCCTGATCGCGGATGAAAAAGAGGAAATCTATAAAAAAATACTGGAAATGCCGAGTACCAATTACATCAATTTTCTTTTCCTCCTGAACAATCAGAACTATCCCATAGGGTTGTTGAGGTTATTATCCCGCCACGGCATTGTAACTTTTTTCAACAGGCAGTCATGGATACCATTCTTAAGGGTCGCTGAAAATGGTATACGTCTGGCTTCGAAAATTGCAAAAGTTTTTAAAGCAGTGATTCGCGGAGACTGGAAAGCTATTCGAAAAAGAATCTCCATGATCGGAAAAGTTGATAAACGATTGACATCATCAAGACCACCCGCCTTTTGATCACGCTGCTGCGGGACGTGCGTTAATTTTCCTTAGCTTGCTGCGAGGTGGTTGATCAAATCGACAGGGGCCTTCATTTTTGATTGAACGATCTGCAAGAAGAAGATAAGATAAGTGTATAAAATCGTCAACCGTAAAAAGCGTGTTTTAACGATCCTGGCGGATGGCCTTTTCAATTTAATCACTTTCCCGGTCCGGCCATTCGTAAAAAAGAACAAGCCGATCCGCCCGGAAGACATTCAAAAGATTCTGCTGATCCGAACGGCCTATATCGGCGATGTCATTATGACGCTGCCAATGCTGAAGCCATTGAAGGAAAGGTTTCCAGATGCAGCCATCACGTTTTTAACATCGTCAGGAGGGCGCGAAATTGTTTTAAACAACCCTTATGTGAACGATATACTGGTTTACGAGCCCTTTTGGTTCTATGCTGGTTCCTTCATAGAGTACCTGAAGTTTCTTAGACAGCTTCGAAGGAGGCGCTTTGACCTTGTGATTGAGGCCAGGGCGGATATCCGGGATATACTTTTCCTGGTTCTTCCTTCAAGGTCCGGAGCGAAGTTAAGTTATGCCGTGGGGGGTGGCGGGTGTCTCCTTTCGCATGTTGTTCCTTTCGAAAAAGTGAAGCATAAGGTGGAATACCATCTTGACCTGGCCAGATTCCTGAAATGCGATACCAGTGTTTTGCACTGGGGGGTCTGCACAACAGCAGCGGAAAAAGAGGAAGTAAAGCAACTTCTGACGCATAATAGTGTTTCTTCTCCTTTTATCTGTGTCCATCCCGGCAGTCGCCTTCCACTGAAAAGATGGCCCCTGGATCGATGCGCAAAACTCTATGACCGCTTGATCGAGGAGATCGGCCTGCCGCTGGTGATCCTGGGCTCCGGTTCGGAACTTGAGATTGTGAATGAAGTTGTCGCGCTTATGAAGAATCGGCCGGTAGTGCTGGCCGGGAAGACATCAGTCAGACAGTTGTATGAGGTGATCGCGAGAGCTCAACTTCTGATTTGCAACGACAGCGCACCGATGCACATGGCTGCGGCTGCGGGAACCCCAACGGTCGCCATATTCGGCCCGTCTAAAAGTGTCGAAACCGGGCCGTATGGAAATCGATTCAGAGTCGTTGAGAAAAACTGTTCATGCCGGGGGAATTGCGATGAAAGTGTGTGCAATCACCATCTGTACCATGAATGCATTCAGTCCATTACGCCTGATGATGTTTATGACGCCGTCAATGAAATATTGACATGAAGTGCCAGACTGATCTTGAAAAAGCTATTTCAGATATCCCTTCTTTTTGTACCAATCGACCGTCTGATGGATGCCTTCTTTGAGACTGTAGGGCGGCCGGTATCCGAGTTCGTGTCTTGCTTTTGAAATATCACAGAACAGCCTGCTTTCCGATGTCCATTCAACCGTTTTTCTGGAAAAGGGAGGACGGCCGGTTTGGGGGATGACGAATGGATAAAACCGAAATAATTTGCTTAAGATCTCAAATGTCAGGCCCATAAGGAGCGCCAGTCGCACCGGTATGTGAGGTTTGACCACCGGCGTGCCCAGTTCCGATGCGATGGCGTCAACAATTTCTTCGATGGTGTATGAACGATCGTCGGAGATGAAATAAACCTGCCCCGGTTTGCCATTTTCCGCTGTGAGACGGATGCCGCGGACCTGATTCTTCACGAAGCAGAACTCCGTAAGCGCGCTGCCGCTGCCGATGATTGGATAAAAACCCCGCTGAATGATCCTGAAAAGTCGTTGACACAAAATTAGCTCGCGGGGGCCGTAAATCATGGGAGGACGAACAACAAAGGTTTCCATGCCATACTGTCTGTGATAATCCAGAACCAGTTTTTCCGCCTCGAGTTTGGTTTTCCCGTATATGTTCCGGGGTGCGGGAGGGGTTGTTTCGGTTAATGGTGCTCCGTCCTTTGACGTTCCAACGGATTCTATTGTGGAGGTGTAGAGAACTCTCTTTACGCCTGCACGCCGGGCGGATTCAAGGACATTCCTTGTGCCCTCAACATTGGTTTTATAGTATTCTTCGTCGGGGACGTTCGCGTCCAGACGGGAAATCGCCGCGAGATGATACACCGTATGAACACCTTCCATGGCAGGTGCCAACGATGCAGGATCTTTAACATCACCTGAAATTATTTCTGAACGGGATCCTGCAAGATGGGATATGTCGCTTTCCGGTTTCGTCAAACATCTCACCGGAATTCCATCTTGGAGAAGAGAGTCCGCCAGGTGGCTTCCGATAAAGCCTGCCGCACCGGTTATTAATACTTTCGATTTCATGGCCGGCAATAAACCATCAAAAAGGGGATGTGTCAAGCGAGACACGTTCTCCTCATGTAGATGGTTTTCAAAATAACCCCTTGAGGGTCTGTTGCCCAAATATCCTTTTCGCTAGCCTAAAAGTGTTTTGAATAAATCTAAAGCTTGCGAAAGGTAATGACAAAACTCGCCTGCGGCTCAAACAGTTGTCATTACTGATCTTTCGCTACGCCTTGACCGGAAGCGCGCAGCATTTGCGAAGCGCAATAATTCGTATATTCCTTACCGGGAAGGCCACAGGCCTTCAGTTATGAAACAAAACACTTTCAATGCCCACTCAAAGGGATATCGTTCGGGCAACAGACCGTTAAGCTTAAGCAGACAGTCCGTTATATGGAGTTTCAGAAAGCCGGCGATAAATTTTTTTATCGTATGTGTGGAAAATAAATGATTTTAAAAAATGTCAGGGGCGACCTGAAAGTTCCCTGGCTGAAGGTAACCAATGAAAATCTGGGTTCTCAATCCACCGTTTTTAGCAAAGTTTTCCAGGCCGCAGCGCAGTCCCGCCGTGACCAAGAGCGGCACGCTTTATTTTCCCATTTGGCTGGCCTTTGCCACCGGTGTGCTGGAGCAGGCGGGACATGAGGTTATCCTGACCGATGCCCCGGCCAGGGGTCTGACTCAAACGGATATTCTGGAGATGGGCAGAAGCATCGGGCCGGCATTGATTGTTATGGACACGAGTACGCCCAGCATTGAAAACGATGTCCGGGTAGCGGGAGCGCTGAAGGCGATTCTCCCGAATACGGTCATTGTCTTTGTCGGCACCCATGTGTCCGCCCTTCCTGAAGAGACGCTAGTGGCGGGATCGGCAGTTGACGCTGTCGCCAGAAAGGAGTACGAGTTCACGTTAAGAGAACTGGCTTCTGTTCTGGAAAAGAGTTCCGATAGCTTGAGCGACATTTTTTCCGGCATTCCCGGTCTGTCATTCCGGAAAGGGTCTCAGATCGTTCACAATCCGGATCGACCATTCATCTCTAATCTGGACGAATTGCCCTGGGTCAGCCGCGTTTATGCAAAACACCTGAACATCTCAGATTATTTTAATCCCAATGCTCTTTACCCCATGGTAACGTTGATCACCAGCCGGGGATGTCCGTTTTTGTGCCGGTTTTGCCTCTATCCCCAGACGATGACCGGCAGGAAATTTCGCGTGCGCAATGTTGAAGATGTTGTTGAAGAGATTCGTTTTGTGCAGAAGTCGTTTCCCGATGCCAAATCGATCTTCATAGAGGACGATACCCTGACGGTGAATAAGAGCCGTCTTATCGCCTTTTCCGAAGCGCTCATCAAAAGCGATGTGCGTCTTCCGTTTGTCGCCAATTCACGGATCGACCTCGATCTGGAAACCATGAAAATGATGAAGGCTGCCGGCTGTCAGCAGTTATGCGTAGGCTTCGAGAGCGGCAATCAGGAAATCCTGAATGAAATGAAGAAAGGAACCAAAATAGAGCAGATGGCCGCGTTTATGGAGAACGCCAGAAAGGCAGGAATCCTGATTCATGGCTGCTTTATGGTGGGGTTTCCAGGGGAGACGGAAGAAACAGCCGAGCAGACCATCAAACTGGCGCTCCGTCTGAATCCGGACACGGTCCAGTTCTATCCGGTGATGGTCTATCCCGGAACAGAGGCCTATCATGACTATTGTGACAAGGGCTGGATAGAGACACATGATTTCCGAAATTGGCTGACTCCGGAAGGGCTTCATAACTGTGTAATAAGAAATGATGCCTTTGCGCCGGCCGATCTTGTTCAATGGTGCGATAATGCCAGACGCAGGTTCTATCTCCGGCCTTCGTATATCACTTATAAGTTGCGGCAGATCGTTACACATCCTGCACTGGCTCATCGTACGGCCAAGGCAGCTGTGACGTTCTTCCGATACCTGATTTCCGGTTCGCGGGCATGAGACTTAATGGCTGAAAAGAAAACAATCCGTTATTCCGTCGTTATTCCGGCTTACAATGCTGGCAGGACCTTGCCGGATACCCTGGCAGCGCTAAAACAGCAGACGATTTCTCACGACGAGTACGAAGTGATTGTTATAGATGACGGCTCAACCGATGATACCGCGGATGCGGCACGCCGCTTCGGCGTGAACTGTATCAGCCAACCGAACCGGGGGCCGGCAGCAGCCAGGAATCACGGAGCGCGTGTTGCGAAGGGGGACATTATCCTGTTTACCGATGCGGATTGCTCGCCGGATCGGGACTGGCTCAGGCAAATGGCACTGCCTTTCCAAAACGAAAAGACCATTGGCGTTAAAGGAGCATATCATACGAATCAGAAGTCGCTTGCCGCCAGATTTGCTCAAGCCGAATTTGAAGACCGGTACGATCTTTTAGGCAAAGCGGACGCCATTGATATGGTGGATACCTATTCCGCTGCTTTCCGGAAGGATATATTTATCAAGACAGGACTTTTCGATGAATCTTTTCCTGTCGCCAACAATGAAGATACGGAACTTTCATATCGCATGTGTGCAGCAGGTTACCGTTTGGAATTCAATCCTGAAGCGATCGTTTATCACCTTCACCCGGATTCCTTCGTGAACTATCTCCGGCTGAAGTTTAAAAGAGGATATTGGCGGATGATCGTCTATCGGAACTATCCGGGTAAGGCCATCAAGGACACTTACACCCCGATGGTTATCAAACTTCAAACAATGATGGCAGCCTGTTCGATACCGAGTGTCCTTTTTTCTGTCGCTTTCCCTGAACTGTTAAAGATAACAGCAGGGCTCTCTCTTGGGATTATGGCATCTTCGGTTTCATTTTCCATAAAAACGTTTAAAAAAGATCCCGTAATCGGCTTGATATCACCAGTGGTGGTTCTCGGGCGGTCACTTTCCTTTGCCCTTGGGGTTTTTTTTAGTGTATTCTACAAAAAGAAATCATCATAATCGTAGAGAAGTCTGAAACTTTAATGAAAAAGATTGGGTGGGAATTTTAATTACCTTCATTTATATATAAACGATGTTTTTTTAAATTAAAAATTACTTGATTTTATGGGTTTATATGATATGAATCTTCACAAGCGGTGATTTAAAAGTAAATTGCTCCGCTCTATAAATGTGCTAAAGCACTGAAAATCAATGAGTTATTCAATTGAACCCGTGCTTTGGCGCGGGTTTTTTTTCAGTCACCCAAACCCGCACAAAAAAATATGTAAGGAGAATGTTTATGCAGATTTCGTCGGAAAGTGTCAAAGTGGGTCATCCTGATCTGGTTGCGGATATCATTGCGGCAAACGTCATTGCTGCCATCCTTGATGAAGAAAAGAAACAAAAGCTTACACTGGCGAATATGCCGCATTGCGGTATTGTGGTGTTTTTAGGCAAGGGAATATGCATTGTCGGCGGTGAAGTCAGGACAAGAGTTTATGTCGATATCGACAAGTTGGCGCGGGATTCCGTGGTTGAGCTTGGCTACAACCATGCGGCCGTCGGATTGAACGGCCACTTAATGGGCGTGCTCAATGCGATCATTCCCCAGTCTCCGGACATCAACCAGGGCACAAGCTGCCTTTTAAACAAGGATCGTGAAATCGGCGCGGGTGATCAGGGCATTATGTATGGCTTTGCCTGCGATGAAACACCGGAAATGCTTCCCCTGCCTTATGTACTGGTGAACAAATTAATGCGGGCTTTTGAATACTGTCAGGACCCGATATTCGCACCGGATGGAAAAGGGCAGGTATCGGTTGATTACGATACCAAGACGGGAAAGCCTCTGCGTGTGGCAAAAGTTCTGATGTCCAACTCGATCGATTACCGTTTTGTCAAAGGCGATCGATCGAAGGTGCGCGACCGTGCCAAAAAGATCGCTTTTGATTCCCTCAAGGACTGCGTGGACAAGAAGACTGAATTTCTGTTCAACCCGACGGGTGAATGGAATGCCATCAATTCCTGCAGCGCCGCTGATTCCGGTGTGACTGGACGCAAGCTGGTTGTGCAGTTTTACGGCGGTTATCCGGGCGCGCAGCTTGGCGGCGGTGCGGTGGTCAACAAGACCCCGGAGAAGGTTGACTGTTCAGCGGCTTTTGGCGCCCGCCATGTTGCCAAGAACATCGTGGCCTCGGGTCTTGCTTCCAAATGTGCGGTTCAGCTGGCTTACGCCATCGGCATTGCCGATCCGTTTTCCATTTACGTCAACACATTCGGGACTGGAAAAATTCCCGATGAGAAACTCGGAAAAATCATCGCGGCGAATTTTGATTTAACACCGGAAGGTATGATTGAAAAATTCGATCTGTTGAACGGAAATATATACAGAAAAATCCCGCGCACATTCTTTATGGATAACTACCTCTGGGAAAAAACGGATATGGTTAAAGTTTTGCTAAAAGAGGCGAAATAGAAAACGAGTCTAAAAGAAAGCCGGGGCTGTTCACGCCCCGGCTTTCTTTTTTTTGTTATTCTTTGCAGATAGCTTCCATATCGGCAATATCTTTTTTCCTGCCGGTTGCACGTATGTTGATCATGTATTGTTCTTGGCCCATGAAAAAACAGGGGTAGTTTCGCCTGTTCTATTAAATAAGCAACCTTCGGCGGCAAGTCATGCTTCCAGCTCCAACCCGAGATGAACGTCCGGCGTATTATCAAAATCAAAAACAACTTGACGCTTGATAATTATTCTCATACTGAATTAAAAACGCGGTTTACAGAAAACCATAAGATATCCGCGTCTAGGTACTGTTTATAAGAAGCAAGCCTCGGAGAATTTGACCTGGGTGATTAATTGAAGGAAGTAAAATATATGGAGTTACACAATGAGATCACCACTTGAAAAAGCCCGTAAAAATCCTGAATCAATGAAGGCAAAGATTCTTGCCGTCGCACGCCGTATTTTTGGTGAATACGGTTTCCACGGCACAACAACCCGAATGATTGCCAAGGAAGTAGGAATCGATATTTCCACCCTCCACTACCACTGGGGCGATAAAAATGACCTCTATGAGGCCGTCGTCATGGATGTGAACAATGATTTGGGAAAAGAGCTTCTCAAGGTGGAGAAGATCGTCCACGGCAGTTCTCTGGAAGAACGTCTGTACATTTCCATCGACAGGATGACGGATTATTTGTTTGACCATCCGGAGATATCCAACCTCGTCCGTCTTCACTATTTCAGCAGAACAAGGAACGAGGTCAATATTGATTTCAAGGTGCCGGAATTCAGCGGCGACATAGCTCGTGCCATGGACCTGACAAAAGACGCCAAAAGTCCAACACCCGGGGCCATGCTGGAAGTGATGAGCATCATGAACGGGATGCACAGCTTTGTCTCCGGGGAAAACGCTTTCCGTCCCATGTTAAATCTCAATAGAAAAAAATACATCGAGATGGTCAAAGATACCCTGAAATTTATTTTTATTCCCGCATTCGTTCTCCGCGAAAGAAAAACCAGAAAGGGTGGGGGAAGTCCGTTGTCCAAAATTGCCAGAGATAAAAAGACAAACCAAGTAAAACAATCATAAAATGTTGTGTATTCTTGTCTAACCTCTCCAGGTGTTCCTATACCAAAGCGTGATAAAAATAAACTTGACTTTAATATTTCTTCCTATATAATGTTTCCATCAAATGATGGAATCGTTCCGTGTAATACATCAAGAATAACCGCCCCGAACCTGTGGGACTTTATTTTTAGTTTCAAGCAAGTCACAACCCGTAAAGGCAAAGAAAGAAAACGGTAGGTCTTCTTATACAGTTTTGTCCCAAAAGGCTGGAGGAGATGTAACTCCGCTCCAGGGATGTATTTTCATTATCACGCCTGTTTGACGGGGGTCGGATAGTCAATGTTACAAATCAATAAATGGGAGGAAGTGGTTTAATCAACCACCTCGCGGCAAGCTGTCGAGGTATGAGATGAATGTTACGATTTCGCAGAAAGCTACGGAGAATCAACGCTCGTCCCGCGGCGGCGGGATTGAATTAAACAGGAGGTATCAAATGCGAGATGTCTTTATTGTCAGTGCCGTAAGAACGCCGGTTGCCAGGCAAAGAGGTTATTATCGCGAATACATAGCCCCTGAACTGCTTGCCCTTGTCCTCAACGAAGTTGTCGAACGTGTCCAACTTGACTTAACTCAATTAGACGATGTGATCACCGGATGTGTGTACCAGATCGGCGAACAGGGATTCAATCTGGCACGGATGGGTATTCTGTCATCACAACTTCCGGTAACACTGGGGGGTATCAGCGTTAACCGCCAGTGTGGGAGCAGTCTTTCCGCAATCCAACTTGGTTCCGGGATGATAGCTGGAGGGACTATGGACGTGGTCATTGCCAGTGGCTGTGAGCTCATGTCCAAATACGGTATCGCCTCCGACATGAATTGCATATTATCCAACGGACAGAATGCGGGACATCCCATCACGAAATCGTACATGGACCGCTACGGCATCCCGGATCAGATGACTGCCGCCCAGGCCATAGCCAACCAATGGAAAATAACCAAGGAAGAGTGCCAGGATTTTGCCGTCGCAAGCCACGAAAAGGCTTTAAAGGCCACGAAAGAGGGCTATTTCAAGAAAGAAATAATGCAGGTGCAAGGTCTGGACAAGGACGGTAATAAAATTACTTGCTCTACCGACGAGCCGATACGTGCGGGAGTTACCCGGGAACTACTCGATGGTCTCAAGGTTCTGCCCGGCACAGACTGGATGACGGCCGGCCTTTCCAGCACCGTGACAGACGGAGCGTCCGCGGTGTTGCTCATGAGTGGGGAAAAAGTGAAAAAACTGGGATTGACGCCGCTGGTTCGTGTCGTGGCCAACGCCGTGGTGGGTTCCGACCCTAAGCTAATGCTCACAGGCCCCATGACCGTGACGCCGAAAGTACTCAATATGGCTGGTTTGAAAATGGATGACATCGACCTCTTCGAAGTGAACGAGGCCTTTGCGCCAATCCCGCTGGCCTGGGCGAAAGAGGTCAAGGCCGATATGACGAAACTCAACGTCAACGGCGGCGCAATGGCGCTGGGACACCCTGTAGGAAACAGCGGCTGCCGTCTCAGTGTTACCGCAATCCATGAGTTGCAGCGGCGGAATGCGAAATACGCCCTGGTGACCCTCTGCACTGGAGGCGGGCAGGCCCCGGCGACAATATTCGAAAGAGTTTAGTTTTGAATTTTGCTTATTGCTGAAACTCCAAAGCTTGCTTTGGGGTTAATATCCGTGATTAATCGGAAATATGCAACTAAGGAGTTTCGCCATGACTGAAGAAACCCGCGCATACGGCAGCTGTCTCGTCACTATAAAAGACAACTATGCCATCGTAACCTTCAACCGTCCTGATAAGCTTAATGCCTTCAGTCCCGATCTGTTCGAAGGAATTCAAAAGGGCTTTGCCGCTCTTAAAAGCGAAAAAACGATTCGAGCCATCATCTTCACCGGTGCAGGCGATAATTTCTCGGCCGGAGGCGATGTGGCGCTGGACATCGACCCGCTAAAGAATATGTCACTCAAAGAATTCAAGGAATACTTCGATCCCCTCGTCGAGCTTTACATGGACATATACAATATTGATA
>JBDKUG010000205.1:0-4866 GCA_039679815.1 Smithella sp.
CAATGGTAATTACCGTCCGGAAATTTGCGTTATTTTTGCCGACTTTTTCGAATCAGGGGAAAGCGCCGTTTTGTTTTGCTTCCTCAAGAGAAACTTTGTTCCGATAATAGAGCTCGCGGTAAAAACGGCCGGCCTCGTCGACCGGCATCGTCAGCTTTATTTCTGTTTTATCTTCCGGAGAAAGGCGTATATCGACCAGCGCTTTCGCGGCGACCACTTCTCCGTGATCGGAAGCCTCGCAGTAGAGGCCCCGGTATACTTTATGGACCGCCTGTTTTTGTGCTTTTATCGTTAGTCCCGCCCACGGATAATGACGACTTCTGAAAATTTTCCGGACGGCAAGGCCGTTCGGGTCTGTTCTTGCAGCCATGAACCGCCTGGTTGTAATCAGGTGCATCATCGCTAAAAAGATCAGGCCAAGCATCATGATGACGATACCGGCCCGATTCATTTTTCCGGGATCGGGCATGATCGCCTGATCCGTCGTGGCCATCATCAGGTAAAGAACGAGAACAAAAATGATGAGCAGACCGGCCATGACACCCAACGGCGTAAGAATACGGAGGTCATGCAGCCGATAAGTTGCCGAATAAGCCGGCGAGAACATTTCAACGCGCTCTTTTTCCGTGGGACGAATGCGGCAGATATCTCCATAGCGGTCTTGCAGAAAATCCAGCAGCTCTATTGCATTTTTCTCCGGGCTGCTCAGGATAATGCTTTTCTTTTTTTGCCGGCCATTGTCATTGTAAGTAAAATTGATTTCCATGCCGGTCCTGCAGCCCTGAATCATCCAGGGGTGGATAGACTGCGAGATAAGCATCAAGTCACTATCTTTAAAGATCAATGCATCTTTTTTCGGTTCCTCGGAGATGAATACGGAATCATTTTCAAACCGGATTTGTACGATACCCTTTAAGCCGGAATATTCAAAAATATTATTTTTCATTTTGAACGCCGATCCTTGTATTCAAACACACGCTTGCCGGCTGATGGCTCTCACCGTCTGCACCATGCCCTCGCACAGCGCGGTCATTTTATTAAAATCAAGGGTGTCGATGGTGTCTCCGGAAGTGTGATAATTGGGATTCCGGTAAAATGCGGTGTCCGTGATCATGATGGCCCGATACCCGTTTTTCCAGAAAGACGAATGATCGGAGAGCTTGATTCCGGGAAAGAATTGCGGGACGGCAAGCGTTTCGACCCGCAGACCGGACGCCCGGCCAATTGTATCACCGGTTAAGAGCACCATTTTTCTGGAAGCAATATCTCCGATAACTAAAACAAAATCCGGCACCGGCGAGTAAAAAAGATTCATCAAGGGCAGGGGAAATTCCTGTCCCTTCCCGCGATGATTGTAATATCCGATCATCTCCAGGCAAATCATCAATTTAATATCTTCATCGCGTTCTTTTGCATCCCGGGCAAAGACGTAGCTTCCCATATTCCGCGTATCGTAAACCGGCGGCTCTTCGAGTGTGAAAAAGACGAGTTTAACGGTGTTGTCCGGAGAATAGCCCCTGAGGGCGCGGCATATTTCTAAAAGAAGGGAGACGGCAGAGGCATTATCATCCGCTCCCGGCGTGTCGGCAACGGTGTCATAATGGGCGCCGATTACTATGGTTTGCGGCGGGTTCTTGGTTCCCGGCAAAGTAACGACCACATTGCTGTAGGTTTTCCCGTTGACGGTATAATCCTGGGCTTCGCCGGCCATGCCGTATTCCCGCAGACATGTTTCGATATAGGTCTGTGCCTGTTTCAGTTTACCGCATTCGTGCACGCTTCGGGAGCCGATTTCCCTGCTCAATACTTCCACATGACGGTAAAGATTGTGCGTTATTTGCGGCCGGTGCGCTTCCGGCGGTTCGCCGGTCATGGAAGAGGTGCAGCGAATTTTAATCAAAGGCCGCACAATTAAAATAGCGAAGACCAGACAAAGACCGATGACTATGACTGCTATTTTCATTTCTTATACTTCTCTTCGATCATGCGCTAATTTTTCGACAAGGGTCGTTACCGGGCCCGTCTGCCCGCTTACTTTTTAATTTTTATCATGACCTCGCCGCTGAGATGCGCGCCTTTGAGCAGCGGCAGTTTTTTTCGGGTTGAGAAATCAATCGGCATGTAAGCTGAAGGCGGAGGCGAGTCGGGAAGCAGTCCCATCCGGATATAGGATTCGGCGACAAGTTCTGAACAAAATATATTTTTATAACGGCGTTTCATCGGATACAGCCGGCTGAATATTTTCGCCTGAATAATTTTCCCGACCAGCCGCAGCTCGCCCGGAAAGGGCAGCGTGTGAGCATAATAGATAAAACTGAAAAGATTGTTGAGCATGGAGGTATCCCTGATGACTTTTAAGAAACGAATCGCATAAACATCGGTTTCATAAGTTTCCAGGCGCTCTTTAAGAGATACCAACTGCGCGCCGGATTTCTTTTTCCCCAGCTCTTTGTCGGGGACATTCTCCAGCGGTGTGGACTCCCAGATCAGCGGCAGGGGGTTCCCCGGAAACCTCACAATCATGCCGACATGAGTCCAATCCGTTGCCACGGATTTCTCGCCGAGTCGGTTGTAATACAGTCCTTTAAACAGGATGATGTCCCCGGTGTGTACCAGCGCTTCAACATCCTCGTAAGATTTTACGATCTCTTCGACCGCCGGCAACTCCAGGCTGATGATTCTTTCCCCTCCCTCCTCCTGCCGGGCGAAGATGTTTCCTCCCTGAAGTTCGATCAGTTTTTTGATCAGAGCAAGCCTGATTCCGGATGCGCTTTCCACGGGGGGCAAGGCCGGGGCGGAAACACCGGAAGGAGCGGGGTCATTTCCTGCGGTCTCGGCCAGAGAATGATAACGGAATTGCAGGACAATCTTTTTTTCATCATTCTTTCCTTCCCGTGTGAGGGTGACGCTGATCTGCCCTCCGGCTCGGGAATATTTTATGGTGCTGAGGAAAATATTATTGCACAGCTCATCAAAATGCCCGGGATGGACCATTGCGGATATTTTTTCCGCAGGCAGTTCCATGTGGAGATCGATTCCTTTTAAAAAAGACAGGTTCTTAAAATCTTTTTTCTTATTAGCAAAAAACGCCGTCAAATTGATTTTCTTCATTTCCTGGCTGTAGTTTTCCGCGTCCACGGGAGAGACTTCCCGGAATTTTTCAATAAAGGAAAGAACCTTCGCGCTTTGATCATGAATTTCCGCCAGAATCGGACTGGCGGCATCCCGGTTTTCCGTTGCCCGGTAAATGCTTTCCAGAGGAGCTTTCATTTCGCGGGTGATCATCTCCAGCATTTGTTCATTATCGCGGCTCAATCTTTCTAAATCTTCCATCAGGCTTTGCGTTGTTCTGTTAACCTCCATGATGTCGCGCTGCATCAGGGTGAGTATTTTATTTTTTTCAGCGAGATCGCCGGTTTGTTTACGGACCTCCTTTCTCAAAAGAACCCAGTGGATGAAAAACGCGAGAAGGATGATCAGAATCCCTCCGCCAATCAGAACTTTCTTCAGCCATGACGGAATCGTGCTCTGCTGACGCAGTCCCCATTTATCGGCGAGGTCGTCCAATTCCCGATCGCTGATTTTTTTCAGACCGTTATTAATGAAGTCCAGGGATTGACGATTCGCTTTCTTTACGGCCGCTCTTAATTTTTGGCTGGATATGTCCTGGATAACCCGATACCGGCCCAGAGAATCATTTTTTGACAAATAATGAAACGCGACGGGATAGTCGACAATAAAAGCGACAATCTCCCGCCGGATCGTGGCGTTCAGCAACTGCTCGTTATTGGTGTAAAGCCTGATCTGGACGAAGGGAAAATGCTCTTTCATATATTCCACCGCATAATATTCCCTGCTGATACCCACGGCCAGAGGTACATTTTTCAAGTCGAAAACAGAGTGAATGTCCAATTTGTCCAGAACGAACAAAGACAACGTGTCATCAAGAAAGCCCGCGGAAAAATCCAGATATTGCGCTCTGGGCTCGGAAAAAAAGATGCCGGCATGAAAATCCGCTTCGCCGTTACGCACCAATTGTATGGCTTTATCAAAGCTGGTCATGACAAATGTCACGTCAGAACCGGTTTTGCGCGCCCATAAATTCCAGAAATCAATCAGAATGCCTTGCGGGTTGTTGTTTTTATCCAGGTAGGAGAATGGCGGCGATTGGGCCGAAGCGGCGGCGATAAAGTGAGATCCGGCCGCGGCGTCTGTGGTTGGTGCGGCTGCCATTCCCGCAAGTAAAATGCCGAGGAGGAGCGCCCCTGTTAAATACCCTGACATCCTGCTGATATTTTTTTTCATCTGCACGCTGCTTATCACCTGATGATTAATCAGAGCTTCCGGCAATCGCACTCATTTGGCTTCAATAATCTAACCTGAATTTTTCGGAATGTAAATATTAATAATGATTTTATTTTGCGTCGATACTCTCGACGCGGTCATCTTTAAGCGCCGGCGGCAGATGTTCCAGAATATCCATCGCAACGATGCCATCCTGACTTCTGTGCGCTGCAGCAAGATCTCCGGCATAGCCGTGCAGAAAGACGCCCTTGCGCGTTGCCAGTTCCGGCGTCAACCCCAGCCCATGCATGGCTGCGATACAGCCGGTCAGGACATCGCCGCTGCCGGCTGTTGCCATCCCCGGATTACCGCTGAGGTTGGCGTATATCCGGCCGGAAGCCATGCCAATCAGCGAATGCGCGCCTTTGAAAACAACCGTGGCGTTGAGTTTTTTTATCGGCGACCGGTTCGAATTTCCGGACGCTTACGGCAAGCATCATTCCATTGAAATCGGCCCGCTGCGCCGCACGAAGGACGGCTCGTTTATGACCATCCTCGGCGTGGACTATCATCCGGAACCGA
>JBDKUG010000052.1:0-3550 GCA_039679815.1 Smithella sp.
ATATCCGGCCCCGCGGTTATGAAGGAATACCTGCATCAGCCCGAAGCTACGGAAAAAACGTTGAAAGGCGGGTGGTTGCATACCGGTGATCTTGCACGGATGGACGAAGACGGTTTCATCTATATTGTTGACCGGAAAAAAGATTTGATCATCAGAGGCGGATATAATGTTTATCCGCGTGAAATCGAAGAAGTCCTTTATACCCTTGAAGACATCGTGGAGGCTGCTGTTTTTGGAATGCCTCATCAAGATCTGGGAGAAGAAGTTTCGGCGGCAGTTGTCCTGCGAAAAGGATCAAAATTGACGGCTGAAGAGATCAAACAATATGTCAAGGATCGTGTGGCAGCCTATAAATACCCGAGGGTTGTCAAAATCATGGATGAATTGCCGAAAACATCCACCGGGAAAATTTTAAAAAGAGGCATTAAGACGGAGTAAAACCAGTTCCGCAGAGCATTGATTTTTTGTGCCTCAGCCGCCTGTGTGACGACACAAGTCATGACCGCGTCATCACACAGAGGTGGCCTTTAAAAAGCATATAAAATAAGGAGTAGAATTATGGCATTAAATCCGTTACTTGATTCAAGAGACTTAAGGTTTGTCCTGTTTGAGGCACTCGGCGCGGATGAATTCAACCAATATGAAAAATTTGCTGATTTTGACCGGGATACATTTGAGGCGACCCTGGAACTGGCCGAGCAGATTGCAGTCGAACAGGTCTATCCGGCCAACGCCGAAGCCGACAAGATTGGCGCAAAATATGATCCCGCGACCAAATCCGTCGCCATACCCCAGGGATTCCAGACCGCCATGAAAAGCTACCGGGAGGCCGGCTTCTCCGGTTTAAGCAATGATCAGGAATTTGGCGGCACAGGCATGCCCGAGACCATCTACCGCGCCGTCATGGACTATTTTTTTGCAGCCGGCGTTGCTTTCGCCTCATACGATTCGTTAAAAGTCGGCGCCTGCAACCTGATCATCAACCACGGTTCCGAAGAACTCAAGAAAATCTATGTAGAGAAAATGGTTGCAGGCCAGTGGGGCGGCACCATGTGCCTGACCGAACCCTCCGCCGGCTCCGACGTCGGCGCCCTGAAAACCAGAGCCGTTAAACAGGCCGACGGCACCTACAAAATCACCGGCCAGAAAATATTCATCACCGCCGGCGACAACGACCTGTATGAAAACATCATCCATCCCGTATTGGCCAGAATCGACGGCGATCCTCCCGGAACCCCCGGCATCTCCATCTTTATCGTTCCCAAATATCATGTTAATCCTGACGGTTCCATAGGCCAACGCAACGATGTAACAACCACCGGCATCGAACATAAAATGGGCATCAAAGGATCGGCCACCTGCTCTCTGACCTTTGGCGACAATGACCAGTGCATCGGCTGGCTTTTGGGTCAGGAACGCCAGGGCATGAAAATCATGTTCCAGATGATGAACGAAGCGCGTTTGGACGTCTCTCAGCAGGGCTTGGGAACCGCCAGCTCCGCGTATATGCACGCCGTGACATATGCGAAAAACAGAATACAGGGCGCGGATCCGGCCAAGCGGGGCGATTTTACCTCCGTGCCGATCATCAGGCATCCCGATGTCCGCAGAATGCTGCTGTGGATGAAATCGCAGGTGGAAGCCATGAGAATGCTGACGCTTCTGGCCGCATACTCCGCGGATATGGCGCATGTGGAAAAAGGCGACAAAGCCAAGGAAGCCGGAGCGCTCCTGGATTTTCTGATTCCTCTTTGCAAGGCCGGCAACACCGATCTGGCCTGGCTCATCACCTCCGAAGCCATGCAGGTTTACGGCGGCTACGGCTACTGTTCGGAATATCCTGTGGAGCAGCTGGCGCGCGACTGTAAGATTCTGGCCATTTACGAAGGCACCAACGGCATACAGTCCATGGATCTAGCCATGAGAAAACTGCTCATGAATCCGGACATGTTCAACTTCAAGGTTTTCAAAAAGAGAATCGCGGAAACTTGCGACAAGGCCAAAGGCATTGTGGATGAAAAATACATTACAGCCATGAAGTCCGCTGTTGAGAAAATGGATGAGACCGTCCTGAAACTGGCTGCCTTGCGCGACCAGAAGAAGATCCTGGATATTCTGGCCGTTGCCCAGCCTCTGCAGCAGGCCATGAGAATGGTGGCGCACGCCTGGATGCATCTGTGGTCCATGACGATTGCCCTTCCCAAGCTTAAAGCCATTGCCGGCGATATCTCGGGTGAAAAAGTGATTGCCACGGTGAAAGACAACGCCGAGGCAGCCTTCTATTACGGTAAAATTCTCTCCGATAAATTTTATCTGGGCACGGAGCTGAAACATCTTACCGGTTACCTGGACTACATCACTGCCGGTGAACCGGCAACGGTTAATGAGTGCTTTGAGGAGATCTTTACAGGCGCATTAGTTCAGTAATAAGGAAGAACAGACTGTTATAAAAGAAAAAGGAAGTCTACGGATTTGTTCTCAACCGTATCGTTGCCGCGATCTTCAGAGAAGCCGAATGGATGCTGGAAATGGGTGTTGCGTCCTTCGAAGATATCGATAAAGCTTGTGTTTTTGGCGCCGGCCACCCGATGGGTCCATTCCAACTGTTGGATCTGACCGGTATCGATCTGGCCTTTGACGTTGACATGGGCAAGTTCAGGGAGTCGGGCAATTTCGCCAATCTGCCCGCCCATCGATTGTCAAATTATACGCCGAAGGCAAATACGGGCAGAAGACGGGAGAAGGCTTTTACAGCTACAAGAAATAAGTTTTAAAAATAAAGCTAAGAGAGGTAAAGTTATGAAAGAAGTCGTTATTGTCAGCGGAGCCAGAACAGCCATCGGAGATTACATGGGATCGCTTTCGGGCCAGAATGCTGTTCAGTTGGGTATCATTGCTTTAAAAGGCGCCATCGCCAAAGCCGGTATCGATAAAAGTTTGATTCAGGAAGTGATTGCAGGCCATGTAAACCAGGCGGGTGCGCCGGGAAACAGTGCCCGCCATATTGCGTTGGCTGCGGAATTGCCGATAGAGTCCTTCGCTTTTACCGTTCACCAGCAATGCCCCTCTTCCATGCGCGCCTCCGAACTACTCTCCCAGGAGATCATGCTGGGCAAAATCGATATCGGCGCCGTGGTTGGCATTGAAAGCATGAGCAACGCCCCCTATCTGCTGTTCGGCGCCCGCAAAGGCTACCGGCTGAACGACGGTGAAAAAATTCAGGACAGCTTAATGATCGGCGGCCTGGTCGATGTGACCTTAGGCTACCATATGGGCGTTACGGCGGAAAATATTGCCGACACTTACAAAATTTCCCGCCAGGAACAGGACGAATGGGCATTGATGAGCCATCAGAGAGCTTGCGCCGCCAGTGATAAGGGCTGGTTTAAAGATGAAATCATTCCCGTCGAAGTCAAAACCAGAAAGGGAATGGTCATGTTCGATACCGACGAACACCCCCGGGCCGATACCAGCATGGAATCGCTTTCCAAACTCAAACCCGTTTTCAAGAAAGACGGCACTGTCACGGCGGGTAATGCCTCCGGTTTAA
>JBDKUG010000085.1:0-6866 GCA_039679815.1 Smithella sp.
TGCTGTTGTTTGCCATGCTGGCCCTTTTGGATCACGGCGACGAAGTGATCGTCTCCAACCCGCGCTATCCCTGCTATCAAAATTTCATTGGGGCCGCGGGCGGCAAACTCAGGGAAATTCAAACCTATCCGGAAGAAGGGTTTCAATACCGCCATGAGGACATTGCCAAAAAGATTTCCAGAAGGACAAAAGGGATCATCATCAATTCCCCGTGCAATCCGACCGGCATTGTCATGAACAAAGAACACTTACAGGACATTGCCCGGTTTGACGCGCCATATATTATTTCCGATGAAATTTACCACGGTCTGGTTTATGGGGACAAGGCGCACTCCATCCTGGAATTTACCGACCGGGCCTTTGTCATCAACGGGTTTTCCAAGCTCTACGCGATGACCGGCTGGCGCCTGGGCTACCTGATCTTCCCCAAAAAATTCAGCGCCGTCATGCAGCGCATCCATCAGAATTTCATGATCTCGGCCAGCGGCTTCATTCAGTGGGCGGGAATCGCCGCACTGACGAAAACCAAAGCGGACGTCATTGGGTTGATTCGAACCTACGATGAGCGCCGCCGCTACATGCTGGCGCGTCTGACCGAGATGGGTTTTGTCATTCATATCGAACCCACCGGCGCATTTTATGTGTTTGCCGACGGCCGTAAATTTTTCACCGACTCTTACAAGGAAGCTTTCCGGATCACGGAAAAGGCGAAAGTCGGCGTGACCCCAGGCATTGATTTCGGCAGCGGCGGTGAAGGATTTTTGCGATTTTCCTACGCCACGTCTCTGGAGAATATCAAAGAGGGGCTGGATCGTCTGGAGCGGTATCTGAAAAAGAAAAAATGAAATATCATAGACAAATTGGCCCATTTGTCGTATTTTAACGCCCGCATTGGAGAAATATTCCTAAAGGAGGATAGAAAATATATGTCGTATAAGTACATTGATTTGAAAATCGAAAATTATGTGGCCACGGTGGCCATGGCGCGCGTGGATGCGCTAAACGCCCTGAGCCTTGAGTTTGCCTCGGAAATCGCCTCGGTATTTCGCGAACTGGGCGCAAACGACGACGTCCGCGCAATCATCTTCTGCAGCAAGGCACGGATTTTCTGCGCCGGTCTTGATTTAAAGGAAGCGGCTGCCGGCGCAAGCCAGCAGGCCAAGGTTGTTCTGGACGTGATTCGACAATCTCAGCCTTTGTTTGATTGCTGCAATTTTATTGAAGAATGCCCCAAACCGGTCATTGCCGCCGTTCACGGAAAATGCATCGGAGGCGGCTTGGATATGATCTCCGCCTGCGACATCCGCCTGGCCACGGAAGATGCGGTCTTCTGCCTGAAGGAAGCCGCCATCGGCCTGGTCGCGGACATGGGTGTATTGCAGAGATTACCGAAAATCGTCGGCCAGGGCTTTGCCCGCGAAATGGCCTATACCGCGGCCAACTACACGGCGCGGGAAGTCGAGAAAACGGGGCTCTTAAACGGAATTTATGCGGATCAGGTAAGCCTCATGGCCGCCGCGCAGAAACTGGCCGCGCAGATTGCCGCCAATGCGCCGCTGGGCATCAAATACACCAAAGAAGTCCTCAACTTCAGTCGTTACGTGAATGTTTACGAAGGCATGGCGCTGGCCGTCCAGAAAAACGCCATCCTGTTGATGTCGGACGACTTGAAAGAAGCCATGATGTCTTTCCTGGAAAGACGCCCGCCGGATTTCAAGGGGAAATGATTCCGATTCCTGTTTCGTAGGGCGCTATCCTTGTAGAGAGTCATCCGCATATTTAAAATTATCTAAGGAATAACAAGGGGTTGCAACCCCTTGTTCCAGCTTGCAGGGAACGGTCGCTACCGTTCCCTGTTTTATTTCCGTAAGCGGGTGAGCCCAACATTCATTACTTGCTCAGATAGGAGAACCCTTCCAGATCTCCGACTTGGCGGACAAGCGTGGTCTTGCCGCACTGCAGCGGACCATGGATCAGCACCACCGGCGAATCTGCCAGCGCTTCCATAATCCGGGGTTGGAGGTATCGGGGATATAAATTGTAACAGAGGATTACAATATGCAAAGCAACACCCACATCTCCAACAAATGATTTTTCAGCTTGAATCCCTTACGGCTGTAATGCATTGTAGCGCAGGAGGTGCGAGATGAGAAGCGTTCTTTCCGCCAGTCTGCCGGAGAAAATGGCGTTGGAACTGGATGCCTTTGCCCGTGCAACAGGAAGAAATAAGAGCGATATCGTGAAGGCGGTATTGGACACCAATGTTTTGATTGCCGCCTTTTGAAAATCGTTGTATGAAATCAACCGCCTATGAAACACAATAAATGGACGCCATACTGCCACCTACCACGCCGCAAACAGCGCGACAGCTTTATCCGGCTTCGGCAAAAAATACGAAACCGAATTGCGGTTGACGGCGGGCTATTTTTAAGCCGCCACGTCCTTGACGAACCGGAACGCCCCGCCATCTTCAATCAATGGGCCGATGTGTATTTTTTGGGCAACGACGGGTTGACCATCTGGAACGCATCCATCGTTACGGCTACTCACGAATTTTGGGAAACCGTCGAGGAGATTGGCGCACAGCCGCGTCTGGGAAATGCTTACCCCGGTAGAGCAGAAGGCGGCGTTTCGGAAGATTGAACACAATGCCGGCCACATAGATCTGTGCGGTCAATGGATGGCTGCTGGAGTAATATAAATGAAATTGACGGAACGTAATCCCAGGCAATCGCTGAATAAGGCTTTTCTAAAAATTAAACCCGTCAGAAGCGAAATCGAATCATTCAAGACAAATCTTGTGTTATTGCTCGACAAAATCAGCGTCATCGAAAGCCAACCCAAGGACGAAAGCGAAGAACACTTAAAAAATGATCTGCGTGATTTCCTGCGCGACACTTACTACCGTGACATTAACGCAATCAATACCAAGGATAAAAAAGATTTAGTTATTCATTTAGGTAAAACCACTGATAGTGAAGTCGGCGTTATTATTGAAGCCAAGCGTCCGTCCAATAAATCCGAAATGCTGACCAGAGATAATATCAACGTCAAAGCTTTTCATGAATTGATTTTATACTACCTGCGTGAAAGAATTACCCATAAAAACCTGCAAATAAAATATCTGATTGCCACCAATATTTATCAATGGTTTATCTTCGACGCCCAGATATTTGACAAACTCTTTGCTCAAAATAAAATCTTCGTTGAGCAATTTCAGAAATTTGAGGGCAAGCGTTTATCGGATAACCGGACTGCTGCGTTTTATGAGGAGATTGCCAAACCATTTGTCAATAACATTGAAGCGGAAATAAATTTTACCTGGTTCGATATCAGTGACTTTGAAAAGCCCCTGCGCAACGCGGACAGGCAAGACGACAACAGCCTGATTGCTCTTTACAAACTTTTCTCGCCCCAACACCTGTTAAAACTACCTTTTGCGAATGACAGTAATAGTCTGGATAAAAGCTTTTATGCCGAGTTGCTGCATATCATCGGCCTTGAAGAAACAAAAGAAGGGGGTAAAAAACTGATCGGGCGAAAAGCGGAGGGCCGCCGTCATCAAGCCTCGCTCATGGAAAACACCATTACCCAACTGGATAGTTTAGATAGAATTTCCCGGTTGGAAAAACCGCAGCGCTACGGGCAAACAAATAATGAGCGGTTATTTAATTTGGCTTTAGAGCTTTCCATCACGTGGATTAACCGCCTCCTCTTTTTAAAACTCCTGGAGGCGCAACTTATCAAGTACCACAAAGGGGACAAATCATTCGCGTTTCTTAATATCGAAAAAGTGCCTAATTTTGATGAACTCAACAGCCTTTTTTTTCAGGTCTTGGCGCGCAGGCCAGAAGAACGAATCGGCCAAGTTAAAAAGGCGTTCACTAACGTTCCATATCTGAATAGTTCCCTTTTTGAACCAACGGATAGCGAACACAATGGCATATTCATCAGCATGCTGAAAGATGCACCGCTGCCCGTTCTCAGTTCCACCGTCTTAAAAGATTCGGCAGGCAGGAAACAGACCGCACGGCGCGACACACTGGAATATTTGTTTGAATTTCTTGATGCTTATGATTTCGCCGACGACGGCGCGGAAGAGGTCCGGGATGACAGGAAAACCCTGATCAATGCTTCCGTCCTGGGATTGATATTTGAGAAAATCAACGGTTACAAAGACGGGTCTGTTTTTACCCCCGGCTTTATCACCATGTATATGTGTCGCGGCGCCATCCGTCGGGCGGTTTTGCAGAAATTCAAAGAGAAGTATGGATGGAATTGCGCCGATATTGACGAATTAAAAAATTATCTGGCCGATAGAAAAAGCAGCAAAGATAAATTAGAGTTTAACGCGGTCATCAACTCCCTTCGTATTTGTGATCCCGCCGTTGGAAGCGGTCACTTTTTAGTCTCGGCGCTCAATGAAATTATTTTGATCAAGCATGAATTAGGGCTTCTGGTTGACGACAAGGGCACGCGACTGTCAAATTATGAAGTCGCCATTGAGAACGACGAGTTGATTGTGACGGACGAAAACGGAAAGATATTCGAATACAACCCGCTGAAAAAAGAAAGCCGCCACATTCAAAAAACAATGTTTCACGAAAAGCAGACCATCATCGAAAACTGCCTGTTCGGTGTGGACATCAACCCCAACTCCGTCAATATATGCCGTCTTCGGTTATGGATTGAACTGCTCAAAAACGCCTACTACAAAGCCCCGGATTTTACCGAGCTGGAAACCCTGCCCAATATTGACATCAACATCAAGTGCGGCAATTCCCTGATCAGCCGCTATCCGTTGGATGCCGATATTAAAGAAGCGCTAAAGCGCAGTGGTAAATGGACTATTGAAGGTTATCGCCTGGCTGTGATGGCGTACCGCAACGCCAAGAGCAAAGATCAAAAACGGGCCATGGAAAAACTTATTGCGGAGATTAAGGGCAATTTTGAAAGCGAAGTTGCCTCCACCGACAAACGCGTTGTCCGGCTGAAGAATTTAAAAGATGAATTAAAAACCCATGCAACCCAAACCCATATTTTTGAACTTTCCAGAGCCGAAAAGGCGGCATGGGAAGCAAAGCTCAAAAAGCTGACTGCGGAAATCAAAAAAACGGAAGTCATCCTTGGAGAAATAAGGAACAACAAAATTTATGAGAATGCTTTTGAATGGCGGTTTGAATTTCCGGAAGTGCTCAATGACGACGGAGAATTTGTCGGGTTTGATGTGGTCATCGGGAATCCGCCTTATATCAGACAGGAAGAGATCAAAGATTCAAAACCATTTCTTCAATCTCAATTCAAACTTTACACGGGCACATCAGATATTTACATATTCTTTATTGAAAAAGGATTTGACCTATTGAAGCGTCGGGGATTTTTTGCTTTCATTATGCCTAATAAATTTATGCAGGCAGGCTACGGGAAGCCCGCACGTGGATTTCTTTTAACAAAAAACATCATTGAAATCATCGACTTTGGAGATTATCAGATTTTTGACAAAGCCACGACTTACCCTTGTATTCTGACCGCAACCAACGAGCAGCCAGATGGAACATTTAGAACATCAAGGATAAGTTCGCCTGATTTTATTACGGACTTTCCCGATTATGTTTCCCGGGCACAAAACGAAATTTCGCATACCTCGCTAAGTGATGAAACATGGGTTGTATCGGCATCGAAAGATCAATCTTTGCTGCAAAAAATTATTTTAAAAAGCAAGAAATTGGAAAATTATATCGGTGAAATGGGCAAGTATGGCATCAAGACGGGGTTAACAGAGGCGTTTGTGATAGACAAAGAAAAAGCTGAAATTTTAATGAAGAAAAATCCTCGTTTTGAGAATCATATTAAACCGTTTCTTCTAGGCCGGGAGATAAAACCTTACCTGCCTGCCAAACCTTCCAATTATCTGATTAAATTTGAAAAAGGTTTCACAAGGGAAAATGGCGGTAAAAATCCTGAAAAGTGGTTTGAAAGTCAATTTCCTGAAATTTATAAGCACTTGGAGCATTTTGAAAAGAAGGCAACTGAGAGAACTGATCAAGGCGATTATTATTGGGAATTACGGGCTTGTGATTACTACGATAAATTCGAAAAACCCAAAATCATGTATCAAACATTTCAGGTAAAGCCCTGCTTTATTTACGATGAAGAAGGGCTTTTCTGCAACAATTCAATGTGGATTATTCCGACGGACGATAAAGTATTGCTGGGCATTTTGAATTCGAAATTGGGTTGGTGGCTCATTTCAAAATACTGCACGGCCATCCAAAATGGTTATCAGTTGATCTGGAAGTATTTTAGTCAAATTCCAATAGCAACAGGCGATAAAAAAGTCCGCAGCTCTCTGAATCAGAAGGTTAATGATCTTCTCGAACAAAAAAAGAATAATTCGCAAGCCGACACCAGCGCATTGGAAAATGAAATAGACGAGTTAGTCTATCAGCTTTACGACCTGACACCGGAAGAACAGCGGTTGGTCGAAGGGGCGCAATGATGTGCATCGTTTTTAATGCACGGCCGGCCACAAAATTATTGATCGAGGAATTTTTTAAATGAGCTACGTGCCATCTACGATCAACCAGAAAAAAGGAAAATGCTTCAGCATAAAGACAACTGGGCAATCCCTTATTTTATTTCCATGCAGAACTTATCAATCTTCTCCGGCGGGATGATGGGATAATCGCCGGTGTAACAGGCCAGACAGAAACATTCTTTCGGCAAACCGGTGGCTCGAACCATGCCGTCAACGGTCAGGTAGTGCAGTGAATCCAAACCAATAAATTCGGCGATGGCTTTTTCGTTTTCCTTTTTGGTGGCGATCAACTCGCCTTTGGAGGAAAAGTCAATGCCGTAAGGACAGG
>JBDKUG010000352.1:0-3050 GCA_039679815.1 Smithella sp.
GAGCAACCAATTTCCCGTATTTCCAGCTGGGGTGCCTGATTGTGGGCGGACTCATCATGGTCAGCCTGAAGAGGAAGTATAACAAGATGTACACAGCGGAAGTGGTTGGCGCCTTCGCTCTTTACACGATTCTGATGGCGCTGTTCACCAACCCGGTGATTGATGCAGTGAAGAACATTGTGACCTGATGCAAGACATACCGGGAAGAAGCGGTAGAATGGAATTGATGAGGACAGAATGATGATCGCAACATACAGGACACATTACCGGGCATATCAGAGATTCAGCGGGATTTTGATGTTATCGGCCTGGGGTTTCGCGATCGTGATCGCATCTTTCCTGTTCCTCTGGCTGGGATACAAGCTCGATGAGCACCTGGGTACCGCGCCAAACTTCATGTTCGGTTTGTTCTTCCTGGCCATCTTTCTGTGTGTAATGAGGCTCTATAACGAAGCAAAGAGAAGAATGAAGGTTTTATAACCGCTGCTCAAAAAAATGATCTGTTCAGATAACGATCCCCCTCAAGATCCAATGGCTTGAGGGGGATTCTTTTTTTATCCATCGGACGGCTGCTTTAAAATCACCAGAGCATCCACCACAACCGGATTTGAACCGGAAATTATAACGGGATTGAGATCGATTTCCGAAACCTCCGGAATATCCACACCGATGCGGCCGATGTTGATCAGCATGCCGGTCATCCGTTTTGTATCGGCCGCTTCCATGCCGCGCACGGCGTCGAGAATCTTGTGCCCCCGAATCTCCTGCATCATTTCCTGCGCGTCCCGCACTTCCAGCGGCGCGTGGCGGAAAGAGATGTCCCGCAATATTTCCGTAAAGATGCCGCCCAGACCGAACATCACGCAGGGGCCGAATTGAGAATCACGTGTCAGTCCCATCACCAGCTCACGCCGTCCTTTGATCATTTCCTGTATTAAGACGCCGCCCTCAAAACCTTCCATCCCGGTCATGATTTCACGGAAAGCTTTTTTTGCCTCCGTCGCTGTCCGGATGTCGACGTGAATCAATCCCTTTTCCGTCTTATGCGCGATATCGGCGGAGCAGCCTTTCATGACCAGAGGGAAACCGATTTTTTTGACGGCTTTGTCCAGACCGGTTTTATCCTTGACCAGAATTTCTCTGGTGACCGGTATGTCATAGGCGGCCAGAACCTGTTTGGACTCGTATTCTGACAGGGTTTTGCGCCCCTGACGTAAGGCCTTTTCAATTATGCGCACCGCTTTATCGTTTTTCATTTTTTTCTTCCTTCATAATAGGTGTTGATGTGAGCGATTGCCCGGATGGCGTCGTGCAGTTCATCAAAGACAGGGATCCCCAGATGAATATATTCCTGCCTGGTCAGGGCGATGAGTTGGGTGATGTCCATATCATCCGCTCCCCTTCTCGGGTTGGGGAGGACCGCGATAACGGGTTTCCCCGTTTGATCAACAACATCCCGGACGGCGCGGGTCAGTTCCTTATAGGGGGTTATCTCGGTGATCTGTTTGCCAAACATTTTGGCGAGCGGTTTATAGTGGTAAAGAAGCGAGTCGAGGATTTGTAATTCTATCCGTTGATCTTCCGCGGCGATAAGCAGAACTTCCTTCAGGTTCTGCGGCGAAACATAGGGATTGGCCACATCAACAGGGTTGATGGCGCTTGATCCCGGTTTGGGAAGATGGTTCCCGATTCGTTCCTGGAGCCTGGCGGGAAGCGGCGGCACTTCAATGCCGTAGCTTTCAGCAGTGTCGCAGGCAGTGACGCCGATCGCTCCGCCGCCGCCGATGATGGAAATGCTTTTGAATGATTTTTTCGGAAGAAGCGAGAAGGCCAGGTTGACCTGCGCCAGTTCTTCCGAGTCATGAACCTGAACGGCTCCCGCCTGTTTCAGGATGGATTGCCAGATGACGCGGCTTCCTCCCATGGAAGCGGTATGGCTGGCAACGCTCCTTTGTCCGGCGATGGAAAGTCCTCCCTTGAAAACAATCACCGGTTTCCTGGAAGCCGCTTCTTTGATTGCGAGGAAGAAAGCTTCGCCGTCTTTAATGCCTTCAATGTACATCGATATGACCTGCGTTTCCGGATCGTCGGCCAGATAGTGCAGCAGTTCCGACTCACGCAGATCAACGCCGTTGCCGAAACTCACCATTTTGCTGAAACGGATGCCCAGGTAGTTCCCCGTGTGCGCGAGATCGATTGCCATGCCGCCGCTCTGTGCAAGAAAGGCCACCGGTCCGCTGGTGCGTGACAAATCCGGACCCGGAAGCATAGTCAATCCGCTTGCCGGACAATAAATGCCGAAACAATTGGGACCGATAACCCTGATCCCTCTTGCGGCTGTTTCCTGAAGCTGTTTTTCCAGCGCTTTGCCTTCTTCGGTTCCCAGTTCGCCG
Source organism: Smithella sp. (assembly GCA_039679815.1). Taxonomy (GTDB): domain Bacteria; phylum Desulfobacterota; class Syntrophia; order Syntrophales; family Smithellaceae; genus UBA8904. Next base: position 2,394 of record JBDKUG010000352.1, read on the forward strand.
AAACCCGAAGACAGGATCTCCGCTCCTGCCGCGCCCTTTTTGCGGCAGGCTTCCACCGCTTCCGGAACATGCCGGGCCGTCACAGCAATTACGGCAAAGTCGATTTTCTCGGGAATGTCTTCCACCCGCTTGAAGATTTCCATGCCGGAAATATTGCCGCCCTTGGGGTTGACGGGGTATATTTTCCCTTCAAATCCCATGGCCATAATGGACTTCAGCATACCGATGCCGAAGAAGCCGGCGCCGCCTTCTTCGGCGGAAACGCCAACAATGGCAAGAGTCCTGGGATGAAAAATTCTTTCATAATCCGTAGCCGGATAACGGGTTTTTCTGTTCGTTTCCACCCTTCCTGGCCTGCCTGACATGGATAACCTCCTTTACCAACGATTTTATCTTGTATGCTAAATATTACACTGCAATTTATTTCCGAAGATCTTTCAACATCCGGACGAGCAGCAACCTTTCTTCCATGCTGAACATTGAAAGAACTTCATGGTTTAAATCTTCGGTTTTATTTATGAAATTATCACGGCATTGATGTGCTTTATCGGTTAATAGAATGTTCAGCACGCGCCGGTCTTCTTTTACATTTTTAACCAGCCAGCCGTTTTCCGCCATGCGGTCCAGGACGCCTGAAAGGGTAGCGCTGTCCAAATT
>JBDKUG010000289.1:0-1710 GCA_039679815.1 Smithella sp.
CGGCAGGGATATCCCACGACGGTCCGATATTCGATGCATTTTCATACCAATGGTAAGGGGGAATATTCATGGAGACCTTCTGTTCCGCCGGCGGCACCCATTCGCCTACCCGGAAGCCCTGGATGGCCTTGTGGTCGCAGGACCGCATCTTGATAATCCGACCATTGACATACTTATACGTATCCCCTTCCCAGACCTTGATGATCTTGTCGGCGTCAGTGCTCTTCGCCCGTTCCATGACACTGAAAAGCCAATAAACCTGCTGCGTCCAATGCCCGAGGGTTCCCATCGGATGCCGGAACAGAGGGCTGTCGTAGGGCGCCGTTTTCCACCTCTTTTGCCACCCATCGTTCCAGGCCTTATAATACTTGATCATGCCGGGGGTGTTGAATGCCGACCCCGCCCTGTCAAAGTGTTTAATATTGACCAGGCCTTTGGTTCCTTCCACGCCAATTTCGTTGAGCATATTCGGTTCATCCAAAAACAGATTGGCAAAGGGGATGTTGATGCCCATCTGGCGGGACTGCTTAAGCAGGTTTCCGGCATCGGGAAGCCAGTCGCCCGTATAAACAACTTCCGCGCCGGAGGCCTTGATCTTCTCGAGATAAGGGGCAAAATCCGTGAGGAAAAGCTTGTGGTAATCTTCTCCGACGATTTGCGCCTCAGGATAATATTCCTTCAGGCCATGCTTAAATCCGTCGGCCATGCCGCGGCCAAAGGAGTAATCCTGGCAAAGGATGTAGAATTTCTTTTCCTTCTTGCGGATCTGGCCGTAATAATAGGCCATGCCGCGGCCAATGGACTCGGTGGTGTCGGAACTCATAAAGGAATACCGATTGAAGTTTGTAGCATCCTGAAGATCATCGGACAGGGCGCCGACATTCTGAGCAATGACTTTGTATTTACCGGCCACTTCGTTGATGATCTTCTGGATATTACTGCCCGAGGTGCCCAGCAGGACATGGACTTTCTCCTGGAGGACCATGCGCTCGCAGATTTTCTTGGCCTGATCCGGCCTGGACATGCTGTCCGCCTTGAACAAGGCAATCTTTTTCTTCGTGCCGTCCACCAAAATACCGCCGCGCTGATTGATCTCGTAGGCGGCAAAAGTCACACAAGCCCAGGCGAGTTGACCGTTCAGTGCGCCGGGACCCGAATGGGGCCATACCACGGCGATCTTGATGGTATCGCCCTCAGGATTGACCCATTTGGCCGGGTCATAGCCGGACATATCGCCCATCTTGGCGGCATCAAAAGCCGCGTTGGGTTTGGACCATGTTTCCCAAGCCTCCTCATTATAACTGGCTTTAGCCGCCGTCGCTTTCTGCGCCTTCTTTCCCGCTTTCTGGGCCATGGCTGGAGACGGACTATATACCGCCATTGCAAAAAGGAAAAAAATACCCATGAGAATCGCTAAACTCTTCCTGAATCTTTTCATTTTCTTTTCCCTCCTCAAGTGTCACAATTTTTAGCTCCGTAAAAAAACCACCCGATGATGATCGGGTTTACGCATGATTGCCGCATTGAACCCAACCGACCTGACCCATCACCTCCCTCTCTTCGCTTTTTACATTCCCTGTAATCCATGCCTTATCGCTTCTCTATGGATCTCGAACTAAGCCTTGAGCATTTTCATCATGTTCACGATGGTCAACTCCATCGACAGTTCCCTGCCCGCCGACATGGCCGGGGCGAAACGCCTGATAAAAT
>JBDKUG010000050.1:0-17203 GCA_039679815.1 Smithella sp.
TACTGATCTTTCGCTGCGCCTTGACCGGAAGCGCGCAGCATTTGCGAAGCGCAATAATTCGTATATTCCTTACCGGGAAGGCCACAGGCCTTCAGTTATGAGACAAAACGCTTTCAATGGCCGCTCATAGGGATATCGTTTGGGCAACAGCCCGTTGCAGATTGAACCTTTACGTTGCATTGTTCTTAGAAGGATCAAACCACTTGTTCAATGGGAATGATGGAACCAGGGCGGAGTAGATATCATAAACTTTCAATTGATGAGGCGTATTAAAAGCGAAGATCGGGACCGAAACGTTGTGTCTCCTGGCGAAATGAAGAATCGGGCACTAAGCGGGACGCTCTGGTAGACAGGTTAGGATCACTCTGTCGCTGTGTCTCTCCCCTGAATTTCTTTTACCCGGTTATGGTTTTGACTGTAAAAGGATAACTAACCGTGGTATGCTGCACATATGACGATCGATCATAAACCGGAAAACATTCTGATGCTTGCAAGACAGTTCATGGAAAGCCGGGTACTTCTCACCGCGGCCGAGTTGAACCTCTTTACGCTTCTGGACGAAGCCCCCTCAACCGCCGAAAACCTGGCTGGCCGGATCACTGCCGATTTACGGGGCTTGACGATCCTCCTTGATGCTCTGTCTGCGATGGGTTTGCTGATTAAAGAGCCGGACGGTGTGTATCAATGCTCCCCCGATGTTGCAGCCTGTCTGAGCGATAGAAGCCCTCACTCGGTTCTGCCGATGATCCACCACGCAAACCACTTGTGGAAAAGCTGGTCCAACCTGACATCCAAAGTCACAGGCACCGATCCTGCCGAAATACCAGCATCCGCTGTCCGGAATGCCGATGACATGCGTGCCTTTATCGGCGCGATGCATGTGGTCGGAGCGCCGCTGGCTAATAAAATTGTGGCAGCTGTCAAGCCCGGCGAAGCCCGAAACCTGATTGATGTGGGCGGCGCTTCCGGCACTTACACGATTGCTTTTCTTTCGGCCGCACCGAAAATGAAGGCAACGCTTTTTGACCGGCCCGCGGTCATTCCGATCGCACGCGAACGCCTGGCAGAAGCGGGGATGGCAGACCGGGTCCGTTTTGTTGCGGGGGATTTTTACGCAGACGAACTACCCGGCGGGCATGATCTGGCGATGCTTTCCGCCATCATTCACCAGAACAACGCCTCACAAAACGTCGAACTGTTCCGCAAGGTGCTGTACGCGATGGTATCCGGAGGTCGGCTAATTATCCGCGATCACGTTATGGAGCCCAATCGGATAGCTCCTAAAGAAGGGGCCATTTTCGCTGTCAATATGCTGGTGAATACACAAGGGGGTTCCACCTACACGTTCGATGAGATCAAAACCTGGCTTGAGGAGGCGGGATTCACAAAAGTGCGGTTAATCCAGACAGGCTATCATATGGACGCGCTGGTCGAAGCCTTCAAGCCTTGATGGACAAGTTGGGGCCGCCCTAATGTTCCAAGTCATTCTGACAGTTATTTTTCCCATTTGTAAAAATATGACGAACGATTCAGCCGCCGCTTACTGAAGTTCCGTAGGCATTTCCTGGATAATGCCCATGCGGAGATAGATCGGCCGAACCGTTTTGCGTATCTGCGGTAATCGTTTATAGAAAAAGACAGCGCAGACAATACTCAACACGCTGCAGCCGGCAAGCGTGAGAGGCGCGCCGCCCGGCCGGGCTCAACCGCCCTGACCAACTGCACCGGAATTGCCACCAGGCTGAAGCTGACGGTCCCACTCCATATACTTTGCATGACCATTCATTTTCTCCCATTTGCGACGAGACGAGCTGCCGACAAACCGACGTCTAGCTTACTTTTCAGACAACTTTCTTTAAGGTTGCTTCCAGTGTTTGAAGCAACTTATCCGAAGAGGTCGGTTTTAAACGCTTTGGCCGCAGGATTACAATTCTTTCGCCGCGTGCTTTTTTATCAATCAGTTGCCTTAATTTCTTTTCGTGTTCATTTTCGAATTTCTGAGGTTCAAAAGAAGCGGTCAAGTGACTGATCAGGTCGCTCGCGCTGTGCAGTTCTTTTTCCGATATTGACATGTGCGGGATATCGATGCCTCCAAAGTGGAGATTTCCTTTCCAGATTGTTCTTCCTGTCATTGCCAATCTCCGAACGTTATTTAACCCATCCTACTGAATAACTATGATTGATATTTGATGAATCATGACACTGTTTACATACTGAGGTTGTTTATGTTTTTTCACATTCCCCCTCATGCACATTTCGCGGAAATTTTTAAAGAGAATACCTGGTAGGTTATTACTGCCACTTCACTACAGAACAACCCGTATTGCCTATTCAACAGCATCATATATTCTATAAGAAAAAAGGAGGGAGATGTTCAGAGAATTTATAAAGACAGCATCAAAAACGCAATGGATAAACTGCAGCAGGAAGCAAAAGGAATTGATTTGATTGTGATTGCTTCTAAATGCTTTGATCCAATGAAGAATGTGATGGTTTCAGTTGAATGTAGTTGCATGTATTAAGCAGGTTCCGGACACGACGGACGTAAAAATTAATCCGGAAACCAATACTTTAGTCCGTGAAGGCATACGCAATATCATCAATCCCTTTGACCTGTATGCCATTGAAGAAGCTCTGCGTCTGAAAGAAAAATTCGGAGGCAAGGTTTCCGTGATTTCCCTGGGCCCGCCGCAATCCATCAGCGCGCTCAAGGAAGCCGTCGGGATGGGGGCGGATGAGGCTATCCAGCTGTCCGATCTCGCTTTTGCCGGTTCGGACTCTTGGGCGACATCGTATACGCTGGCGCTGGCCATCAAAAAAATCGGGAACTTCGACATCATTTTGTGCGGCAAACAGGCCATTGACGGCGATACCGGACAGGTGGGCCCAGGTCTTGCCAGCCAGCTTGGCATTACTCAACTCACCTATGTATTCAAAATCATCACGCTTGACCCCGAAGCCGGCGCCATTACAGTAGAGCGCCTGCTGGAGGAGGGACGGGAAATCGTAGAAGCCCGATTACCGGTCTTGCTTACCGTGGTGAAAGATATCAATCAGCCGCGCCAAGCCACGCTTTCTCACATTCGCCGTGCTTCCAAACTCCTCATTCCCACTTGGACTGCCGCCGATTTGCCCGGAGCAGACTCTTCCAGATTTGGGCTCAAGGGCAGTCCGACTCAGGTGATAAAAATATTCAGCCCACCCAAACGCGAGGGTGTTTTGGATTTGATTACAGCCGATAATATCGAGCAGTCCGCGACCATACTGGCTGATAAAATCATCGCGGAAAAGATTCTGTAAGGAGTACCATGCCGTTATTGGATGTCGACAAAGATAAGTGCATCGGTTGTGGAAATTGTATCGATGCCTGTCCGTTCGGAGCGCTCAGTCTCGTTGATGACATGGTCGTGGTTAATGATAAATGCACGGGATGCGGAGCATGTCTGCTGGCCTGTCCAATGCATGCGCTCAATCTTCCCCAGGAGCGTCCGAAAGCAACCGGGGAGAGTCTTTCCTCGTATAGCGGTGTCTGGGTCTGGGTGGAACAGTTCAACGGAAAGACATGCGACATTTCCCTGGAGATGCTTGGCCAGGGACGAAAATTGGCCGACCGGCGCAAGACTGCACTTACAGCGTGTGTGCTGGGACACAAGGTCGAACACATTGCAAAGGAAGCCATTTCTTTCGGGGCTGATCGCGTATTTTGGATAGATGACGAAAGTGTAGCGGCTTATCGAACAGCACCCTATGCCAGTGCGCTGATTCATCTTGTCCGGGAATACAAACCGGAGATATTCCTGCTGGGCGCAAGTTCGCGCGGCCGCGATCTTGCCGGTTCGATCGCCTCCATTCTTTACACGGGACTTACCGCGGATTGCACCGGTCTGGATATCGATTCGGAGGCCGGTCTGTTATTGCAGACCCGTCCGGCTTTTGGCGGCAACATCATGGCGACCATCATCTGCCCCAATCATCGGCCGCAGATGGCCACCGTGCGCCACCGTGTGTTCGAAATGCCGGTTGCCGACCCCCGGCGTCAGGGACAGGTTATCGCGGTCAAAGCTGCTCTCAGTCCTGAGCAAATAACAACGAAGGTCGTGGATTTCATCCTGGAAAAAGATGAAGTTAATCTGGCCGACGCCCGCGTTATCGTGTCCGGTGGACACGGTGTGGGCGGACCGGCCGGCTTTGAGACGTTACGTAAACTGGCCGATGTATTAGGCGGTGCAGTGGGATCATCGCGTTCCGCCGTGGATGCGGGATGGATCTCTTATGCCCATCAGGTAGGCCAGACGGGCCGCACGGTGCGTCCCGATCTGTATATTGCCTGTGGCATATCCGGCCAGATCCAGCACCTGGCCGGCATGAAAACATCCAGGGTCATTGTGGCCATCAATACAAATCCCGATGCGCCGATATTCACGGTTGCCAATTATGGCATCGTGGGTGACCTGTTCCAGGTTGTTCCGGCGTTGACGGAACAATTTAAAAAGAAGCTGCATAAGTGACAGGAGCTGAAGAGTGTATCTTATGGCAAATAGCATGAGCATTAAAACAGAATCCTGACTCTAAACACATTCAGAGGTGGACGTATGACAGAAACTGTAAAGGCCGCAAGAACGCTCGATTGTCTGGGATTGTATTGCCCCGAGCCGCTGTTCCAGACACGGGAGAATATTGACCAGATCAAGCCGGGCGAGATTCTGGAAGTCATCACGGACGATCCGGCGGCGGAAGAGGATCTCAAGAGGTTTGCCAAACGGACGGGACACGAGATAGTGTCCTTCGAAAAGAACGACATGCAAATGAGATTCCTGATTAAAAGGATTGAGTGACGTCACGCAAATATCACAACAAATCAGAAAAGGAGATAAACGTTATGAGCGAGAAGAAATTTATCCTGTATGTTCAGACGAGCGATGTGCCCGAGAGACAGTACTCGCCACTGGTTCTGGCACAAACAGCCAAGGCGATGGATATCGATGCCAGAGTCTACTACCTGGGCATGGGTCTCAAGATCCTGCTGCCCGGCGCGGCTGAGGCGATCAAGATGGGGTCGTTTCCCACCGTGAAAGAGATGATGGACAAGGCCATGAAGATGGGGGTTGAATTTTTCGCCTGTGAGGCCTCCAAGCAGATGCTGGGCTGGGAAAAAGTTGTGCTCATCCCCGGCATTAAGATCGTCGGCGCGGGAACGCTCAATGACTTCGCACTTGATGCGGGAGCGGCGATGTGGTTCTGAGCTGACAGGAGGTTGAGAATGCCCGCACAAGTATATTTGGATTACCAGTCATCGAAGCCGGTTGATCCCCGGGTCGTCGATGCAATGCGCCCCTGGTTCACGGAGCGCTTTGGAAACCCCAGTTCACTGCACCAGGACGGCGACGAGGCCACGGATGCTCTGGAAAGTTCCCGAGAGAAGATTGCGCAGTTTATCGGCGCGAACAAAGACGAGATCATCTTTACATCAGGCGCCACCGAATCAAATAATCTTGCCATTATGGGCTATGTGACACGCAACCGCAGGCAGGGCGACCATATCATCATCGCGGAAAGCGAACACATTTCGATACACAACATCGCCAAAGCAGTGGAGAAACAGGGATTCAAGGTAAGCAGGGTAGGGGTTGACCAGTACGGCCGGGTGAGCGTTGAGAAGCTCCGGAGGAAGATAGTCGATGCTACAATTCTCGTAAGTATCGGGTGGGCGTCAAGCGAGATCGGCACCATCCAGCCCATGCAGGAGATCGCGGATGCGCTGCACGGTCGGGGAATCGCTCTTCATAGCGACGCAGTTGCCGCCGAGGGCCTCGTGCCGATCGACATGCGCAGAGTGCCTGTTGATCTGCTGACGCTCTCTTCAAACGACATCTATGGCCCCAAAGGTATCGGTGCGCTGTATATCAGGAAAAATATAAATATCGCACCCATCATGCCCGGTGGCGGTCAGGAGAGGGGATTGAGGTCCGGTTCTGAAAACATGCCGGCCATCGTGGGCATGGCTGCCGCAGCCCAGATCATGGCCTCAGAAATGCCGCAGGAAGTGTCGAGGCTTGCGCAATATCGCGACCGGCTCATCGAAGGCGTGCTCGACCGGAGTCCCCGATCGCATCTCAACGGCCATTCCAAAGAGAGGCTCCCCAACAATGCTCACTTTCGATTCGAGGCCATCGAGGGCGAGTCTTTGCTGCTGTCTTTGAAGGACAAGGGCATTGCGGTTTCAACGGGCTCCGCATGTTCGTCGAAGACGCTTGAACCATCACATACGCTTATCTCCTGCGGACTGCTTCACGAAGAAGCACACGGCTCGCTCGAGTTTACCTTTGGCAGGTGGAGCAAATCCACAGACGTGGATCGCGTGGTCGAGGTGCTGCCCGGTATCGTCGAGAGGCTGCGCGGGATGTCACCACTTTATCGGAAAGAGGTAAAAGTATGAAATCGACCAGTTACAGCGAGAAGACACTTGACCATTTTCGCAACCCGCGCAATGTGGGCACCCTGGAAGGTCCTGACGTGGCGGTGGGCAAAGTCGGCAATCCCGTATGCGGCGACCTGATGTATATGTATATCCGCGTCAAAGATGATCGCATTGCAGACATCAAATTCCAGACCTTCGGTTGCGGCTCAGCCATTGCCACGTCGAGCATGACAACCGAGCTTGTTTTGGGCATGACCCTGGATGAGGCGATGAAGGTTACCCGCAATGACGTCGCCGACGCGCTTCAGGGACTGCCGCCGATCAAGATGCATTGCTCCAACCTCGCCGCGGATGCGCTTCATGACGCCATCAAGTCGTGGCGTGAAGGTCGTCGCGGGGAAACGCCGGAGCTCCCCAAAGTCGGCGAATTTAGTTCCTCCTGTGGAACACCCGTTTCATCGCCACCCGCCATTGAAGGGGCTGATGTCCTTTTAGGGAAGGGCGTCTCCCGTGAAGTCGAGGATCCCAAGGCATTTGCCGATAAGAGGGTCTTGATCATTGACAGGGGAAAACCTTCCGTCGACATTGCACTTGAATTGACCAAATACACCGGCAGAGTCATCTTCATGTCCCCGACGAAAGAACCCTCTTCCAAGGACGACCCGCGCACCGGGCTAAAGCGGTCGGATGTGAAGGTCATCTATGAAGCCGAACCCCTCGCCGTCCTGGGTGAGGGTGAGGTAGAGAAGGTCCGTGTTCACGACCTCAATGAAAACGATGAGTATGATTTGTTTGTCGATGCGCTGGTAGTCCTCGAACAGGCCGGCAATTGAAACCATTGTCAGTGAGAATAAAGGAGGTATCTATCATGTTTGTGGTTATTATTAATTTTCCGCCGATCAAAGAGGGAAAGGATGCTGAGTTTCAGGAATGGTTTTCCTGGTCAAATAAAGAGTTTGCAAACCATAAAGGATTTATCAGCCGGAAGCTTTTAAAGCCCCTGAAAGGTGGAACCTATGCTGCTGTTGTAGAACACGAGAGTTACGAAACCTTTATGGCTATGCACACAAGCCCTGCTCATGATGAAGCAGGCAAGAAGGTTGCCCCTTTATTTGACGGGAATCCAACTCCCAGGTTTTACAACGTAATCGTTCAGTGATCATTCATGGGGGATTGCCGGGAATTAAGAAATCATGGAGAACAGATGAAGTAATAAATTCAGTCTTAAAGGAAGAAATGCATGGAAAAATATAAAAATGAACATGGCACAAATCTGACCGTCAGGAGTATTTACCTGCTGAATCACCTGATATCTTCTACCATGTTTATTTTACGAACCTCACATTATATTACTTTAAAATGATTTGCTTGAGAAAAACCATCATGAAGGCAATTCATTTTAAATGTATGAGGTTGCTATGACAGAAAAAATTCGCATTCTTATATTGGAAGATATGGCAAGTGATGCGGCTTTGATGGAAGATGAGCTGCAAAACGCCAATCTTAACTTTGTTTCGCATGTCGTTTCCAACAGGAAAGATTATTTAGCTCAATTGGATCATTTTTCTCCTGACATTATTCTTTCCGATTATAATTTACCTCAATATGATGGCGTAAAGGCTTTGCATGATGTCCGATCAAGGTTTCCTGATATCCCCTTTATTCTAGTGACCGGGGCCATTGGTGAAAATGTGGCCATAGAGATTTTCAGAAACGGCGCAAATGACTATGTTATGAAAAATCATCTTCAGAGACTTGAACCAGCCGTTCAAAGAGCCCTGGAAGAAGCAAAAGAAATCAAGGCGCGTAAAGAGGCGGAATCAGCCCTGCGCCAGGCGCATGATGAGCTGGAGATGCAAGTCAGACTGAGAACCTCCCAATTACAAATTGAAATTGAGGAGAGGAAAAAGACGGAGGAATCACTTCGTGAAGCAATGGGCAGAATAAAAACATTAAGTGGTCTTTTGCCTATTTGTGCGTCTTGTAAGAAGATACGTGATAACGATGGCGTCTGGGTACAGATTGAATCATACATAAAAAATAATTCCGACGCGGATTTTACTCATGGTGTATGCCCGGAATGCGCAGTCAAATTGTATCCGAATTTATTTCTTAACAAATAATAGAAAATCGATATTATAAGAAGGTGTGCCATGAGCATAGCAGAAAAATTTAATAGATCCGGGTTTTCACGATTTATCAATAGCTCATCCGGCCGCTTTTTTCGCCTGGTTGCCGGTGCAGGATTTCTTGTGGTCGGTTATTTATTCCGGGACACCCCCCTCGGTGTGATCGCCATGGTGTGGAGCATTATCCCGCTAAGCGCAGCAGCATTCGACATTTGCTATGTCAGCGCAATTTTGGGCGGCCCATTGTCCGGGGCAAAGATCCGGGATGCACAGCGTCAGTAGATACACATGGCAGACCGGAATAGCTTTATGGGGGCAGCAGCATGTTCCAGGTCTTCCCACCCTGCTTGACTGGCCAACGTTTGCTCCCAAATCCTGGTTAGCGGGAGAGCCGAAGAGGCAGAACCAAGGATTACCCTTATGAAAATGCGAAGTGACCTGTGGATAATTTAAAACGCATGTTCGACCCGGCGACGATTGCCGTAATAGGTGCCAGCGAGAAAGAAGGGTCGCTGGGGCGGATTCTTATCGATAACCTTCAGGCATGCAAGGAACGGAAGATATTCACGGTTAATCCCAACCAGAAAACGGTTTGTCATTTCGATTGTTATGACAGTATCGGGAATATCCACGACCATATCGATCTTGCCATTGTGGTCTCCCCGACACCCACGGTACCGGGTATTGTCGATGCATGCGGCCGGGCCGGTGTCGACGGCATGATCATTATCACCGATGGTTTCCGGGAGGCAGGTGAAGAAGGTCTCCGCCTGGAGGAAGAGATTGTCCGCATCAAAAAGAATTACCCGATGCGGATTCTCGGACCGGGCTGCCTGGGCATGAGCCGGCCTCATGCAAACCTTTGCGCATCACGTATCAGATCCATCCCCGAAGCGGGCAATATCGCCCTTTTGACCCAGAGCAGCGCTTTTGAGAAAACCCTGTTTGATTGGGGGATGCATGCCCATGTCAGTTTCAGCATGCTGGCCTCTCTGGGATCGGGCATCGATATCGACTTTGGCGATCTCATCGATTATCTTGGCAGCGATTCGCGAACACGGAGCATTATGATTTATATGGAGGACCGGATCAGAGATATTAAAAAATTCGCCGGCGCCGCCCGCGGATTTGCACGCTATAAGCCCATTGTCCTTCTGAAACCGCCCTCTGTGCCGAATGAACTTCAGGAAAAACAATCCCATACCGATATGCTGGCCGGACCGGAAGACATCTTTGACGCTCTCCTCCAGCGGGTTGGCGTTGTCCGTGTCCGGGAAACGCAGGATCTCTATAATACGGCTGATGTCCTCTATTCACGCAACCTTCCCAGTGGACCGCGGCTGGCTATCATAACGAATACGACCGGCGCCGGCTTGATGGCGGCCAATCGGCTCAGGCGTTCGGGAGGGCAGTTGGCTGCGTTGTCGGAAAAAACCGTTGCAGCCCTGAATCAATTTCTGCCGGTTTCCTGGAACAGGAGCAATCCTGTGGATATCCTAAGGACGGCCGATGTCAAACGTTATGAAAATACCCTGCAGCTCTGCCTTGATGATCCGGGTGTTGACGGTATCCTGGTCCTGTTCGGTTTGATGGATACGATCAATGATGAAGACCTGGCCAACGCACTGGTATCTTTTGTCAAAGATTCCTCTGCAAAGCCGGTAATTGCCAGCTGGCTGGGTCGGGAGGAGGTTGACCGCGGCCGGAATGTTCTGCTCAGAAGCGGCATCCCTACTTACAACACGCCGGAGGAGGCCGTACGGACCTATCTTTACATGTATAATTATAAACGAAACCTTCGGGATCTGGACGAAACGCCGTCAGAATTATCTGTGAATGAAGCTCCGTCCAAGAATCACCTGAAATCGTTGATACGCCGGGTTTTAAGAGAAAATGGTTCCATACTTACAGATGAAGATTCACGAAATTTCCTGAAGAATTACGGCATTCCTCTCATACAAACCTTTACAGCCCCGACTGTAGAAGCGGCGGTTGGTCATGCCAACGCGATCGGATATCCTGTCGTACTCAAAATCTCCTCGCCGGATATCATCTTTCGTCAGGATGTTGGTGGCGTTGTTCGCAGCATCACATCTGATGCCGAATTAAGGATGGAATATGACAACTTGATCGAACGAGTCAAAGAACGCCAGCCCAGGGCAACCCTGTCCGGTGTTACGATTCAAAAGATGATTGATGTCATCGATTATGAATTGATTCTGGGAGCCAAAAAAGATCCTGACTATGGTGCGGTAATTCTCTTCGGCATGGGGGGAATCGGGGTGGAAATCTTCCGGGACTATGCTCTGGGACTTCCCCCCCTGAACCAGGCCCTGGCCAGAAGACTCATGGAAGATACTCAGGTCTATAAAATGTTGCAGGGCTATCGGGGGAAAAAGCCGGCAGATCTGCATCAACTGGAAGAAATCATCGTGAGCTTTTCTAATCTGATTGTCGATTTTCCGGAGATTCTCGTGATGGATATGAATCCCCTGGCCGTCAGCGACGGGAAAGCCATAGCCCTTGACGCCCGGATTATCCTTGACCGGCAGGCCGGTGATCAGGCAATACCCTATCCCCATTTAGTCATCACCCCTTATCCAATGCGTTATGTCATGCGATGGCATCTCCGCAACGGCACAGAGGTCATCCTGAGGCCCATCAAGCCAGAAGACGAACCTCTGGAACACGAAATGTTCACCACCCTCTCCGAGGCAACACTGCGGCAACGGTTTTACTATCCCATCAAGAACATCACCCATGAGATGCATGCGCGGTTTTGCAATATCGATTATGATCGTGAAATGGCCATCGTGGCCGAAATAACAGAAAAAGGAAAAAAACGGATCATCGGCATCAGCAGTTTTGTAATCGAGCCGGATAGCAGGCACTGCGAATTTTCCGTTATCGTCCATGATGATTATCAGGGGCAGGGTCTTGCAGCCAAATTGGTCGATATCATCATCGGCATCGCTGACGAAAAGGGCCTGGAGGAATTCTACGGATATATCGAACCGACGAACCGTAAGATGGTCAATCTGACGGCAAAGCTTGGCATGATCCAGAAAGAAGTATCTTATGATCTGATAAAAATGACATTACGCTTGAAATGAGCTTCTTTTCAATGCTGTTCAGGAAATAATTATATTGAGCTGATGATGTCATCAACAGAGGCCGGTCATGGTTCGTTCAAAAAAATTATCCCTTTTCAAGATTCGGGCAGCCGTTGTGCGCAAACAAGATGGTCCGCTCAAAATCGAAATCCTGAATATGGATGGTCCGCAGGATTCGGAAGCGCTTGTCAGAATTGTTGCCTGTGGCGTATGCCACACGGATATCAGCATGGTGCACCACTGGGAACCATCCGGCGGACCACTGGTGCTGGGCCATGAAGGGGCGGGTGTCGTTGAATTGACCGGAAGCAAAGTGAAATCTGTCCGGTCCGGTAATCACGTTATTTTATCCTATCAATCCTGTGGAACATGTCATCAGTGCAAAAGCGGACGGCCGACGAAATGCCGTCGAGTTTATGAATTGAATTTCGGTTTCCACAGACCCGACGGCAGCAATGCACTTGAGAAAAGCGGTGTACGCGGGCATTTTTTCGGTCAGTCTTCCTTTGCATCCCATGTTCTTGCAACGGACCGCAACATGGTCGGTGTTGCGTCTCATGCCCGAGGTGGTCAAGAAACGGGGCATGATTGCTTTCTCTACAGGTAATGGAAAATGATGGCGGGACGTCCCTATATAATTTTTAGGATACTTTGTCATGAGATACTCCTTTCGTTCATCGGCTGGCTTTTTTCTATCAACGACCTTGCCTCGGCCCAGCTGCCGGAATAGGTAAGCGGAGCGACCAGTGCCCGGAATCACTTGCCTGTGAGGAACACAATTGGGGCTTTTCGGGCACTGTTTAAGAGGGCTGCCGTCCAATCCTGAAAAAACGTTACTTAGTCTTCGGGAATAATTTCAGATACTGCCCGTAACCTTCCTTTTCCAGATCCTCTTTGGGAATGAAGCGTAGAGCGGCCGAATTCATGCAGTAGCGCAAACCGGTCGGCTTCGGGCCGTCGGGAAAAACATGTCCCAGATGAGAATTGCCGTATCTGCTGCGCACTTCCGTTCTTGTGCTAAAGAGGCTGCGGTCCTCTTTTTCGATAATGTTGGCAGGCTCCAGTGGTCTGGTAAAACTGGGCCAGCCGGTGCCGGAATCAAACTTGTCAAGCGAACTGAAAAGGGGTTCTCCGGAAACAATATCCACATAGATGCCGTCCCGTTTGTTCTTATCATACTCATTTTGAAAAGGCGGCTCGGTGCCGTTTTTCTGCGTAACATCATACTGTATTTTGGTTAGTTTCTTTTTCAATGTGGCATCATCAGGCTTTTTGTATTTGGCGGTCGATATCGACTCGGTGCCAGAGTCATTTTCCCATGTTTTCTCCAGAAAGGTGTTGCGCCCGGATCCGCTGCGGTAATATTTGTAACGGATTGGATTCTTCTTGTAGTAATCCTGGTGGTATTCTTCCGCCGGATAAAATGTTCCTGATTTAATGATTTCCGTAACGATGGGTTTGTTAAATTTTCCGGACTTTCCCAGATCATGAAGAACCTTTTCAGCGATCTTTTTTTCTTCATCGGTTGAATAAAAAATGGCACTGCGATAAGCGGCGCCACGGTCTGCAAATTGGCCGCCCGCATCCGTCGGATCCATGTGTCTTAAGAAATAGTTCAATACCTGTTCATACGATAAACGGCCGGCATCGTAATAAACCTGAACAACCTCAATGTAGCCCATTCGGGAATAGGTTTCGTAGGTCGGATTGGCCCCAAGGCCTCCGGCATAACCGGAAATAACCTTGATTACTCCCGGCAATTTCTCCATGTCTGCTTCCACACACCAGAAGCATCCTCCGGCCAGCGTGGCTATTTTCTCGATTTTTGTCTCAGGGGTTTGTGACATGTTTTTTCCCTCCACGGATGAGGTGTTGCCGCTCTGACAGGACAATAAAAAACTTAGCATCATCATGCACGTTAATATTTTTTTCATGGTTCTCTTCCTATGTAAAGAACTACTTAAGCGGGAAACGATCCGGATTTATGACAAACCATACATCGTTTACACCCTGGCCATTGGTTTCGCCGGGCTTTTTATCATTAACCCAGTAATAAAGCGGGTATCCCCTGAATGTTGTCTGTTTCTTACCATCCTCTCTGGTGATTGTCCCAAAATCCGTTGCCTTGATTTCTTTGGGAGCGGCAACCGTTTCTCTGTAATAGACGGGCCATTTTTCCAGACAAGGGCCGGTGCAGGCACTTTTTCCAGGAGAATCTTTTTTAAACGCATACAGCGCATTCCCCTCCGTGTCTGTAAAATATTTTCCGATGCCATCCTTTTCTTGAATTTTAACGGCGTGATGCATGCTCAGCGCAGTACTAATTCCCAGAGTCATTACGCCGATAACGACCAATATCATTGTAATTTTCTTCATTTCCATGCTCCTTTCTTATTGAATATGGTTCTTCTGTTTACGGGTTACCTAAAGCAACTCCATTTTTCATCAAGACATTTCCGCATCCGTTTTCCCGGCACTCACTCTTGTTTTTTCTTCGCACCACAGATCATGATAGTTATGCATAACTCCTGAGATAAATTACGCACTGCCCGGTCTGAATACAATAATGATTAAGTGTAAGCATATTAATAGGCCAAACCTACGATGTTTTTTGGGGGGATTTTGATCCAGCCCTCTTGAAGAGTAACACGTTTTTGATGGAGTGGCCGGTGAATTCCGGGCGGAAACAGGAGTTTCCCGAGGTTGATCGGGCAGTCTGGTTACCCATCGATGCCGCAATGGGCAAGATATTGATCGGCCAGGCTCCATTGCTTGTTGAACTTCAGAAAAGACTCAAACTTTCCTGATGAGTTTCATTATCATTCGGTAATAGATATTCCGCCTATACCGAGATGAATAGTCATTTATACCTACCAATATGCTTACTATTAACCATGGTTGCTTTTTCTGGCAAAGTCCTCCATTTTAATCTTCAAAAAAACTGATACAGGGAGTGTTTTCAAATGAAAAAAAAGAATTATCTCCGTTTTATATTGATTCTGGCCATATTTTTCATGGCTTTAGGCGGCTGGCTTCTGCACCTGCGCATCCATGAACTCGGCAAAGACTCAAGTAATTACATTCCCGCGGTGGCCGGATTGATCAGCGTCTTTATTGTCCCTGTTTTGTTTATCTTTCGGTCGACCATTCCCTTTGCCTATCTCATCAATGGCATGACCGTCATCATCGGCACGATTGCCATGTTTCATTTTTCTCTTCTCAATCCGCCGCCCGTGTGGACTTTCTCTGCTGTATTATTAGGGACGCTTTTACCTGATATTGCATTGCTGTGGGGAAAATTCGCCGTGGGAAAGGCTCTGTTTGAACTGGATATGGCACTGAATCAGCCCGATGCTCTAATGCGTAAAGGACGGTTTTTCCGCTTCCCGAATATGGGATTCTGGTATGTACACATGGTCACCCTGTCGGTTGTTTATCTGATTGGCAATTATTTCTTAAAATAAAAGGAGGCAGAGTATGAGATATTTTCTATTGTTTCAACCGGGATGGTGGGTATTGCATGTGATCGCAGTTTTACTCCTGCTCTATATTGGATATCTTTAGAAGAAAAGTTGTGGACGCCCTTTCGTTAAAAATACGGACGAAACCGGGTATGCTTATTCGTATGCAAGAAGCAACGAACTGTCAAAGCAAGATTGGAAAGGAGATAAACCTATGAAGCGTAAAGGTTCGGCAGTGTGGAAAGGTGGAATAATGGATGGACATGGATCTTTGACCACAGACAGCGGCGTCTTGTCCAATACGCCATACTCCTTTGCCGCCCGCTTTGAAAATGCTGCCGGCACGAATCCTGAAGAACTGATTGCCGCCGCACACGCCGGTTGCTTTTCCATGGCTTTGTCTGGAGAATTAAATGCCGCGGGGCTGACCGCCGATACAATCCAAACAACAGCGACCGTCACGATCATAAAGCAGGATAAAGGTTTTGCCATCACCGCCGTGCATCTTGATGTCAAAGCCAACATACCCGGAGCATCCCTGGAATCTTTTAATGCAGCAGCCCAAAATGCCAAGGAGGGGTGTCCGGTATCCAAAGTACTCCGGGCCGATATAACCATGACAGCCACGCTGGAGTCCTGATATCCGCGGTAGTTCTATTTACAGAATGTGCATCATGGAATCTTTGCTCAGGCGCGGTTTGATCAAAGCCTGTTGGGACCGTCCAGCATCCAACCATCGTCTGGACCAGTGAGGTAATGTAAAAGAAGCGCCCGGATCAAATGCCCGACGAGCTTGAATCGGGCGGGAAATATATGAACATGACCTATCGCCCCAAGCAAAGACGAATAATTTACAGTTTAGCCAATCGTTAACAAGGAGGACTTTATGAAAAAAATGTTCGTTATTTTAACGGTCATCTTCCTGATGATGACAGGCGTATCAGTGGTCACGGCAGAACAAAAAATAGTGGACAGGCATGTGAATTATACGGCCGGCGGCGTTACGATGAAGGGGTATCTTGCCTACGACCAAAATATTATGAAAAAAAGACCGGGGATTCTGGTTGTTCATGAATGGTGGGGTCAGAACGATTACATCCGCAATCGTGCCAGGATGTTGGCCAAATTAGGTTATGTGGCTTTTGCTGTTGATATGTATGGAGACGGAAAAATAGCAGAACATCCCAAAGACGCCACTCTGTTCTCATCTCAGCTTTCGAAGGATTTTGATACTGTAAAGCTCAGGTTTAAAGAGGCTGAAAACATTTTAAGAAAACAGCCACAGGTTGATCCGGATAAAATAGCGGCTATCGGTTATTGTTTTGGCGGCGGCGTCGTATTGAATATGGCGCTTCAGGGAGCGGATCTCAGAGGTGTTGCAAGTTTTCACGGAAGTCTGGGAGCCGTCAAGGAAGTTAAAGCGGGCGCCGTCAAAGCAAGAATCATTATCTTCAACGGCGAAGATGACAAGTTCAATTCAAAAGAGGCCATCGAATCCATTCAGGAGAAGATGAAAAATGCCGGTGTGGATTACCAGTTTATATCCTATCCGGAAGCGATTCATGCTTTTACCAATCCGGATGCCGATAAATACGGAAAGAAATTCAATATTCCACTGGCGTATAATGCCAGGGCTGACAAGGAATCATGGAAGGCGTTAAAGATTTTTTTAGAAGGACTTTTCAAATGATCTGAAATTCATCCCAGATTACGCAATAGACAAAGAAGACCTTTCTTATGTCATTTCGGGCCGAAGGGAGAAATCTTTAACAGCATAGAATGATGAAGATTTCTCGTCGCTACGCTCCTTCGAAATGACACAGAGAAACAACAAATCTCTCTATTGCGTAATCTGGGTTCATTTCAAAAGTCCTCCGAGGGAAAGGACAGGCTGAAAAAGGCTGTTCAGGCCGGCATTGATACCTACAAAGACACAAAAGCGGAAATTTCTCAAACCTAGGACATTATGCGGTATCACCGGCCTGCTGTGTAGATGGCACAGGCCGAGTTATCATGCCGGCGTTGTGCTGAAACAATGATCCCCTGGAAGAAGGAAACCGGCTATGGCGCAGGAACAGAAGA
>JBDKUG010000231.1:0-4908 GCA_039679815.1 Smithella sp.
GCTTGCCGCGCAGCTTAAAAAATTGCAAAACGAACACAGAAAGTATTACATCTCCAACGAAATCGACAGGCTTTACACGGAAAACGGCGGAGAGAACATGAACGCTTCGACCGGTCAGGATATAACAACCTACTTCATCAGCCTGCCTTCCAATAAAATTGAACTGTGGGCGCGCATTGAATCGGACCGTCTGCTCAATCCGGTATTTCGCGAATTCTATACGGAACGCGACGTTATTCTGGAAGAAAGACGTCAGCGCGTAGAAACCAGTCCTGACGGCAAACTATACGAATCCTTCATGAATAAGGCATACAAGGTCCACCCGTACGGTTTGCCCATTATCGGTTCTCAAGAGGATATCGCCCATTTAAACCAGACAGCAATCCGGCAAATTCATCAAAAATATCTGTCGCCGGAACAAATAGTCATTGCGGTCGTCGGCGATATCCATCCGCAAAAAACGTTAAAGTTAATCAACAAATATTTCGGACGTATTCCCCGGGGCAAGCACAAACCTCCATCCATTCCAGCTGAACCCCCGCAAACCGGTGAACGCAACGTGGAGGTTTTACTTGACGCGAATCCCTCGATGATTATCGGGTATCATAAACCGACCGCTCCGTCTCACGAAGATTATGTGTTTGACCTGCTCGAAACGATTCTGAGCAAAGGCAGGACCAGCCGGTTATATTCCAGCCTGGTTTTAAAAATGCAAATCGCCGAAAGTGTCGGCGTCAACAACGGCACACCCGCCGCGCGGTATCCGAATCTGTTCACTATTTTTGCCCGTCCGCGTCACCCGCACACCAATGATGAACTTCGGGAAGCCATATTACAGGAACTGGAAAACATAAAGAACACCCCCGTTCCCGACGAGGAACTGGCCAAGGCAAAAAAACAGCTTAAAATGGATTATATCAAGAGTCTGGATTCCAATTCCGATCTTGCTTCCATTTTATCCTATTTTGAGCTGGTGCAGGGCGATTACCGGTACTTTTCCAATTATCTTTCAGTCATTGACAAATTAACGGCCGCCGATATTCAGGCCGCGGCGGTAAAATATCTTTCCGCGGAAAACCGCACCATTGCCATTCTAAACAGAGAAAAAAATATAAACACAAATGATGGTAAAAATGAAAAGTAACTGGATGAACGTTATTTCCCCTTATTTGTTTTTACATTCGCTATTACGAGGTCTTTTGCAGGCCGTCTCTGTGAGGATGCCGAAACCCCTCAAAAAATTGTGCCTGCCCCGCCATGGCCATATTCTTCCGGTACCGCCGGGATGCTTTCTCCTTGTGCTGATGATGTTCCTTCATTGTGGAATTCTTCCCTTCCGTTCCCTGTCAGCCGAACCATTTTCTTCTCCTGACAAAATAAATTACCCGGAGCTCGAATTTCGCATACAGCAGGCCGAGCGTGTTGAACTGGAAAACGGCATGATATTGTTTTACCTGCAGGATCACGAACTGCCCCTGGTTTCCATATCGGCCATGGTAAGGACAGGATCGATGTATGATCCCCAGGGTAAAGAAGGTCTGGCCGAGCTAACTGCTTATGTCATGAGAACGGGCGGAACGGAAAAATACTCCGGTACCGAAATCGATGAGCGCCTGGACAGGCTTGCCGCGTCGCCTTCGGTTTCCATGTCACTTGATTCAGCCTCTGTCAATTTTTCTTTTTTAAAAGATGATCTGGATGCCTGCCTGGAGATTCTGTCACAGATTATCCGAACGCCCGCATTTGAAGAAAATAAACTGCGGCTTGCACTTGCATTGAAGCATGAAGAGCTCCGCAGAGTTGCGGACGATCCCCAGAAACTGGCTTTTCGCGAGTTCAACCGCCTGCTTTATCCTGATGATCCGCGCGGCCGATACATGACGACCGGCTCGCTGGAAAATATCCGCCGCGACGACCTGATTGATTTTCACCGTTCGTACTTTTTCCCGTCCAATATGATGATCGTGGTAACCGGTGACATCTCCAAAGAAGAAGCCGTGAAGAAAATCACGCAATACTTTGGCGGTTGGGGACAAGCCCGGCATGCCCTGAATCCGGCGCCACCGCCGAAAAAAACAAACCATGGTGTTTTCTATATCCATAAGCAGCTTCCCCAATCAACCGTGGTCAGCGGGGAATTTACGGTCAGTAAAAATGATCCGGACTATTACGCCTTCTCGGTGCTTGATTTTATTATCGGCAGCGGCGGATTTCGCTCGCGGATCTTCAGCGCGGTACGAAATCATGAAGGCCTGGCGTACAGCGCCGGCAGCTTCTATCGGGCAAGGTCCAGTTACGGCATTTTCGGAACGTACGCATTTACAAAAACCACGTCGACCCTTCAGTCTCTTTATCTCATCAATGACATCCTGCGCGACGCTGCATCCGGTTCCATCAAACCTGATGACCTGGATTGGGCAAAGAAATCCATCCTCAACAGTTTTATTTTTTCATTTGAGCTGCCTCATCAAATTGCCACGCAGCAGATGGTTATCGAATATGAGAAATTGCCCGCTGATTATCTCATCAGCTATCGGAAAAAAATTGAAGCCGTAACCGGCGATAATGTCAAACATGTTGCGGCTGCGTACCTGAATGAAAAAAGAAGGCTGACGCTCATTTTGGGCAATACGGAGCAGTTCGGCAAACTGCCCGAAGAATGGGGACAGCCTGTCCTGATCACGCCAAATTTATAACACGGAGTGTAAATGATGATTGACGAAAATGCTTTTGAGAAAATTTCCCGAAGGATCGACTCCTATCGCGACGATATGATTGAACTGCAGAAAGAACTGACGGCCGTGCCGGCCGTCGGTCCGGTCAATGGCGGTGACGGGGAAATGCAAAAGGCGCAGACGCTGAAAAAGCGTCTTGCGGAAATGGGCTTTACATCTTTTCGGCATTTCGACGCGCCGGACGACAGTGTATCCGCGGGGCTTCGCCCCAACTTCCTGACGGCTGTTGATGGAATCGATAAAACCCGTAATATCTGGATCATCACGCATCTGGATATCGTCCCGCCGGGAGAACTCAATCTCTGGAGTTCCGATCCATACAAAGCTTACGTCAAAGACAACCATATATTCGGCCGCGGTACGGAAGACAACCAGCAGGACATGGTGGCATCGATATTTGCCGCAAAGGCATTTCTGGATGAAGGAACCACCCCCGCTCATTCCATCGGCCTCTTCTTCGTTGCGGATGAGGAAACCTCAGGCGGCAAAGGACTTTATTACGTACTGGATCTGCCGGAAAAGATTTTCGACAAAAATGATTTCATCGTGGTCCCCGATTCCGGCAACCCGGAAGGTTCGCTCATCGAAATTGCGGAAAAAGGCATTCTCTGGCTGCGCTTCAAAACGACGGGAAAACAATGCCACGGCAGCAAACCCCAACTGGGAAACAACGCGTTTTCTGCGGCTTCTCATCTGGTGACAAAACTGACGAAGCTTCGCAATCTTTTTGATGCGGCGGATCCTCTTTTTGATCCGCCCGTCAGCACGTTTGAACCAACGAAAAAAGAGGCCAATGTGGGCAACATCAACACCATCCCGGGCGAAGATGTCTTCTACATGGATTGCCGCGTGCTTCCGCAATACGATCTTGAGGATGTCTTGAAGAAGATCCGGAAAATCACTGAGAAAGTGGAAAAGAAGTTTTCCGTGAAGATTGACATCCGACATGAGCAATACGTCCAGCCCGCACGTCCCACTCCTGCCGATGCTCCTGTTGTCGCCGCTCTGCAGCAGGCCATTGAAAAAGTATACCAGAGGCAGGCGCTCGCGGGCGGTGTCGGCGCCGGCACGGTTGCCACCTACTTACGAAAAAGGGATTATCCGGTTGCGGTCTGGTCAAAAACAAATATGAACGCCCATCAGCCTGATGAGAACTGTCCGATTGACAACATGCTGGGCAACGCCAAGGTCTTTGCGCACCTGTTTTTACAGGCTTAAATTGTATTGCATTCAGTGCTTCATGATGATAGAAAAACGCCGGCGAATGAAAGGTTCCCGATCCCGCATTGCTCATGAAATAATCAGCAGCAGGATCGGGTGAAGATTAACATTTTAGAGGCTGACTTTTTGATTAAAGCAACTAAAACCGCCATCCGGGCAGAGAAATTATCATTCGCGGATTCGAACATTCTGAAGAATCTCTGCGGTGAGCATGACAAGCACCTTAAATTTCTCGAAAAGCTCGAGCAGGTCAAGGTCAAGCCCTGGGGTAATCATCTTTCCATCAGCGGTGATGATGAAGCCGCCGTCGAAAAGATTTCACTTCTGCTCAAACAGCTTTACGGGATTATGGAAAAAGGATGGCTGATTCATTCTTCCGATATTGACTACGCTCATCGAATTTTAACGCAGGACATTCATTTTGATCTGGCCCGTATCTTTCTCGATACCGTATTCATATCCTCAAAAAAGCGTATTATCACTCCAAAAAGCATAGCCCAGCGCCACTACATCGATTCCATGAGAAAAGCGGACATGGTGCTTTCTATCGGCCCTGCCGGAACCGGCAAAACCTATCTGGCCATGGCGATGGCGGTATCACATCTGCTGGATAAAAAGGTGCAACGGATCATTCTAACCCGTCCCGCCGTGGAAGCCGGCGAACGCCTGGGTTTTCTGCCTGGGGATCTCGCCGAAAAAGTCAATCCGTACCTGCGCCCTTTGTATGACGCGCTCTATGACATGGTGGACATGGAAAAAGCCGGCGCGCTCATCAGCAAGGGATTGATCGAAGTCGCGCCTCTGGCATTCATGCGCGGAAGAACCCTGAATGATTCGTTCATTATTCTGGATGAAGCCCAGAATACCACTTCCGAACAAATGAAAATGTTTTTAACGCGTCTGGGTTTCAACTCAAAAGCCGTTGTGACAGGCGACATTACTCAACTTGACC
>JBDKUG010000345.1:0-1893 GCA_039679815.1 Smithella sp.
TCGGCGTCCATGCCCATTACGATTCTAATGCCGCCAATGACCAATTCTTTAATGGCTTCAGCACAGTTATTCAGGGCATGGGAGGGTCAGGAGTGCAGTGGTAATTCGGGGAGATAATTCTGGGTAATTCTGGGTACAAAGAAAAAACGGGGAAGCACCATGATCAGATCCGAGTGGCTTATATCCAGTTTTTGTGTGTATCCATGCATTTAGATAATTGTTCTGTTACTTTAAAAAAAATGAAAGGGAATTTTTATGCTACCTAAAGAATTATTACATAAAGAAATTGATTCTTTGCCGTCCGAGTTTACGGATGAAATTTATGATTTTGTAAATTATCTGAAAACCAAAAGTATTAGAGAACGAATGGAAAACACTTTGCTCGGCGAGTCCGCGCTTCAAAAAGACTGGCTATCTGCCGAAGAGAATGAGGTATGGAAAGATTTATAAAGGGTGATGTTGTAGTTGTTCCGTTTCCATTCTCCGATTTAACCGCCGCAAAAAGACGGCAAGCCCTTGTTATTGCTGAACTCTCCGGTGACGATCTCATCAAGGTAACGATTGATTCGTTCGAAAACTATTTTTTTAGGTTTTCTTTTAGCCACTTTCTTAATCCTTGCTTTAGGTCATGCCCAATCTCTCTTTAAAAATCAATACATTTCTCCTACGCGGCTCAGCAGCCAATAGCGATCAACAATGCTTTACGGTTCGATCCTGTTCAGGTCGCCAATCCGAGAGAGATGCTTCCGGTCAAAGGAAAAGACATCGGTGATATTCAGTTTTTTCATTAGTGCGGCGATATGGCCGTCCACAATATCGACGTTCATATTTTCATAATGATCCAACGCTCTGGATATGAGTTCTCCATTAATCACTTGCAGACCCGGCGTGGCCAGGATGGCGCGGATCATGGGCGTGATCTCAACCGGTTTCATGTGGTAGGAAGATTCAAGCACCCAGATGAGTTCCACGAGGATAAGATCAGACGTGACGAGCTGAGCTTTGCCTTCGGATGCTTTGCTCAGCAGCGCCTCGACACGGTCGGCCTTTTCCGCATCATCATCGGTGAGGTAGCGGACGAAGAGGTTGGTATCCACAAAACAGGTATTCATTCGCTTTCCTCTTGGTTTCTTACGGCGACCGATGCTTTGGCGCGGGCACGCTCTTGCGCGAAAGAGTCAGGGCCATTTGTTTTCACTGCGCCTCTGAAGGACTTCAGCGTCCCGACGGGTTGGATCAACACTCTTTTACCTTCCTGAATGAAAGCAACTCGATCATTGGGGGCGATGCCTAAAGCGTCCCGAATCGGCTTGGGGATCGTTACCTGGCCTTTAGAAGTAACCGTTGAGAGCATAAGTTGAACCTCCTTGCTATTTTCTTACCGCTGATGATATGTAAGATAAATAATTTTGTCAAGCAGATTGCCTTTTATTTCCCAGTTTATTCCTTTGACAAATAATTATCTTGTTTTTTATAGCGTTGAAGAACAGATCATCTGGGTGCATCGAATTATCCATGGCGCCCGAAATTACATCAGTTTGCTTTGATATAGTGGCTGAAAGCATCTTCAATAACATGACTATTTGGTTTACATTACAATACAAATATGTATTATATCGTAACCGTATATGAAAACTTATCGTGAAACCTATATCCGCAAGGCGGAGATTGCGCAGTTGATCCTTCTGCACCAGCTTTTTATGCAGAAGGAAAGCCGTCATCTGATCTTTCAGGGCGGCACGGCCATTCGCTGTTGTTATGGCGGAAGCCGTTTTTCCGAAGATCTCGATTTTGTGACGCCGCTTGCGCCCGATGCCGCTGAAAAAATACTGAGCGGGGCCATCAAGGGCATTGAAAAGCTTATGGTTCCTCATTTTGGGCCCGGCACCGTTA
>JBDKUG010000396.1:0-4843 GCA_039679815.1 Smithella sp.
ACGGATAAGGCCAGACAGTCCGCGAAAATGCCGGATACGGATATCACTTCACAGGCTGGTTCCGGACTTCCCGCGCAAATGGGGGCGCCGCCCAACGAACCCGAACCCCTGAACTGGCCGCTCAGAGGCGGCATGTGGGCGGGCTGGTATATTTCGGGACTTTCCGCAGCACTTGGCGGCACCGTTGCTCTGATCCACCGGCAGAATACCGGCCAGGGTCAGATGGTCGATGTCGCCGGTATGGACGCGTATTCTTCCATGGTCGGAATGCCGGCCACCATCGGTTTTACCTGGGAAAAAGCCCGCCCGCGGATCGGTGTTCTTGATTTCATCCTTTACCCTTATGGACACTGGAAATGCAAGGACGGCTTTGTGGCCATTGCCGCGTCCCGCGACCATGACTTTCGCGCTCTCTTGAAAATTCTCGGTCTCTGGGAACAGGAAGACGATTGGCGTTATTCGTCAGATCGTATCCCCGACATTCTGGAGCAGGCCATTCACCTGCATAAAATCATCGAGGAAAAAACAATCCAGTATACCAGCGATGAACTGGTGAAAATGGCGCTGCATTACAGCAAAAAATCGGCCAGATCCAAATGGAGAGGCGGCGGGGTACCGATTATCATGAAGCTCATGACGCCGGAGGCAGCGATGGAAAATAAGCAATGGCAGATCCGTAATGCCTTCCAGGAAGTGGAGGATGAAAAGCTGGGAAAATACACCATCAGCGCCAATTTTGTAAAAATGTCCGAATCGCCCCCCCGGGTCAAGTGGGTTTCAAGTGAGATAGGAAAGGATAATGAATATATCCAGAAGAAATATCTAACCGTATAGAAGGGTCAAATATTCGGTAAAAAATTTGATCAAATTTTTCTAATAGTTTTTTCATGAGGAGGAGGGAACTATGATGAAGCGATCAAGAAAGGTTAACATTGTCGTTTTTACAGCGTTGATGCTACTTTTTGCTGTTGCAGTCAGTGCACCGACCATCTCAAGTGCCGAGCCGAAAGGCGAACCGTTTGTCATCGGCTACATCGGCATGGTGGCATCGCCCGGCACTAAACCATGTATGGACATCCAGAAAATGGCGGTTGAAGAAATCAATGCCGCGGGCGGCATGATGGGAAGGCCGGTCAAGTATGTGGTGATGGACAATAAGGGTGATACGTCACTGTCCGTAGAGGCGTTTCGCAAACTGGTTATGGAGGATAAGGCCAAATTCATTTCCGTTGAAGGCCGGACAGAGATCTGCCTCGCTGTTCAGGAAGCTTCGGGACAGATGGCGAAGCAGTATCCGCACATCCTGGTTTTTAACGGACCGATGGGCGCGGAACTGACGGCCCGTATCATTGACGAAGCACCGAAATATGATCATAACTTCCGTGATTGGGATCCGGAACCGGCTCATTATGCCCAGCAGAAATATTTCTTCTGCAAAACTATTCCTGAATATCAAAAAGTGAAAAAGATCGCTTTTCTTTGGGAAGATCTGGCCTGGACGACCGAATGGCGCAAAGGGATCAGCTATATCAACCTGCCAACCTGGGAAGCACTGGCCAAGGAATGCGGCCTGGAGATCGTCTACAGTAAGGCCGTCAAGCCTCGTGGCACCATGTATCTGCCGATTCTGCAGGACATCAAGAAAGCGAACGCCGATATGATTTACTATATCAGTTCCTGGTTCACTGATACGGAATCGTTTGCCAAACAGTGGTCGGATTCCGCCGCAAGAGATATTGCGGTCACGACTTACGGCGGTGTGTCCCAGACGAGGGATTATTGGCGGATGACAGGCGGCAAGGCGCTGGGTGTTGTAAGTTCTTTTACTGACCTCGATGATATCCGCGTGACTCCCAAAACTATTCCGCTGGTGAAAAAAGCTCATGAGCGTAAGATCCCCATGCAGATTCATGTGCACATTGCCTATGCCGACATTTACCATTTCAAGGCAGCCATTGAAAGGGCTAAGGGAACCGGTGACATTAAAAAATTGATCAAAGCGATGGAAGATGTGGAAACAGTTTATTCTCTGGGCAAAATGAAATACGAAACCAAGAAAGTGAAACCTTTTTATCATTCCCGGATGAGAGTCGATCCGAACAATCCTTACAAAACGTATCCCGGCTACTATTATCAGCTGATTGTCCAGTTCCAGGAAGACGGAAAGGTTGCTTTCCTGCACGAGTCCTGCCCGGAAAATGAAAAAGCAGTGGCTAAATGGGTTGATCCGAAACGCTACAAGACCATGAAGGAGTTGAGAAAATAGAAGCTTTGCAGGCTTTTAGACTGTCAGGCTATAGGTTGTGATGGGGGGCGGCATTCGGAAGGATGCCGCCCTTTTTTTGCTTTTGTATGGTGCTCAAAAAGTATGTGAAATGCCTCTTGACACTTGAGAACCTCTTTTCATATACTATTCCTGAGAAAGTGGCATCTGTTCTATTTTTTTCAATTCAATCAACCACCTCGCAGCAAGCTGTCGAGGTATGAAATGAAGGTTATTATATCGCAGCAAGCTACGAAGAATTAACGCTCGTCCCGCGACAGCGGGATTAACAACGGATCAAAACAGCAGGAGGGGTCATGTCAAAAAGCAACATACTGCACGCGCTGGTTTTCATGCAAAACTGGGGTGACGAAAATGTGCTGGTAAATTTTCTTAAGGGAAATGCCCATGTCATTTCCATTTTTCACGTCATGGGTCGCCACAGTTATATCGTTTATTCCAATTTAGACGATAAAACACAGTTTAGCGACTGGATCAATCAGATCAAGGCGCTCAAGCTTTCAGCGGGGATTCCAGCCGTTACGTCTATTCAGACGCAAAAAGTAATTGAAGTTTTCAAGCAGAAAGCGGATTTCGATTTAAAGGATTACAGAGACCTGTCGGACCATTTTCATTTTTTTATGCTCATCGATAATCCCCACCATGATGAAAAGCTGATCGAATTGTTGCGAAAAATGCGCATCGTGCATTCTGTCCTTCACACTCAGGGGGCGAATTCCTTTATCGTGGAAGTCATTACGGAATCCTATGACAGCTACAAAAAACTGCTTGGCAAAACCAAGACGTTGAAAAGTATCCAGCATATTGAAACCCTGGAAGTCATATCCGTCAAAAAATACCGCAGTCAGGTAATTGATAAAAGCGGCAAGCTTTCTTATCCCCAAACAGATATACGCGAGCTGTATACTTTATAAATTAATGTGCGGTGTATTCACATGAATATAGATATATAACGTACTTCAGAAATAGAGAACCGAGGAGGATGCCATTAATGGGACAAAACGTGGGTACCATTGACAGGATCGTCAGGCTTGTGGTGGCCATTCTTTTTATCGCCGCCAATATTGTGGGCTGGATTACGGGCATTGTGGGTCTCGTCCTCGCCGTCCTTGCCGGCATGCTTCTTTCAAGCGTGATATCAGGACACTGCCCGCTCTATGTAATGCTGGGAATAAGAAAGACGATCTAACCGGAACTAATGAGCACTAGTTCGCCGTTTCCG
This sequence comes from Smithella sp., assembly GCA_039679815.1. GTDB lineage: Bacteria > Desulfobacterota > Syntrophia > Syntrophales > Smithellaceae > UBA8904. The sequence continues at coordinate 3,507 of JBDKUG010000396.1, forward strand.
GGGCTGATGCTTTTTCTGCCGGGGAAGTTGGGGACGTATTTCAAAATACGAATTAACGAAACACAATCAGGGCATACCAAAGAAAAACAAATCGTCGGAGCGACAGCCCAAATAGGTTCCATATTTTTTTAGTGAAGCACACCACCAATACCGAGTACTGCCCATTTGAATTAATTGACAGAACACGCATGGTAATATAAAAATTAAATCCATACTAAATAGATGCGCAAGGCAGCGTTGGTTATGGTAGGGATTCCCAAAAAAATAATCGATTTCCATGTACATTTATTCCCGGATAAGCTTTTTGACGCCATCTGGGATTCCTTTGTCAAAAATTATAACTGGAACATAATTCATCGATATTATTATAAGGAGTGTATCGCACGTCTAAAGCAGGGAGGCGTAGACATAATTGTTTATTCCAACTATGCCCACCGTGCCGGTATCGCCGAAGGACTGAACCAGTGGAACATAAATATCCTTCAGGAATATGACGGTCTTTACTGCTTTGCAGCGTATCACCCTGACGATGCTAATGCACTTGAAATGGCTGAACGGCTTCTCGAAAATCCGAAGATACTCGGGTTTAAACTCCAGCTCCTTGTGCAGAATTTTTATCCGTTCGACGCGCGGCTCTTCCCTTTATACGAAATGGTCATCAAAAAAAATAAACACATTTTGTTTCACACAGGAACAGGACCCGTGGGGAATAAATATGTCGGCCTTGAACCGTTCATGACACTACTCGATAAAGTCCCCGGGCTTCCCGCCACCGTTGCCCATATGGGAGCGCATGAATATACCGGTTTTATGGGACTTTTAGACCGGTATCCGGGATTGTACCTGGACACCGCCTTTTGTTTCCTGCCGCCGCCCTACGAGGGATATAAACTTGGCCCGGATTACCTTGAAAAATATAAATCAAGAATTTTATACGGATCGGATTATCCCAATCTGATAACGCCGCGGGAGGCGGAGATTGAAAATCTTCTGAAAATGGACCTCTCTCAGGATTTTTACGATAACGTTTTTCATGACAACGGCGTTGCACTCATCCGTTCCCTGACAGAGAAATCGGGGAACAGGATGCTTGATGCTTAATTATTTTAAATACAAAAGCCCTGCTTGAATTACAACCCGAAAGCTTATCCCGCTTTCTTATGTGGCCCGATCAAAAAATTATAATTTGGATAATTTTATTCATTTCTGCAGCAGGCGTCTGATTTCTTTACGGCAGATATTCTCGATGACAGTAAAGGTGATAAACCGGGCACTGGAAGTACTTAAGATCGGTTCATGGCCGCGGTCGAAATATCCTTCATCGAAGTCCGGCTGAT
>JBDKUG010000318.1:0-8755 GCA_039679815.1 Smithella sp.
CATGCTTAATCGACACAGCCCGACAACTGATTTCAATATTATTGATTCTTTCTTCCATTATTAATACCATATATGTCAAAAATTATCCATGCCAGGTTTTCACCAATCAATGAATACGGCAGCAAAACGTCATCGGCACCGTTTTTTTTCAATTCTTCCATCTGCTGAGTTGAATCAGCAGTGGCCACAATCATCGCATTGGGGGCTAAAGTCCGGCATGTTTTTACCAGCGACAAATTGCAGGTTTTTTTAAGCAGCATATCGGGAATTGTTGAGAAAATGATCTCTGCTTTGGCAACATGGGCATGCTCCAGTGTATCCATACTGCTGATATCACCGAAAACCCCTTTCACATTCCGGTCGCCCAGTTCCTTGAGGACTTCCAGATTAAAATCAATCACCATGATTTTCTTTAAAAGATCCGGTGCCGTCTCTTCCATTTTTTCAATCAGCGCCCGGGCACCTCGATGATAACCGAGCAGTACAATGGGATGATGGTCACTGCCCTCCTTTGTAATCTCTTCTGTTTCTAAAAGCAAAAGGATTAAACCGATTTCTGGCAGAATATTATGCATAAAAAATCTTTCTGCTGGGCGATCAGATCACTCGCTTGATCTATAAACAGAGTTCAAGGATTTTCCGCATCATCTCCAGAGTGACGTCATTGTTTTCCCCAAGGTTGACCATCCCGTGCTCTTCAAGCATGCTGATGATCCGGTCAATATCGACATTCGTCATATCACAGCCGCTGAAACGGGTCGGCAGCCCCATGGATTCAAAAAACATCTTTGTCTTGTTAATTGCACCTTCAATTCGTTCCTCTTCAGTGCCTGAAGCAATGCCCCAGATGCGCCCGGCATACTGCAGCAGTTTTTGCCGTTTGCCCTGTGCGCGAAGCTGAAGCATGGCCGGCACTAAAATAGCCAGTGTGCAGGCATGATCCAATCCGTACAAGGCAGTCAATTCATACCCGAAACGATGCGCAGCCCAGTCCTGTGGAACGCCCGCACCGATGAGTCCATTCAGCCCGAGCGTCACCACCCGCATGAGGTTGGAGCGAACATCGTAATTTTCAGGATCGGTCAGCGCGTTCGGTCCTTCTTCAATCAGAACGTGGAGCAGCCCTTCAGCCAGCCGGTCCTGGACGTTGCCTCCGACCGGATAAGTCATATACTGCTCAAGAACATGGGCAAACGTGTCCACCACACCGTTGCCAATCTGCCGGGCAGGCATGGTATAGGTTTTTGTGGGATTATGAAATGTGAAGTTCAGCATATTTTTTTAATGACGCTCCCAAAAAGCTCACTGGAATATGATGAATTTATCGAATGAATCATTCATAGAAAAGTTGACCTGTCCTGTCAATAAAAAACTGCAGAAACAATTCATGTTTCAGTCAGGCAGCAGTAATCGTTCAACCGGTTTCAGACCCCTTTCAATGGTTCTTTCCTTCATCCTTTAACATTGACCCCTCCGGCCATTCATGATAGTTAGCCGCTTGTAAATTGCATGTGCGGTTTCAACAGAAGGACCGGCACTTCATTTTAGGCAACCTTTTAAGGAGGACCCTGTGACTTTTCAGGAATTGATTTTTGCTCTCGAACAATACTGGCACTCTCAGGGCTGTGTTATCCAGCAGCCTTACGACATGGAAGTCGGAGCGGGAACTTTCCACCCCGCCACCTGCCTGCGCGCGCTGGGACCGGAACCGTGGAACGTGGCTTATGTTCAACCATCGAGACGTCCCACCGACGGTCGTTACGGCGAAAACCCCAATCGCCTTCAGCATTATTATCAGTACCAGGTGATCATGAAACCTTCGCCCGTCAATATCCAGGAACTCTACCTTAACTCACTCAAGAGTTTCGGCATTGATCCGCTCGAACACGACATTCGTTTTGTTGAGGACGACTGGGAATCTCCGACACTGGGCGCCTGGGGCCTGGGCTGGGAAGTGTGGCTCGACGGCATGGAAATCTCTCAATTTACCTATTTCCAGCAGGTCGGCGGTTTCGATTGCAGCCCTGTATGCGCTGAATTGACTTACGGCACGGAACGCATCGCCATGTACATCCAGGGCATCAACAACGTCTATGATCTGCAGTGGACAGACAACGTCAAATACGGCGACGTGCATCATAAAAGCGAAGTGGAATTTTCCACCTACAACTTCGAAGTGGCGGACATCCCGATGCTGCGCAAACTCTTTGACACATACGAAGAAGAAGCCATACGCATTGCCGAGAAAAATCTGGCCCTGCCCGCCTATGACTACTGCCTGAAATGCTCCCATACCTTCAATCTGCTCAATGCGCGCGGCGCGATCAGCGTGGCCGAGCGAACAAGCTATATCGGGCGGGTGCGCAATCTGGCGCGGCTGGCCGCCGAGCTTTATTTAAAGCAGCGCGAAGAAATGGGATATCCCCTTTTAAAAAATAACTAGACGACCTGGAGATAAAATGAGCAACGAACTGCTTTTTGAAATCGGCACTGAAGAAATTCCTGCGGGTTTTTTGTCCAAAGCCGTGATTGACATGGAAGAGATCATACGCAAGTCCCTGACGGAAAAACGAATCGCCTTTGACGGCATACAATGTCTGGCTACACCGCGCCGTCTTGTCCTCCACATAGCGGATCTTGCCGCAAAGCAGGATGACCAGACTCTCGAAAAGCTGGGGCCCGCCAAAAAGGCCGCCTTTGATGAAAACGGCCAGCCGACAAAAGCCGCCCTGGGGTTTGCCAGGGGACAGGGAATGGAGGTCTCCCGGTTGGAAACCATCACTACTGAAAAAGGCGAATATCTCGGTGCCCGTAAAACTATTCCCGGACAGCAAACACCCGAACTGCTCCCCGGAATCCTCAAGGAGTTCATGCTTGCCATCCCTTTCCGGAAATCCATGCGCTGGGCAAACTATGATTTGCGTTTTGCGCGTCCGGTTCACTGGATTCTGGCGTTATACGGCGGAGATGTAATTCCAGTAAAGATTGAAGACATCGAAAGCGGCAACACATCCTATGGACATCGCTTCATGAGCCCGAACCCGTTTACGGTTACGGGGTTTGAAGATTACCTGTGCAAAACCAGAGAGAATTTCGTCATTGCTGATCCCGGGGAACGGAAAAAATTGATCCTGGAGGAAGCCCGGAAAGCGGCGGCTGAAGTCGGCGGGGAACTGTTTTATACCGACGACCTGCTGGAGACGATCAGCTTCATTGTGGAGTATCCGGTGATTGTGCGGGGTGGTTTTGATGAAGCCTATTTGGAAATTCCCAAGGATGTTTTGACAACCACCATGATCTCCCACCAGAAATATTTCCCCGTCGTTAATAACGAAGGAAAGCTTCTGCCTTACTTCATCGCCGTAAGCAATACCCGGCCCCGCGACATTGACGTCGTGGCCAGAGGCAACGAAAGAGTGCTGCGGGCGCGCCTTGCCGACGCATCATTTTTCTTTGAGGAAGACAAAAAAGTCCCCCTGGAAAATCGTGTGGAATCTCTGAAAAAAGTGGTCTTTCATACGTTGCTTGGAACATCCCATAAAAAGGTTATGCGTTTCCGGAAACTCGCTGTCAAGATCGCATCAAAAGTCAAACCTTCCGTAAAGAAAAATGTGGACCGCGCAGCGCTTCTGGCCAAAGCCGATCTGGAATCGCTCATGGTGGGCGAGTTCTCGGAACTTCAGGGCATCATGGGCCGTGAATACGCACTTTTAGCGGGCGAAAAACCGGAGATTGCCAGCGCCATCTATGAACACTACCTGCCCGTTGTTGCCGGCGGAGACCTGCCTCAAACCGATGAAGGGGCAATCGTCGGCATTGCCGATAAAATTGACACGATCGTCGGGTTCTTCGCCGTGGGGATACCGCCCACGGGCACCGCGGATCCCTACGCGCTGCGCCGCCAGGCCCTTGGCGTAATTAACATCGTATTATCAAAAGGTTATGCTTTGAGCCTGCATTTTCTGATCGATGAAACTCTGGCGTCGCTCAAAGATGTCCTGAAAAAACCTGCCGAAGAAATCAAGAAAGATGTTCTGGAGTTTTTTAAAGGACGCCTGCAGAATCAGTTGATTAGCCAGGGCTATGCGTATGACACGGTGGACGCGGTTCTTTCAACGGACATCGATGATTTTGTCCAGCTTATCGAAAAAATTAAAGCTCTGCAGTCCTTCCGGCAAAATCCGGAATTTGAGCCCATTTCCGTTGCTTTTAAAAGGGTGGATAACATTTTAAAAGATTTCCGCGATGGCCAGGTAGACGTCAATCTTCTTGTTCATGAAGCTGAAATTAAACTGTTTTCATCATTTGACAGCATTAAAACGCGTGTGGAAAAAGGCGTTGCCGAAAAAGACTTTCATGCCGCACTGAACAAACTTGCTGCTTTGCGTCCCCCCGTGGATACTTTTTTTGATCATGTCATGGTTATGGACAAAGATGAAAAGATCCGTTTCAATCGTTTGTCCCTTCTGGCAGAGATCTCCGCTCTGTTTCACAAAATCGCCGATTTTTCAAAAATTGTGACCGCCGGTTGATCGAAGGAGGCGCGGGATATGTAATTCCTCTTTTTTAAGAAACCTGTTCCTGACAATCAGTTTCATTGACATTCATCCCTGTGCTTGCTAAAATAATAAATCTGCTTCGCTATACAAAAGCAGATATGGAGAAGTTTTTCGATGAGCTTTCAGCCTGAACCCGATGCAACTGTCTTCGTTGATGAAAAACTGCGGATACGAAAAAGTCTGCAGGAAATCAGCAACCGCATCCATGCAGCACAAAACATACCGCAAATCCTGATAGATCTGAAAGACGGCATCCTGAATCTGTTTAACGCCCAGTCGATTACGATTTATATCGTGGATCAGCTCCACAATGAAATCTACTCCATGTTTATGGCCGGTTCCCAGCTCAAGGAAATCCGCGTGCCTATTAACAGTCAGAGCATCGCGGGTTATGTGGCCAACACGTTTAATCTTGTCAATATCAGCGATGCCTATAATCAGGCCGAACTCAAAGCGATGGACTTTGAACTGACTTTCGATGGAAGCTGGGATAAAAAATCCGGGTTTCGAACCAAACAGATCCTGGCCGTTCCCATATTCTACGAGGACCAGCTCATGGGAGTTATCCAGGTCCTCAACAGAAAATACGGTGAGGGCAAATTTGCCGAAGACGAAGTCGGTCTTGCGGTTGAAATTGCCGAGGTTCTGGGCGTCGCCTTCTACAATCAGCGCCGTTTCGCACGCCGCCGTAAAACCCGTTTCGATTTTCTTATCACCCGCGGTTTGCTGTCGGATGAAGAGATGGAAGCCGCCTGGGCGGGAGCCCGCGAGAAAAAAGAATCCATTGAATATTATCTGATGAATAATCACAGAATTTCCAAGGATGACATCGGACACTCTTTTGAAGATTTTTACCGCTGCCGTTTTATTGATTACAATGATAAAATCGTGATTCCCGGCGATTTGTTGAAAAACCTGAAAAAAGATTATCTTCGCCGTGAATTGTGGGTGCCGCTGGAAACGATTGACGGATGGATTCACGTAATAGTTGATGATCCCAACAACATCCTGAAGAGAGACGCCATCGAAAACCTTCTGAAAACAAAAAAAGTAAAGTACGACGTCGCCCTGCCTGAAGATATCTTAAAATTCATCAACCTTTTTTTCGGCTCTTCAGAGACCGAACATTCTTTTACAGAACTTCTGGGCAGGCTCGATGACGAGGATAGAAGCCTGGATGATGACGAAGACGGCGGTGAAATGATCACGGAATCCGACAGCGTGATCATGCAGCTGGTAAATAAAGTTATTAATGACGCCTGTGCTCGCCGGGCATCCGATATTCATATTGAACCGAACGTAGGCAAGAAAAATGTGGAAATCCGTTTCCGTGTTGACGGTGACTGTGCCATTTATCAGACAGTTCCATACAGTTACCGCTTAGCGATGATCTCGCGCATCAAGATCATGTCCAACCTGGATATCACCGTTAAACGATTGCCCCAGGACGGTAAAATAAAATTCCGCCGTTCTTCCGGCGAAGAACTGGAACTGCGTGTAGCCACCATTCCCACACAGGGAGGCGTGGAAGATGTCGTCATGCGTCTTCTGGCCAAGGGTGAAACCATGCCCCTTGAAGAGATGGGATTGACAAAACATAATTACAGTGAACTGCTCAAAATCATCAACAAGCCCTATGGAATGATTTTAGTTGTCGGGCCAACCGGCTCCGGTAAAACAACCACGCTGCACGCGGCACTCCACAACATCAACAAGCCCGACAGAAAAATCTGGACGGCTGAAGACCCTGTGGAAATCACTCAATACGGCTTGCGCCAGGTCCAGGTGCAGCCGAAGATTGGTTTTGATTTCGCGGCGGCCATGCGGTCATTTTTACGTGCGGACCCCGACATCATCATGGTTGGCGAAATGCGCGATTACGAAACGGCAAAAACCGGCGTTGAAGCGTCCCTGACCGGTCATCTGGTGTTCAGTACCCTTCACACCAACAGCGCTCCGGAAACGATCGTTCGTCTGCTCGATATGGGCATTGATCCCCTCAACTTCGCCGACGCCCTGCTGGGCATCCTTGCCCAGCGACTTGTCCGCACGCTGTGCAAAAAATGCAAAGAGCAGTACCACCCCGACAAAGACGAATATGACGAGATCGCTCAAAGTTACGGCGCTGAAGCATTCGCCAAACTGAAAATCCCTTATAACAACAGTTTTAAACTCTATCGTCCAAAAGGCTGTGATACCTGCGATAAAACCGGGTACAAGGGCAGGATGGGTATTCACGAACTTCTGGTGGCCACAGATGAAATCAAGAGACACGTGCAAAAACATGAAACGGTGGAAGTTATGCGCAACACAGCGATGTCTGAAGGAATGACAACTCTGCTCCAGGACGGTATCCTGAAATCGATCCAGGGGCTGACCGATTTTAAGCAAGTTCGCCGCGTCTGCATTAAATAAATATTGATTATATTCCATAAACAAACGAAGGCATTAAAAACAGGAGGATGAAGCCATGAACATCGGTGAACTTCTGGGCGCAATGGTGCAAACGGGAATGTCTCCATCTTCGGGCGAGAGGATAAAGAATTCGCTGGGTGGCGGCAATGCCATGGACAGCCTGGCAGGCATGCTTGGAAAATCGGCCGGATTCATGAAATGGTCGGTCTGCAGCCTGCATAAAATCGGCGGGGCAAAAAGACGGACGGCACATTGGCGTTTTTGTCCCCGCCTTTCTTTCCTTCACAGTCTGTTACAGAACGCAACGGTCGCTAAAGAAAAATTATAAGCGGAATGTGTCTGACCCCCGTTTGAAGATTCGGGCTCTAAGCGCGACATCGATCGGACTGAAAAACAACTATTTTAACAGCTGACCCCTGATAAATTTCTTTGTCGGCAGTAAAGTCAGGCTCGCCATATATCCCCTTTTTCAGCAACAGATCATCAACTTTGCAATTACCTTGAGTGTTTGAATAGATTTCTCGAGCGTCAGTCATTTGACAGTTATTACCGTTTAAATTTCTTGAGAAAAGAAATCAATACTGGTATGAAAAAGGCTGATTAAGAAAATTTATTTTAAGGATGGATATTTATGTTGAACCCCAATTTCAGTTCCGGCCCCTGCAGCAAGAGGCCAGCGTGGAGCATCGACGCGCTGAAGAGCGCGCCGGTCGGCCGCTCACACCGTTCCGCACTGGGAAAAGAAAGAATCGTCAAAGCAATGAACGATACAAGAAAAATCTTAAACATTCCGTCAGATTACCTTGTGGGCATTCTGCCGGCTTCCGATACGGGTGCTTTCGAATGCGCCATGTGGTCACTTTTAGGTCCCAAGCCCGTGACCGTGCTGGTCTGGGAGAGCTTCTCCGAAGGCTGGGCAACAGACATCAACAAACAGCTGAAACTCAATCCCACTATCATCAAAGCCGATTACGGCAAGATTCCCGATCTGGCCAAAGTGGACTGGAAAGGCGATGTAGTCTTCGTATCCAACGGCACCACCAGCGGCGTACGCATTCCCAACTGGGACTGGATTCCCGCCGACCGTGAAGGCCTGTCACTGTGCGATGCCACCAGCTATGCCTTTGCCAATGAGATCGACTGGAGCAAAATCGATGTCCTGACTTTCTCCTGGCAGAAATGCCTCGGCGGCGAAGCCGCGCACGGCATGATGATTTTGAGCCCCAAAGCAGTCGCCCGTCTGGAATCCTATACACCGCCCTGGCCCATGCCGAAAATTTTCCGACTGAAAAAAGGCGACAAGATCAATAAGGCCATTTTTGAAGGCGATGTCATTAACACTCCCTCCATGCTGTGCGTTGAAGATTACATTGACGCCCTCGATTGGGCGGGCAAATTCGGCATCGATGGATTGGTCAAGAAGAGCAAAGCCAATCTGAAAGTGGTGGAAGACTGGGTTGCCAAAACCGACTGGATCGAATTCCTGGCCTATGACCCCAAGGTGCGCTCCAACACATCCGTCTGCCTGTCTGTGACGCATCCGAAAGTTGCGGCACTCGATGCGGATGCGAAAAGCAAATTCCTCAAGAGCATCGCCTCCGACCTGAGCAAAAAGAATATTGCTCATGATATCAACTCTTACCAGGACGCGCCCGCCGGTTACCGTTTCTGGTGCGGCCCGACCATCGAAGAGTCCGATCTGAAAGTAGCGCTGGCCGAGCTGGAGAACGTTTTCAACGAAAAGGTAAAAAGCCTTTAACGGAAGAGCAGCATGGAAAACA
>JBDKUG010000308.1:0-3405 GCA_039679815.1 Smithella sp.
ATTTCTTTAATCCCATTGCCGTGCTACCGCTTGTCGAGATTATCAAAACAGACAAGACCAGCGATGTCGTTCTGGCAACGGCATTCGACATTGCCAAGAAAATCAAGAAGACACCTGTTCTTGTGAAGAACGCGCCCGCTTTCCTCGTCAACAGGATTCTGCTGGCATGGATGGATGGCATCTTTCAGTGCATCGATGAAGGGGCGCCTTTTATGCAGGTGGATAACGCTGTTGTCGAGCTGGGTTACCCCATGTCGCCGTTCACCCTTGCCGCGCTGGTGGGACCTGCAATTGCTCTTCACGTGCAGGAGACCCTGAACAAGGCTTGGCCTGATCGTTTCCCGGTAAGCACAGGACTCAAAAACCTGGTGGCGAAGGGCAAGAAGTCCATTCTGACCTTCACCGATAAGGGTATCGACGTTGATCCCGAAATCGCAGCGGGCTGGCCGCAGGGTAACAAGAAGTTCACCGACGACGAGATCAGAGAGCGTGTCTTGAATCGTGTTGCAAAGGAGATCGATTTTATCCTTAAAGAGGGTGTCGTGGCGAGCCCGAAAGATGTGGATACCGGCGTTATCATGGGAGCGGGATGGCCGTTCTTCATGGGAGGCATTACCGCATACCTGGATCAGAAAGGTATTTCCAAGAAGGTCGTGGGCAGGGACTTCCATGAGAAAGGGTTTTTGGCAATAGAAAAATAACAGAAGGATAATTACTGATTGAAGAGCCGAACGGTCTTTGGACCTGTTCGGCTCCTTTTTTTACTCTTGAGGTTTCCCCGGAGATTCGACAACCGGATGACGTATCTTAACGTGGACTCTTTCCACTTTCGATAGCTTCCGCCAGGCGCCGACTAAACGATTGATAATTAACCGTATCTTTTTTGCTTTCTGCGGGGGGAGGAGTGAGCTCTCCTTTGTCATGGCTATCACGGGCTATCTCTTTTTCCACCTTGAATGCATCTTTTACCGTTTCGTTGGTTGTGTCTTTGCTAGGCGACCCTTTTACATAAGCTTGCGTTTGTCCCAGTTCCTTATCGGCGACCTTATCCATATCCGCAAAGGCCGGGGAGATCAGGATAGCGCCAAACAGGAGGACGGCGCAAAAAATTGTTAAGCTCTTGTATCCTTTCATTTTATACTCCTTTCGTTGCAATGCCCACAGTTCGTCTGCTTCGTTCCTATAAAAAAACTCCCGGGCATCAGCCTTTCTCTGCCCGCCGATTTTCTTTTCCATTCTTATTTAATTATAATACTGATTTTAAAAAAATCAAGCTTTAGTCGATGGACATTATGTGATAACAAAATCAATCGGTTAACATTCTTTCGCTCGTAACCTATTAGAAATATTTATTATTAAGGGAAAGGGGCGCTGGTGAAAAGCTAAAAAAGAAACTGCAGGAGGAACGTTATGTCTAAATGGATGATAGGGTTTGTATTGGCACTGGCAGCGGCGGTCGGCATTTTCTGGGTTGCGATTGACAAGGACATGCGCCAGCTGATTTTACATGTGCCGCCCGACAGGAACGTCCTTTTCTGGTCCATCCAGCAGCGTGATGCTGCTTTTCGCGCAATGGACAGGGTATCTCTCGTTGCCAAATCCCGGATCATTTCTGCTGGTAAAAATGTCTATCCCCTGCCGAAGGGACAGCCGCTTGATGTTAGCGTTGATGTTGATGCTTATATGAAGGACCAACGGACCGCCGGATTGTTGATCATTCAGGACGGCAAAATCCGTCTCGAAAAATATGGGCTGGATTTCAGTGGCGATAAACGATGGACCAGTTTTTCGGTTGCCAAATCAGTCACCTCGACATTGGTTGGTGCGGCAATCAAGGACGGCTATATCAAGAGCATCGACGACAAGGTATCTGACTACATTCCCGACATCAAAGGTTCTGCCTATGATGACGTTACGATCAGGCAGTTGCTGACGATGACATCAGGCGTGAAGTGGACTGAGGATTATGCTGACCCCAAATCGGATGTCGCCTTGTTTGATGTGCACAAGGCCGAACCGGGCGTCGATACAACTGTCAGCTATATGCGTAAATTAAAGCGTGAAGCGCCTCCGGGTGCGAAATGGGTTTACAAAACCGGCGAGACCAATTTGGTTGGCGTGCTGGTTAGTTCGGCGACCAGGAAGACGTTGTCCGACTATCTGTCGGAGAAGATCTGGAAGCCCTTTGGCATGGAGCAGGATGCGAGCTGGTTATTGGGATCCACCGGCCATGAAATCAGCGGCTGCTGCATACAGGCATCAACCCGGGACTTTGCCCGCGTTGGTCTGTTTATCCTTGGCGGCGGTATGGCAAACGGCAAGTCGGTGTTACCCGACGGTTGGATTACCGCGGCAACGATGAAGCACGCCGATACCGAACAGGCGGAATATGGCTATGGCTATCAGTGGTGGGTTCTGAACGATGGCAGCTTTGCGGCAAGAGGGATTTTCGGTCAGGGTATCTTCATCGACCCCAGGCGAAAACTGATCATCGCTTCAAACAGCAACTGGCCGCACGCCACTGATCTTCAGGGCGGAGACCAGGGCAGAAAGCGTCTTGCTTTCTATAGGCAGGTTCAGATGGCGATTGACAAAATTAATTGAGAATTATGATATTTCTACAAGTATGTAAATACAGGACTTTCGCCAATACGCGTAAGCGACAGACGTAACATTATGTAATAAAAGACAATAAATCGATAAAAACGCGATTACATACTACAGGGGATTTGGCATTGGAGAGCAGTCAGTAAGACCTCCTGCTCCTTTGATATGGAACACCGGACACGAACGGCCTTGGTTGATTTTGGATAAAGAAGGATGGCCGTATTGACGGATGAGAGTAATTCCAGCATCCGCTCCGCGCCGTGCGTAAAACCGTTGGCACGGGCTCGTTTGTGCGCAATACGCACCAGAAGAAGCGCAATCATGCAAGTCAACGCATGCACGCGAATCTTGGAATCCGTCCAGTGAAAGATAGGGTCCATTTTAACCCATCGGTCGGATTTCGTAATCCGGAAGGCATCTTCAACAATATATCGATCAAGATAAATGTCGATCACCTCACCGGGATGAAGGGATTCACGGTCTGTAAAAAGAATCTGCTTACCGAACCTCGTTTTAGCCTCCTCGATGGCCGGAAAGTTCTTGCGTGCGCTGACTTTGAAACGGTTTTCTTCTTCCTCAATATCGATATCGAGAAGCCCCGTTACATGATACCGGTCTGTGATCTCCAAAGCCTGCCGTTTAATTGAATCCATTGTGGAACGGCCATCGGCACCCCTGGCTTTGCGCTTAAAGGAAGACAACTCTTCCCTGGCTTTTTCCAGGTTCTGCTCCATGCGGTGTAATTGACGCCGGAAAGTAGATTCGTTGAAGGAGACAATGATCCTGCGCTTTGCGCCA
>JBDKUG010000113.1:0-12807 GCA_039679815.1 Smithella sp.
CTTGAGGCCCCTCATGGATCCTGATTTATAATCAATGATGGTGATAAGATCATCGGACACTGTCATTCTGTCCACGATACCAAAATTATTCTTATCCGATATCTGCTGCTCGATATAGAGTTTTCCCGGTCTGAACATCACACCCGCAACATCCTTTCTTTCGACAAATCGGAGCGCAGCTTCATATTCCTCATCGTTCAGCTCTCCGGCGGGAGGCAGATCACATTTTTGCACAACCTTTGCAAGCCAGCGGTGCAGTCTTTCTCCACGCATAATACCCGCCTTGATGGACGCTGATATCAGCGTCGGATCAATTTCGCCATACAGGTCAGGTTCTCCACCAGGTTTGTCCGGCACATTCAATATGGTTACATCTTCAACATCTTTTGAAGAACCGGAAGGTCGGCAAATCTCCTTTTTAACACCTTCAGGGGCAAATTGAGAAAACGTATTGAGCACTGCCTGATGTACATCCTTACAGGTCCCTTCTTTCTTTGTCGGCAGAAAAATCGTCAGCGTCTGCTTCGCCCTTGTCGCGGCGACATAGAAAACATTTGCTTTCTCGCGCCGGATCCGCTCCAGATTTATTTTACGATTTTGAATGATTTCCCCTGCAATGACCGATCTGCCTGCAGCCCAGAAATCAAACTCTTTCCCTGTAAATTGAACATGACATTTCTCGGAAGGCAGATAAATTGCAGGTTCCTTTTCATCCTCGTTCCAGAAGATAAAAACATGCTTGAATTGAAGCCCCTTTGTCCCGTGGATGGTATCAACTTTTATGTTGTCCCTTTTCTCAGCCTCGGGCACCTTCACATGAAACCGTATATTGAACATTCGTAAAAGAAATGCATCTGCATCAGATCCGCCTTCCCGAAAGAACGATTGTGCCTCATCCTGCCATATGTCAAGGATGGTTGCCGGGAGTTTCCCGCGCAAAAGCTCGATAGCGCAGCTGACAGCCATGATCCCGAACGGTTTAGGGAATTTTCCGGCAAATTCGTCCCGAAGGCTCTCCACATTCCCCAAAATCTCATTCCATAAAAGCGACTCTGCCACTGTTTTTGAAAATAGATTGTCGCCTTCTCTAGAAAGAACGCTTGTTATAAAAAGCATGACCGCAACGCCTTCTTCTGTTGAAAGTAGCTGCCTGCCCTTGACCTCTGACACGCCGATACCTTCCCCAACAAGTTCAGAGGTGATTTTCTGGACATAATTGTTGGTAGCTGCAAGGACAGCCATATCTCCCCACTGACAGCCGTACTCCGACTTTTTCTGTTTCAGGACCTCTACGATCGCTGGATAAAAGGGAGCTTCCGAATTTCCGTCTTTTTCAAGATGAACAAGACCCACCTCTGTTGTACCTTCAAAGATGCTGGGCTCATCCGGTGGTTTCTGCGTTTCTGTTTTCTCTTTTCCATCAAAGAGATTTTCCACAAGTTTATTGAAGAACGATATCAGAAGGGGGGTGCTTCTGTAATTGTATTCCAGAGAATTTTCCTGGATGACATTGTCTTTGATATACGTTGAAAGTGCCTCTTCCAGGGCTTTGCGGTTTGCACCCCGCCATCCGTAGATCATCTGTTTCCAGTCACCCACGGCAAAGAATGATCTTTCCCCGCGCTCGCCGGGACCGGACAGGATCTCTTCAATCAGGGGAAACAGGATTTGGATATCCCCTTCCGAGGTGTCCTGGAATTCATCAATCAGTAGATGCTCCGTTCTGTCAAGACCAAGAGAAAAGTAGTGGCTCATCAGTTTTGGCCTTTCCACGGATGCGTCTTCATCAAGCGCCAGCAGAGTTTTCCGCACATCGGAAAAGAAGATCACCCCTTTTTCCCTCTTCACTGTCTGGGCAGCCTTGAGATAGTTTTCGCAAAGACACGCAACGGCCAGTTCCCGGAGAAGGGCCTTGTTCAGAGAAAGCTTTTCGGCGGTTCCGCGGTATTTTTTGAAGATCTCATTAAGATCAGCATAGGGGCTTTTCTTCCATGCAATTTTCTTACCCAGGCTTGTGTAACTTCCCAGATCAGTATATTTTGCAACTGTTTTGGAAACAAAGCTTTCGTAATCATGGAAGGCATCAATGACCCAGCTGTTGACTCGGGGCGTCATTACTGAGGACAATTCATCGGCCTTTTTACGAAGAGCATCGAGTTCATTCCTCAAGATGCCGTTCTCTTTCATCAGGACGCCAAGGTCTTCAATCCTGTCTGTATCCCCCAGGCAGCGTTCGACAATCTGATCATCCGCAAGAGGCTTCCAGAGATTGTCCGGGTCCGTTCTCAATATGCGAGCAGCAATGATCAGTTGATCCCCCATACCGCGACGCATCAAACTGTCACAAAAAAGGCTTTCTATCTCACCGGACAAAACCATTTGTTCCCGCTCATCAGCCATTTTGGGCGCAAAACCGGAAGTGGCAAAAAGCCTGTAAAAAAAAGAATCCAGCGTCGAGTATCCGACGCGTCCGGCTTCCATGATGAGATTCAGCTTTTCCATCTGGTGCATGTCATTTTCGGATGCGATTTTTTTCATGATGCGGGAACGCATTTCTGTTGTGGCGGCGCGGGTGAATGTCAGAGCGTATATGAATTTCCCCCTGATGGACAATCGATGAAACACTTCATCGGTGAGCCTTGTGGTTTTTCCCGAACCTGCTGAAGCTTTCAGAAGAATACTTTGCATCAGGCATCCCTCCTGGAAGCTTTATAATAGACATCCCTTCCGCAGAGTGCCTGAAACAGGCAGTATTCACACTCTGGAGAGTCGTAATCAGGTTTCAGTTCGCTTCCACTGATGATTTTATCGAGCCGGTCTCGGATGGCACGCATCAGGTCATCCGTCACGGCGATCCAATCCTCCGGAAGCGCCAGAATACGGTCTTGGGATGATTCTTTCAGAAAATAAAAAAAGACGCGATCCACTTTTCTGATAAAGTGGTGATAGATCATTAACTGGGCTGCGGGGTGCAGAATGCCCTTATCTTCTAATTGCTCCACGACGTTTGTTTTTGATGAAATGTTAAAATCGCTTTTCTTTTTGGAATACTTAAAATCCATAACATCGGTACGACCTGATATTTGGGCCAGCCGGTCAGATCTGCCGGTAATCTGATAGCCCCCTTCAATCACACCGTTGAACATTTCCTCGCAGGATATGGCGTTGTCGGCAAAAATAATTCTCTCTCCCGAATCCAGTTCATCCTGGTAGATTTCCTTTAAATGGATCTTCGCGTCAAGCCTGTAAATATTGATTCCGTCAATATCCCTGGTCTGAGCATTTTCATCGCTTTCCCACAGTTCATCAAAAAGCTTCTCCCAATCATCAAGCAGATCCTTTCTGTCGGTTGAAAGTTTTTGAAGAAATTGATGGACAAAAATTCCTATCCTCATGTTTATTTTCTCATCGCCATTCATAAAGGATGGAGGACTGATCCTGAGAATATATTGTTGGTAAAACAAAAAGGGACAGGCAAGGATCTTTGAAAGACTTGAAAAGGAATACATGAATTTGCGTAGCCTGTCCCTCAAGGCATTGTCGATGGATACTACGGGGCGTTTTTTGTCCTTCGCCACCGGCAACGATGCCCTGAATTCTGTTTGCGTGATCGGTATGACGAATTCCTGCGCAAGAAAAGTCATGTAAAAGCTCGGCGTTCTTTCCCGTATTGGGTCTTCCACAGCCACAATTTTTATCCGGGAGCCCTTCGACAAAATCTGCCTGAAAATAAGATCTTCATATTCAAATACGCTTTTCCGCATCCATGGTACATGCACCGGGTTGATAAAAGGCCCTTCGAAGGGCTGGCTCGGCATGATTCCGCTGTCCAGAGGAAGCATTAATCCCCTGCTGAACTTCTCCCCTGATACGTGGCCGAATCCGACAACCTGCACAGGCGCTGACCGGCTCCCTGTCAGGCGGAATTTTTTCGATTCTATCAACATTTTTACGGCATCGGTCAGATGACACCCAAGCCTCTCCTTCCAGTCGTCAAGAAATGTGGAAACGGAAATGGCTGTCTCAAGGGCCTCACACTCTTCACGGACATACTGATCCCTGTTTTTGGACAATTCGATCGCGCAGGCGGTTGCAAATGACTTAAAATCGGGTATCCGGTCTGCCTTTCCCGCATTATCTATTTCCTTCAGAAGCCTGCTGGCTGCCGCAGTTGTAGAAAACGGCAGCCATACAGCAAGATTAACGGCATTTCCATACAAACGGAGCGATCGGTTCCACAGCATCGTCGTCAGTGACTCATCCAGCAGATAGATCATCATCTGATCTTCTTCAGACCTTTCTTTAAGAAAATTGGAAACCTCCACCGTCACCAGGTCGACGATGGCATGAAGCCCGTTGAGACTGACCATCTCGATGCATGCACTTTGTGCAGTTTCGACCTCGCCGCCAAAAGACAGGACAAGATTCTTCGCGGAGTCAAAAGGAAGTTTTTCCTTTCCTTCCAGCCCAAGACCGTAAAGCGGACGGTCAAGCCACAACTTTTCTTCTCTGATCTTTCTGTAAAATCGTTCCGTCACCGGCGTTATCTCGGGAAGTCCGACGAATATTTCCTTTTCTGATGGAACCATTTCATCAAAACGCGACATTTCAAGTTCCGTCATAAAGAAATCCAGTCTGGAGAGCCATTCGCGAAAACCCTGGGCCATATCCAGGTATTCCTCAATTCTCTCCCACTCAACCTCGGTAAAACGTTCCGATCCCCAAATCGTGTCTCTTCCAATGTTGTATTCCGACAGTTTTGCAATAAGAGGAAGAAGGCCCGCGGCACGACGCGCCGGATATGCTTCGTCGGGAAATCTTTGTGCAATGAACTGGATGAAATAGAAAAGAACCTCATCAGGCGGCACAGGTTTAAGTTTCATGTGCCGACCGATTCTGCCGGCAACATAGGAACGAAAGCCTTCTATTTTCGGAAGGATTCCGCCCAGCTCCCTGTGGATCAGGTTTTGCAACGGGTCAACGGCCATGTCGCTTGCGCAGATGATCGTCCAGCGGGAAAGATCAGGATGGTCCTTGCGCAGAAGGCCGATTAACTTCTCAAGATATTGTGACATTATATTTTCTGCTCCCCATCAACCAACTCGCACAAGCTGTCGAAGGTTGAAATGAATGTTATTCAATCTCTCTCATTCTACAACTATGGATAATCATGCAATCCCTGTCAAGTCTGTTATGATATCTTTAATATTATATTGACATGAGAACGCCCAATATTTATAGTCAAATCAAAACACTCCACGGGAAAGAATATTAAAGATGCATCTTTACAGGTTATTTTTTCAACACCGCCTGATCTGGACGGTTCTGCTGGCATTGATCGGTATTGGCATCATGATTTTTTATGCATTGTGCAACACAGCCTGCACTTACCTCCATGGTGACATTTTCGGCATTGACCTTAAATATATCGGTGTGGGCTATATGGGGAGCATAATCCTCCTGGCTCTTTTCAGGCAGGCTGATTTAATCCGCATGCTTGTCTCGGCGGGCATCGGTGTAGAAATCTTCCTGGTTTCTTTTCAGTTCAGGGAAAATATTTTCTGCCCTTATTGCCTGTCTTTCGGCATAGTAGTTTTATTGATGTACATTATCAACTATGAAAGATCCAGCATGAGAAACAAATGGTATCAGAAAATGGTATATTTTTTCGGAGATGCAAGAATCCCGTTCCTCAGGGATCAGCATCTACCCATGCTGTTGATGATGATTGCCGGTTATATCTTTGTCTGTCTGTTTTTTTCAGGATCTGCAACCCCCGCTTATGCCGGTGAAAATTCCGTAATCCCTTCATATGGGAAAGGCTCATGGGAACTGATCGTCTTTACGGACTACTTTTGTCCCCCGTGCCAGTCTGCAGAAAAAGACCTGGGGCCTGAAATAGAAAGACTTCTCAAAAGAGGCGATATTAAAATTACCTTTGTGGATTATCCAGGCCATAAATATTCCGCGCTTTACTCAAAATATTTTCTTTATGCCGCAGGGGCCGGAAAAGATCATCGAAACGCCGTAAAAGCAAGGCATGAGCTTTTTTCACTTGCCTCGCAAAACAGAATATACCAGGAAACGGTTCTATCCGCCGCTTTATCATCCAAGAACATTGCATTGAAAACAATAGATCCGAAGCCCGTCCACAACGAATGGTCGGCAATGATCAAACGATATGAAATCGATCAGACACCAACGTGTCTTCTGCGATTTTCAAGCACCTATACGAAAAAATTTGCAGATTCCGAAACAATCAGGACAAAATTAATCCCGGAACTGCAAAAGCGCTTTCCGAGGATAAATTGAAAGCAGACATCGATATTCATGATTGATTTTTTTGCCATCCTGAACTAAAAGACCAAAAATCTGAATTTTTATAAAAAGTGATTTTTTTGCATATGGCCTATATTCTAAATACAACAAATGATTACCATATTCGTGCGCTGAATACGCTGGGGTGGGAATTAACTGTCTGCAACGCGCTTCATCCTGAAGACAGTCCCTGCCGGCGGGTATTGAAAAACAGGGAGTCGTTCGGAACACAGCTTTTCCATTCCCTGGAAAAAATCATCCCTTTTGACCGTCTGAAAAATGTACTTGAAGTCGGAGGCGGTCTGGGCTACCTGATGCGTGATTTTCTTTCTCTGGCCCCTCATTTACAGACAACCATGCTGGATATTTCCCCTTTCCTGCTTCAAAAACAAAAGGAAACCCTCAACGGATTCCCCGTGAATTTCCATGAAATGGATTTTCTGAAGATATCCCTGTCCGATCTTCGATCTTTTGATCTTGTTATCCTGAACGAAATTCTTGGAGATTTCCCCACTCTCGTTTTCGATGAAAGCCAGCCGAAACAAAATGACCCCGAAACCATTCGCTCCATAAAGCGGATGACCGATTATGTGGAAGAATTTGATCTTGAATTTGCCCCGAAAGAAAGTATCAACATCGGAGCGATGGAGGTTGTGGAAAAATTATGCGGAGCAGACATTCCCTATATTTATCTCAGTGAACACAGCTGTGAAGCGTCGATGAATAATGCTCATTTTCCTCAGCATCAGTTCACAGCACGGGGTGTACCCGAAAGAATAACCCTTAAGGGCCACGACGAATTCACTATGAAATTTTCCCATCTCCAGAAAATAGCTCGTTCCTTCCGTTATCGTGTTATCCGGGGCCAATATATCGACCTCTTTCCGCTTGACTTCAACGACAGGTTGAAGGCCGCCCTGCAATCGCCAACCCCGTTCACCGACGAGCAGGAAATCATCCAGCAGTTTGTCTATGATCTCTATAAGTATGAATATCTTGTGCTGATTAATGATTCAAGAAAGAAAGGATAAACGTTGAACATCAACAAAATAATTCTGATCAGTGTTGCCATGATATTTTTCTTCTGCACCGACGCTTCTGCCTTCCGCTGCGGAAACGGCCTTGTCACCAGCGGCGACACAAAGATGCAGGTCCTGGTTACCTGCGGCAAACCGACTTCAAAAGAAAAAGCCTGTGAAGATCCTCAAACAACCATCCGAACCGATATAAAAGGAAGAAAGATCAAATCGAAAAAATGCGGCAACAAAGTGGAAGTCTGGCATTACAACTGCGGTGAGAATGATTTTATCTATGCCCTTACTTTTGACGACGGAATCCTGAAAAAAGAAACCACCGAAGGACAGGGAAAAGGTAAATCAGACTGCCTCGGTAAATAATCATCCATTACCTTTCAGCAGGGCCATCATTTCCCGGGGATCATTTGTTGCGAGAGAACAGCTGTAATTTGAACAGACATAGGCTGTTGCATGACCATGATTGCTTGAATAAGATTTCAGGTAGGGCGCGACAGCATCCATCTCCTGCCGCGACGGGCTATCAGGTAAAAACACCACGACCTTATTCGGCACAAAACTTTTTCTTAATGCGCCCATCATCTCCCTGGTGTCCTCGCTGTTGATACCTCCGCTGATAATCACTTCTTTTGAAGGCCCGAGAACAAAGTCCAGTCCGCACAGAAACTGGGTGAAAGCGGAAGGCATCTCCTCCACCGATGTACCAAAAGCCCTGTATATTTCTTCTGCCTTTTCTCCTATACCGTTATTCCCGGTTATTCTGGACAGGCGGAGGGCGTTCATGTATGCAATAGAGTTACCCGAAGGGACGGCGCCGTCATAAAGTTCTTTCGGGCGCATCAGGAGGGTTTCCGCATCATCTGGTGTAAAAAAGAATCCTCCGCTACGCTCATCCCGGAAACGCGCAAACAGGTGAGACTGATATTCGAGCGCTTGAACCAAATGCCCGGCCTCAAACGTCGCTTCGTAAAGTTCAAGAAGCGCCCAGATCAAAAAAGAATAATCATCTACGTTCCCGGCTACCGCCGCCTGCCCTTTACGATACCGGTGCAGCAGCCGGCCCTCTTTGTCCTGCATGGTTTTTGTGATAAATCCCATCGCACGAAGAGCCGCTATTGCATATTCTGGTTCATTAAAGACCTGCGCACCTCGGGCCAGAGACGCAATCATCAGGCCGTTCCAATCCGTCAAAATCTTGTCGTCTTTATGCGGGTGGATTCGCTTTTCCCGGTACGCAAAAAGCTTTTTGCGAATATTTTCCATTTTGCCGGACCCGTCCGCTGTGATAGCCTTTTCATCGACATCTGATATTCCTTTCAGATGTGGAATGAACTGGCCTTCCGGTAATTCCTGCATTCCCTGCACAGAAAGGTCATCCTCATGCCTGTATTCGGATAAAAACAGGGCCGCTTCGTCTTTTGTGAGAATACATCGGACCTCTTCCGGGCTCCACGTATAAAATTTTCCTTCCACACCTTCGCTGTCCGCGTCTTCTGCACAATAAAAACCGCCCTCATCATCCGTCATGTCACGCAGTACGTAAGTAAAAATTTCACGTGCCGTTTTTTCGTATTCCTTTTTCCCCGTCGCCTGGTAGACTTCGATGAAAGCAAGCACCATGAGCGCCTGATCGTAGAGCATCTTTTCAAAATGAGGCAGCGTCCATCGTTCGTCCGTCGCATAGCGGTGAAAACCGAAGCCGATCTGATCATAAATCCCCCCTCGCCGCATATTCTGCAGGGTGTGCTCCACGATGCGCAAAGCCTGCTCAGACCCGGTTCGGTTCCAGTATCGCAGCAGAAAAAAGAAATTGTGAGGTGAGGGAAACTTGGGAGCGGAGCCGAATCCGCCGTATGTCCTGTCGAAGTTGTTCAATAATGACTGATAAGCCCGATGCATGGTTTCTTCGCCAAGAACCTGTGAACCGGTGGTCGGCGATTGACGTAATGTCCTGATAATTTCCGATGCATCGGACAGAAGATCAGCGCGTCTCTCTTGCCATAGTTTTTTGACGGCGGGGATCATCTCCCGAAGGCCGACACGGCCATATTTACTCACATCGGGAATATAGGTCGCGGCAAAGAAAGGTTGTTTATCCGGGGTCATTATGATGGTCAGGGGCCAGCCGCCGCTTTGCGTCATGATCTGGCAAACCTTCATGTAAACGGCGTCAATCTCAGGCCGCTCCTCGCGGTCAACTTTAATATTTACAAACGAGTCATTCAGAAGGCTGGCGATTTCCAGGTTCTCAAAGGATTCACGTTCCATGACGTGACACCAGTGGCAGGTAGAATAACCTATGGACAGGAAGACAGGCTTATCCTCCCTGAGAGCCTTTTCAAAGGCTTCTTCCCCCCAGGGATACCAGTCCACCGGATTTTGGGCATGTTGCAACAGATATGGGCTTTTCTCATTACACAGCCGGTTATAGGGCATGTCAACCCCCGGTTCAAACTTCGATGACGGTTTGTGTCAATGGCAAAACAAGCATGTTGTTTTACACTTTAATCAACATGGTCGCCGGATCTAAAAGCAGGACATCCTGTTTTGCTTTGGAAGACCGGCCCTTGAGAACTTTAATGTAAACTTCCGGTCCTTCGGCAACTAACTGCACCAGAACATCAAACAGGTCTTCCACATGCCGAAAAGAAAGAGGCAGTCCGTCTTCGGTGGGCGGTTCGTGGCGATGCGTATGAATGGTAAACCAGATTCGCATGGAATATTTTTGGGCCAGTTCCTTCAATTCCACCAGAAGACCACGCCCTGATTCATCAAATTTCAATCCATCCAGAATGATCACGTAGGGCTTGAAAATATTCTGCTGCATCAAGTCGGTCAGGCGTTCTTCCAGTTTTGGAACACTGAACCCTTCCACCCGAAAAGTCATAATGAAACGGTAATTGAGAATGTTTTCCCAATACTCCGTCACCTCGGCAGAATCATATTTAGAAGCCATATCGTTGAATAATTCACGATACCAGACATTGACCTTGCTTACGGCGTCATTTAGACTCACGTGCAAAACGGGCTGTTCGTGCATCATGGCATGGAGAGCCATCTGGACAAGCAATGCGGTTTTACCAACGCCTGCGTAGGCTAAAACCGCTCCAAAACCACCGCTTTTTAAAATATAATCGTTCTCAAATCCCAGATTGAGCAGCGGATTGCGCTGAATGATTTCTTTTCTGATCATAATAATATCCTCATAAGTTAAATGGATAACATTGTCTTCCCGTCTTAAAGATCTTCCAACCACCATCAAATCGCCTTGAACCTTTAACCTTTTGCCTTTAACCTGTTTAGGCTGCTGTCTTCTTGTTCTGAGCAACTTCGAGGGCGATCTTTTCCGCAATCGACTGCGGCACCTGACGATAAAGCGCAAACTCCATGGTGAACTGTGCTTTGCCCTGCGTGGAGGAACGCAGGATGGTTGAGAAACCGAACATTTCCCCCAGCGGCACCTGAGCCTCAATGACACACATGACACCTTCGTCCTGCGAACCGATAATCATACCGCGGCGCTGGTTGAGGAGCCCCATGACCGGTCCCTGAAATTCAACCGGGCTTTCGACAACAACTTTCATAATCGGTTCATGAATCACCGGTTTGGCACGAAGATAAGCTTCTTTGAAAGCCCCACGGGCAGCCGCCTGGAAAGCCATATCCGATGAATCTACTGCATGCGAGGCGCCGTCGTTAATGACGACTTTAACGCCGGTAATCGGAAACTCCAGTTTGGGTCCTTTAGCCATACTCTGCTTGAAACCTTTTTCACAGGCAGGAATATATTGTGTGGGAATTGAACCACCGAAAATTTTATTTTCAAACACAAATTCCGCATCGCTGACCGGTTCAATGTAGCCGGCAATTCGTCCGAACTGACCGGAACCGCCTGTTTGCTTTTTATGCGTATAGTTGAAATCCGCCCGTTGCGTGATGGTTTCACGATAAGCCACGCGGGGATTGCCTGTTGTGACTTCCGCGTTGTATTCGCGCTTCATTCTTTCGACGTAGATATCCAGATGCAGCTCACCCATGCCTTCAATAATGGTTTCGTTGGTTTCATGATCAACATAGGTTTTGAATGTCGGATCTTCCTTGGAAAAACGGTTCAGCGCTTTGGACATGGCCATTTGGGCCTTGTTGTCCTTCGGCACAATCGCCAGCGAGATAACCGGTTTGGGAACATACATGGAGGTCATGGTCATATTGATACCCGGTGATACAAATGTGTCTCCTGACGAACATTCAATACCAAATAAAGCACCAATGTATCCGGCACGCAGATAATCAACATCTTCCATCTGATCGGCGTGCATCCGAACGACGCGGCCGACTTTGACTTTTTTTCCGTTGCGCACATTAACGATCGTGGAACCCTTTTCCACGGTTCCTTCGTAAACACGAATATAGGTTAATTGGCCATACTGGCCATCTTCCAGTTTAAAAGCCAGCGCGACAATCGGTTTTTCCGAATCGCTGGTCAATACGACCGGTTCTTCATTATTGTCCATGTCAAGGGCGATGTTTTCCACTTCGGACGGTGTGGGTAAAAGATATGTCACACCATCAAGCAGGGGCTGGATGGCTTTATTTTTGTAAGCCGATCCCATATAAACAGGTGTAAGCTCTCTTTTTAATGTTCCTTTGCGTACTGCGGCGTAAAGCAATTCGGAGGTAATTTCTTTTTCCTCTAAAATAGCATCCGTCAGTTCGTCGGAAAATAATGATGCAGCCTCGATGAGCTCTTCTCTTTTAGCTTTGGCTTCCGTCAGGAGTTGTTGCGGAATTTCTTCGATGCGAATATCTTCACCTTTATCGCCGTCAAAATACATTGCTTTCATGGTCACCAGATCAACCACGCCCTGCAGGTCTGTTTCCAGACCGATGGGAATCTGCATGGCAACGGCATTGTGACCCAGTTTGGAACGTAACTGTTCAATCACGCGGAAAGGATTGGCGCCGCTGCGGTCACATTTGTTGATAAACGCGATGCAGGGAACTTTGTAGCGCTTCATCTGATGATCGACGGTAATGGACTGCGACTGAACACCGCCGACTGAACACAAAACCAGGATCGCACCGTCCAGAACGCGCAGGGACCTTTCCACTTCAATGGTAAAATCGACGTGACCGGGCGTGTCAATGATGTTAATTTCATGCCCCTTCCACTCACAATATGTAGCGGCAGAGGCGATTGTTATGCCTCTTTCTTTTTCCAGGTCCATTGAATCCATGGTCGCGCCCACACCATCTTTGCCTTTCACGTCATGTATGGCGTGAATCCGTTTTGTGTAAAAAAGGATTCTTTCGCTAAGTGTGGTCTTACCGGAATCGATATGCGCACTGATTCCGATATTGCGGATTTTCTGATCGTCGAACTTCATTTCACTTTCCTCTCTTAAATAAACTCCACTCTTAATTTATCATACTGCACCCCTATGTGAGGTGTCTA
>JBDKUG010000240.1:0-4647 GCA_039679815.1 Smithella sp.
CATCGAGCACATCCGTGACGGCGGCGACAACAAACAAAACCGCCAGCACCAGACTCCAGAATGGCCCCGGCGAGGTCAGCAGAAAAAACAAAAAAGGAACTATGCTGATGCGCGTCATCGTGATGATATTGGGTAGATTGAATATTTCCCGTTTCTTGTCCATTCGTTTCAGACCTGTTTACTTTTACGAAATCATAGGGAATAAATTTCCCCGGCTATTTTTTCGGAACCTTTTTCCAATCTTCCAGAAACAGGGCAATGCCTTTATCCGTCAGGGGATGCTTTGCCAGCTGAGCGATAACCTTAAAAGGGATTGTTGCAATATCGGCCCCCATCAAAGCCGCGTCCAGGACGTGCCTTGGATGACGGATGCTGGCAACAATGACTTCTGTATCATACCCGTAGTTGTCATAGATATCGAGAATCTGCCCCGCCAGTTCCATGCCGTCATGGGCGATATCATCCAGACGTCCGACAAACGGACTGACATACGCCGCGCCGGCCTTTGCCGCCATCAGGGCCTGAAGCGGTGAAAAAATCAATGTCTGATTTACGTCTATCCCTTCGTCCGCGAACATTTTGGTTGCCTTAAGGCCTTCGGTGGTCATCGGGACTTTAATCACAACCTGTTCCCCGAGACGGGCCAGCTTTTTCCCTTCGGCAAACATGCCCTTCGCCTCCAGGGAAACAACTTCCAGGCTGACCGGTCCTTCGACAATTTCCAGAATATCCCTCACGACGGCATCAAAGCCTCTTTTTTCTTTGGCAATAAGCGACGGATTGGTCGTGACGCCATCCACCATCCCCAGAGACATCCCTTCTTTTATTTCAATAACATTCGCCGTATCGATAAAAAATTTCATAATTCCCCCTGAATTTCTGATCAATTATTTATTTTCTGATAGATATTTTTCACAGCATTCCCGGCTGCAGAAGAATTGCTGCCGGCCGTCAATCTCCCTTAAGTATGCCTGGCTCTTGGGAACGTAGGTGCGGCAGAACGGATCCTGCACCAGGTCTTCTCCTTCAGATGGTTTATCACCCACCCGATACCCTTTCACCTTGTCAACCTTTGCACTCCCCGTCATTCTCACAATCCTGTATACAATGTAAAGGACAACTAAAATGACCACAACTTTAATGATGTTCATAATAACCTTCTTCTTGAATTATTGATGAATCTCAACCTTTTTCTGATCTTCCAGCCTGTCTTTCAGGCCGCGCATCGAAACCCCGAACAAAGGATGAATCACGTAGGAAGCAATCTCACACAAAGGCTCCAGGACAAATCGACGCTTATGCATTGAGGGATGCGGAACGACCAGATCCTTTTCGTTTATGACCTCCTGTCCATACAAAAGCAAATCAAGATCAATGACACGAGGAGCACCCGCAAATGTCCGAACCCTCCCCATCTTCTTTTCAATATCCTGCAATCTCCGTAAAAGATCGCAAGGCGAAAGTAACGTGCGGATTTCCGCCGCCGCATTGGTAAACCAGTCCTGGTGTTTCAGGACTTTTTGAGCAGCTTCATCAGCCGGAAAGTCCGTCACCGGTTCGGTCTTATAAAAAGACGACACACGCTCCAGTACCGTTTCCGGAATGTCTGACAGTCTTGCAACGGCTTCTTTGCAGTTTGCCAGGGAATCGCCCACATTGGAACCGATTCCTATATAACTGATCATGCCATTCAACATGAATCCATTCGGCTTATTTGATCTCTCTCAAGCCCAAAACATCCTGCATGTCATACAGTCCGTTTTCCTGATGCACAATCCATTTTGCCGCGCGAATCGCACCTTTGGCAAAATTATCCCGGCTGTACGCCCGATGCGCTATTTCCAGTCTCTCTCCAATCCCGCCGAACATCACGGTATGTTCGCCTGCAATGTCGCCTGCCCGAAGGGTCTGAATGCCGATTTCCGCCCTGGTTCTTTCTCCGATGATCCCCTTTCGGGTATAAACCGCTTCTTTTTCCAGATTGCGGCCCAGTTTGTCGGCAATCACCTGCGCCATCTGCATAGCAGTGCCGCTGGGCGCGTCTTTTTTGGAGTGGTGGTGTGCCTCGAAAATTTCAACATCATAATCATCACCGAAAATGCCGGAACAATACTCCAGCACTTTCAGCATGACATTGACGCCGACGCTCATATTCGGAGAAAGGACACATCGTGTCTTTTCCGCCAGCCGTTTAACGATTGTCATTTCACCGGGAGTAAACCCTGTCGAACCGATGACAATACTTCGATTTTTCTCACTGGCAATTTCCAGATAGTGCAGAGACGCATCATGATTTGTAAAATCGATTACCACGTCCGCCTGATCAATGCAGTCGGCCAGTTGATCACTGACCGTCACGCTTGTCGTGCCCCAGCCCAGCGAATGGCCGACATTTCTTCCGATGATCGGGTGGCCTGTCACCTCGATGGCCCCGACAACCCGGATATCTTCCATTTCTGAAATCAGGCTGATGATCCTGCCGCCCATTTTCCCGCCTGCGCCTGTAACAATAACCTTAACCATAACCACCACTCCTCGAATGACAATTCATTCTTTCAAGATGACCAGATCAAGCCATAATTGGCCATGACTTTTTTAAGCTTTTCATAATTTGCCGGAGCCATTTTACACAATGGCAGCCTGTATTCATATTCAATTTTCCCCATCAGCACCAGGGCCGCCTTTACAGGTGTCGGATTCACCTCGATAAAAAGAACATCAAACAGGGGACTCATTCTATGATGCAGCCCGCGTGCTTTTGCCAGATGCCCTTCATCAACCGCATCCACCATGGCGGCCATTTCAGCGGGAACAATGTTGGACGCGACGGAGATGACGCCTTTCCCGCCGATAGCCATCAGCGGCAGAGTAAATCCGTCGTCACCGGATAAAACGTCAAAGTCCGGACCGCACAAATCAAGCACGTCGTTCATCTGCTTGATGGAACCGGAAGCTTCCTTGACGCCGACAATATTTTTTATTTTTGACAGCCGAAATATCAATTCCGGCGACATATTCACCCCTGTCCTCCCCGGAATGTTGTAGGGTATAACCGGGATCGGCACATTTTGGGCAATCAGCTCAAAATGCTGATAGAGACCTTCCTGCGTGGGTTTGTTGTAGTAAGGGCAGGCAATCAAAGCGCCGTCCGCGCCGGCCTCATATGCGTGCTTGGTCAGGCGAAGCGCTTCCGCCGTGCTGTTTGATCCTGTCCCGGCGATCACAGGTACCCTTTTTTTCACAGCGTCAATGGTGATCTCAATCACCCGGTCATGCTCATCATGAGTCAGGGTCGGTGATTCCCCGGTTGTTCCGCATGGCACCAATCCGTCGATGCCGCCCGCGATCTGAAATTCAATGAGTTCCCTCAGGGCTTTTTCATCCACCTTTCCGTCTTTAAACGGGGTTACCAGAGCGGTTATGGCTCCTCGAAACATAACAATGTGCCTCCTGAAATTTTGTTTATTTCATATCTGCTTCTATGGTCTCAGATTCACTGCAGATGTCAGCCTCATCACAAAGCTTTAAGTGGTAGCTGTATGTCTGGCCTTTTTCTGTAAGTGAATCGGTAAAACTGTATTCACTTTTTTTACGGTCATCAACCCTGAACTGTCCGATTTTTTCAAATGTCCTCGGACAGTCTTTGCAGGCATTTCCCGGACTGCCCAACCGGCTTCTCTCGATGCCAATATAACTGGTCCTGCCGGCAGGGTCGTTCAGTGTCCAGGTCAGCACGATGGTATTCTCATCGGCCTTCGCTGTCAATTTCTGCACAACCGGCATCTGCAAAGCAACAGACACCAGCGGCTCAGGATTGGCTTTCAATCCACAGCCGGCAAGCAAAAGAACCAGGACTACACCCCATAATGTTTTATTTTTTGCCGAACTTTTTTTCAAATTCCCGTATCCTTTCCTTTACAGCCGATGTCGCCGTTCCGCCGCGATGCCTGCGCGCATTGACGGAATTCTCCAGTTTGATTCTGGGTATGAGGTCTTCTTTAAATCCCGCATGAAATTTCTGATAATCCTTCAGCCCCAGATCGGCAAACGTCTTTTTGCTTTTGACGCAATAGGCAACGATTCGGCCGACGATTTCATGCGCCCGGCGAAAAGGAACCCCCTGTTGGACCAGATATTCAGCCACATCCGTTGCCGTGGAAAAACCGCCGCCTGCCGCTTCACGCATTCTTTCGGAGTTAAACGTTGTATGGGCCAGCATTTCCGCAAAAATGGCAAGACAGTTCCGAATGGTATCCACCGCGTCAAAAAGAGGCTCCTTGTCTTCCTGCAGGTCACGATTGTAAGTCATGGGCAGTCCCTTGAGCAGTGTCAGGATCGAGACCAGATCACCATAGACCCGCGCGGTTTTACCCCGGATCAGCTCCGCGATATCCGGATTTTTCTTCTGGGGCATGATGCTGCTGCCCGTGGTGTACGCGTCCGAAATTTCGGCAAAACCGAATTCATCGGAAGACCACAACACCAGGTCCTCGCAGAATCGGCTCAGATGCGCCATGGCAAGCGAAGCCGTAAAAATAAATTCCGCAATATAGTCCCGGTCTGCAACCGTATCCATGCTGTTATTACTGACGGCCGGAAAATTCAAAAGTTTTGCCGTGCGACTGCGGTCAATGGGCAACCCCGTTC
>JBDKUG010000384.1:0-18497 GCA_039679815.1 Smithella sp.
GGCGCATATGAACTGGTGGGATTTCTTGGAACTATCGTTGTGTCATTTGCCCTGGGCTTCACCTCGTTGGAAAAAGGTCACATTGCCGTGGAACTTCTTTACAGAAAACTGCCGCAGCGCGCTCAACTTGCCATCGAGACATTCACTAACTTTGTCAGTTTCCTGATTTTTGGACTGATTACTTATCAAGCCTTCATCTATGCCTTGGATATACGAAAAAGTGGCGAGGTCTCACCAACGATCCAGATGCCGATTTATCCTTTCATTTTCGGGATGTCCTTCGGCTTTGGTCTTCTGTGCCTCATTCTTATCGCCGACTCCATTAAATCAATGAAAAGGACGCTTAACGGATGATTCCCATCTTTTCAGGAATGAAGCAACTCATTCGTCATCCACTATTTATGCTCAGCCATTTTATTCTTGCAATGTTTCTGATAAGTTGTAATATTCATCGCGCTTCATCAGGTAATATCAACATATCAGGAGGGGCGGATAAATTATATTTCAAGAATTGCCCCAAGTTCAATAAAAATCATAACCATCTTGGAAGGGAAGTGGCCCTATGTCGATAAGTATAGTCAAACTTGGCACGGCTTGTTGCCCCAATACCCTTTTCGCCTGCCTCCTTCAATCTTTATTACGGAACACTTTTATCATCTGATCGTGTATCAACCCGTTGCTCGCAACAAGACCCGGTGAATAAAGATTCCATTTTCCACCGGACAGATCAGAAATGACGCCTCCTGCTTCTGTAACCATCAGACAGCCCGCAGCGGTGTCCCAGGGTTTGAGCTTTAGTTCCCAGAAACCGTCAAACCGGCCCGCGGCAAGATAAGCCAGATCCAATGCTGCGGCGCCGGCGCGCCGGATGGCCTGCGCCCTCACCGCCATCGCGGTGAAAAAATCAATATTATTATCCGCGCTGACCCTGATGTCATAAGGAAAACCCGTCGCCAAAAGACTG
The DNA here is from genome assembly GCA_039679815.1 of Smithella sp. Classification (GTDB taxonomy): domain Bacteria; phylum Desulfobacterota; class Syntrophia; order Syntrophales; family Smithellaceae; genus UBA8904. The sequence goes on from JBDKUG010000384.1 coordinate 965, forward strand.
CGCGACAAATCACTTTCGGAAGAAACCCGGAGTTTTTGCCCATTGAGATACGCTCCGCCCGCACGCGTGGCGGTAAACAGATCGTCCCTGGTCGGATCGTATATAATGCCCAGCACAACCGTTCCTTCTTTCTCCAGCGCTATGGAAACGCAGAAAAACGGAAATCCGTGCGCGTAATTGGTGGTACCGTCCAGAGGATCAATGATCCAGCGCATGAGCGCCTGTTCATTTTTCGCGGCCGACTCCTCGGATAAGATTCCGTGTTCGGGATACCGGCGGTTGATCTGGGCCAAAATGAGCTCCTCCGACATTTTGTCAGCTTCCGTCACCAGATCGATGCTTCCTTTATAATAAACGCGATTTTGCTTTGTGAGTCTGTCCGCCAGCAATCTCCCCGCCTGACGGGCAAGATTCCCGGCAAATTCCATCAATTCTGTCATCACGATACGCGCTCCTTCATGAAAATTTTGGAGGGCAAGTAAACCACAAAAAGCACTAAAAAGTAAGAGTAATCTTAAAAGTTGCGCTGTCAAAAAAATAGTGCTAAACAAAACAAAAAAGTGTTTATTTGTGATAGGTTAATGACGACAGAAAACAACGGTGATCCCAACGCAACGGATTTAAAAAAGGCTCGTGAAAATTCAGGACTGACCCTGAATGAATTGTTCGAGCGAACACGAATCAGCCTACGTTACCTGGAAGCCATTGAAAATGGTGATTTTCAGGTACTACCCGTCCCGACATATTCTAAAAACTTCATCAAGACCTATGCTGATGCCATAGGGATCGACAGCAGACCTGTGCTGCAGCGTTACGAAGATTATCTTAAGAACCTGCATGCCCCGGCAGCAGAGCAGGAAGCCGAACAAGCCTGCCTCGTTACCCCGTCTGCCAAGCCGAACCAAAACAAAACGTTTCTGTGGGTCCTGTTTATCATCATCGTTTTTGCAAGCGCAGCCTTTTTTATCAGCACCCGGAACGCCCGTCTGCCGGAATCTACGAAAAACGCTCCGCTTCAAAATCAGACCCAAAGCACAAAACCCCTGGAGACGAAATCCGAACCGTCGCAAGCTCTGCCTGTTGAAATCAATCTGCAGAAACCGGAAAATCCTATCATGACAAAACCAGGTGACAATCCGCAACAGGCCGTGGAAACAATTAGTGTGGAAAGCTGGTCCGATCGTGCGCATGATCCGAGCGAGGCTGAAGATTCTGAAGATCCGCCACCTTCCCCTGAAGAAAAAAATACCAGAAAAGAGGCGCTTCCGCAGGATGAAGAATTGTCCACTCTGGCTGTCCAGGCAACGGAAGAAACCTGGATCCGGATTCAGGCTGATGATAAGGAAGCTTTTCAGATGATGCTCAAGGCCGGTGAAAAAGTTTCGCACAAAGCGGCGCGTTTTAATGTGGACCTCGGCAATGCGGGCGGAGTGCGGATATCGTTTAACGGAAAAACCCTTAAAAATTTAGGCAAGTCAGGACAGGTCGTTCACCTGCGTCTGCCATAAAACAAAAACGAAAGAGGTAATCATATGTTTGGGATAGGAATACCGGAATTACTGATTATACTGGTCATTATTTTGATAATTTTCGGCGTCGGAAAACTGCCGGAGATCGGATCGGCCCTTGGGAAAGGCATTAAAAACTTCAAGAAATCCGTCTCTGACAATAGCGACACAACCGATACACCGGCAAAAAAACCGGAAGAAAAGTAGAACCTGCCCCCTCGGAATCGCTAATCGATAAATGGCTCTGCGTCAAAAAGGTTATGTCTGCTTACAGGCTGTCTTTACGGGCGTCAATATCTAAGACGAAACCTGTCAGGAGGGCATGCCTCACCATGTAAATCATGAACAGATCATCTCCCTGTGATAACCTCTCCTGTGTCGGTGATCAGCTTTGCCGGCAGATGAAAGAGATTCATATAAATAACCTGCAGACCTTTCGACATTGACTTGAAAGGAATAGCGGTAACAGCAGGATCACTCCATTTCCCCTTCGCTTGAAAATAGAGCGTCAGCAGCCTCCTTTTGTCATCGGTAAGGATCCAGCCCGCAACAGGAATGTAGCTCACAATCTTGTCAACCGTCTGGAGGGGCTGTATTCCAATATTATGATCAAGCTCCTCTTTGATGATATCGGTTTTTCCCACAACGGATATATTCATGGAATTGCTTTTAATGAACAGGTCGTCACTGGACAGGATACCATCCTCGAGAGATAATGTTCCATTAATCGATGTGAACGGCATGCCCTTGGTGATCATGTCCGGCAGCTGGAATTTCAGCAGTTGAGACACGTTCAGGATGGAGAATACTTTAGATAAAACGGCAAATTTGCTCAGTGAGCCCTCCTCCATCAAGACCGTTGCGGTTCCCCTTGCCGTTTTTTTCAGATCGGACAGGGTCGCACCTTCCGCGGTCAAATCACCCTTCATCGTCAGTGTGCCTTTTATCGATACTCTTTCAGAACCGGCATGTTTCAAAATTTGTTCTGCCGACATCTTCGAGATAATAAAATCCACGTTGTATTGCGCAGCGCTATCTTTGGGAAAAACAATATGCCCTTTTCCGGAGAAACCGCCATTGAAGGCATTCATTTCCAAAGCGGCTATGTCCATGGTCCGCTGTCTGTAGGTTAATGTGGTCGAGAGCTCTGAGCAGGGAATCGAGTTTATCTTTCCCCGATTAGCGTAAACAGAGGCCTTCAGGGACAACTCCTCTCCGGAAGTTGATTTTTTTCTTTTGCGGGCGTTGATGCCGGACAGGAGGATAATATCGTCCATATCGAGATAGGTTGAAGTTACGCGTATGTCGAAGAATGGCTTATTCACATCCGGCATGTCGCCTGTCACGTTGAACACCGAGTGATTTAACCGGGTGGACAGCCTGTTGATAAGAAGCTGATTGCCCCTGAGGACGATATCCCCGGTAACGTTTTTAAGCGTGATTGCACCGGATGGGCTCTGCAATCCAACATCTTCAAGATTAAGAAGAGCTGATGAAACGTTCACGCTGACTGACGGGTTGCTGAAGTTTTTCAATGTTACCCTGCCTTGCACCGGGGATTTTCCGATTCGCCCTGTAAGCAAAGATGTATCCAATCTGTTTTTGCTGATGCTGACCGAACCCTTTAAGACATTTATCGCCCTGAAGGTTTCAATGGGCCTGAAGGAGACGCCGGAAAATGCGATGTTGCCGCGTAAATCAAGATCTGCAATAGATTTTGGCATGCCGCTGCCTGTAAGAGCGAACTGCATACTCCCGCTGGGCTGATATTTACTCATTTGCGGCAGATTTGATAAGAGATGCTCAATTTGAAACAGGTTTGATTCAACGGCAAAATAAGAAATGTGCTCGTCTTTGACCCTGTAATTTGCAGTCGCGTTCATCCTCAAAGAAGCCAGCCAGAAGGAGAAGGCTTCAATCTGCCATTCGCCGGATTTGAAGCCGGACTTGAAAGCAAGCTGATTGTATTGCGATGGCGGCTTGGTGAATACATCGTTATAGTTATAAGATGCATCTGTAATGTCCCAGTGGCCGTCTAATTTGTAGTTATCCGTCGTTCCTGATCCTGTCATCCGTAGGGACGTCTTACCCGTAAACACAAATTTACTGCCCACATCCATGCCAAGGAGCCATGCGACTTCTTTTTGTCCGGGTGTCATCGTCAGAGCAAACGGATAGCCGGAAGGGCCTGGCACACAGTAATCGGTGATTCTTCCCTCAAGGGTCATCGGTGATTCTCCGAATTTACCGTACATATTATGCAGGAGCATGTCCTTGCCTCGGAATTCCAGTTCACCCTTGATGCCGCTGAAAACGGGAACATCCTTTCCGTACGAAATGATCCCCTCGTCCACCCCAACTTTAACATGAAGAACGTTGTAGTTCTCATGTTCACCCATATGGGTTATTTGGCTCATCCTCCCATTAATGCTGCCTTCTTTAAGCTGGTACTTACCCCCTTTGATATTTGTTTTGATAAAATCGGCCACGCCTTCAGCTATGATTCCATAAGGGATAAAAGGGCTCATCTTCTCCAGAGAAATGGTGGTGGTGGATGCTTTCGCTGTAATCAGCGGATCCTTCTTGTCGATATCTTTGATAGCGAATCTTCCCGATATTTTAAAATCATCAACCACCAAATCCATTTTTTCCATGATGATTTCAGAAGGAGTGCGCTGTATTGAATAGTCAAGACTTACATCTTTTGGCGTGAGAGGGGCATGGAATACTTCCGGGTATTGCAGATTCAGATTCTTTACGGCGACAGATCCCTCTGAACGGAATCGGCGGGCATTTCCTTTGATATGGGCGTCGATATTCAGGACCCCTGTCGATTTCCGGAAAGGCAGGTACTTTGCATAATATGGCCTGTATTGATCCATACTCAGGCCCGTCGCGAGGACCCTGGCATTGATGCTGCTGTGCGCCAGAGATTCATCCTCATCGGAGAGCCTGATGCTGCCGTTGATGGACAACGTTCCCTTCTTTCCCTTCTGATCGAGGGCGGCCAGGAGATTAAGATCAGTCGTCCGCCCCCAGATGGGTTTATGAATGCTGAGGCCAACATCGTTCAGGTTAATCGTCAACCCTGACGGGATGATGTTATGATCGGTAAATCTCATCGCGCCGTGACTAACGATAATTTTTCTAACCTCTATGGATGGGGTCTTTTGACTTTCCAGGAGGTCACTGATATTCAAGACGCCGTCACGGTCCCGATACAAGATTCCTGCCGGTTTCTCAAGATGCATTTTTTTGATAACGATTTTTCCCATCAGCAGAGGGAAAACGGCCACTTTGAACGTAAGTCTCTCTATCGTCGCGAAGGTGTCCTTCCCGTTTTTTTCTTTAATCTTAATCCCCCGGAAAGTGAAGGCGGGTCCAAAATAGAAAGAGAATTCTTCATCTTCATAGGATACTTCACGATTCAGTGTTTTGTTGAGAGAGGTGACGATGTTCCCCTTACAGGCATCAAGATTGGACAGTGTAAATAAAACAGTGACAATGCCTGCCGCCATAGAAACGAGCAGGACTGCAATGATTGCAAGGATAACAATCTTCTTCCGGGTTGGTTTTTTCATAAAGTAAGGAATAAGCGGCCTGATAATAAAAGCCTGACAGATCGAACACTATCAGGCTCTTGTTCACATAAATCAGTTAGGTATACGCTAAAACGGAACATCATCCATCGGCGTGCCGCCGTTTTGCGCAGATACCGCTGCTGTATCATCGGCTTTTCCCTGCCCCCTGGAATCAAGCATTTTCATGTCATTGGCCACAATTTCAGTTGTGTATCGCTTCACGCCGTCTTTATCCTCCCATGAGCGCGTTTGAATGCGTCCCTCGATAAAAACCATTTTCCCCTTTATCAGGTAGTTGCCGCAGATTTCCGCCAGCTTACCAAATGTAACAATCCGATGCCACTCTGTTTTCTGAACTTTCTCCCCGCTTTTGTCTTTCCATTGCTCATCGGTGGCCAGAGAGAAGTTTGTAACCATGGTTCCATCCGGTGTGTAGCGTACTTCCGGATCCTTGCCCAGCCTGCCGATCAATATCGCCTTGTTGATCATTTTCTTCCCTCCTGTTTATAAAGTGCCGGCATCATACATAACAACCGCCCTGTAGGCAAACACATTTTTCGTCCACTTAACGCCCGATTCATGAGAAGCCCCGGCCACAATCATGCTTGACTAATCATCAAAAAAAATATAGACAAATAAACTTTAGAAAAAGCGGAGAAATTATGGAAGACAATGATCTTTTAAAGGTTCGCCTGGAAAAAATTGCGGCCTTAAAAGCAGCCGGCGTGGATTTATATCCCAATGATGCAAAGCCTCAAAATACAACGGCCGAAATCATGGACGGTTTCGGCGGCAAAGACGGCGAATCACTGGCCGGGCTGACAGAAAAATTTTCACTGGCCGGTCGGCTGATGGCCATTCGCAGCTTCGGCAAGGCGGCATTTGTCAAACTTCAGGACCGCAAGGGTCAAATGCAATGCTATATTGCAAAAAACATCCTCAGCGAACAGGATTTTTCAATTTTTAAAAAACTGGATATTGGCGACATCATTTATGTTTCCGGAAAGCTCTTCCGGACCAAAACCAATGAATTGACACTGGAAGCTGAAACATTGCGCCTGATGGCCAAATCGATTCACCCATTACCGGAAAAATGGCATGGCCTTACGGATATCGAAACGAGATACCGGCAGCGGCACCTGGATCTGATATCCAATCCCGCGGTCAGGGAAATTTTTTACCGGCGCAGCCAGATCATAAAACTGATGAGGCAGTTCATGGACGAGCACGATTTTTTGGAAGTGGAGACGCCCATGATGCAGCCGCGGGCAGGCGGTGCCGTCGCCCGTCCTTTTAAAACCCACCACAACGCCCTGGATCAGGATCTTTACCTGCGCATTGCCCCCGAGCTCTATTTAAAACGCCTGGTCACCGGCGGGCTGGAAAGGGTTTATGAAATCAACCGCAACTTCCGAAACGAAGGCATCTCCACGTTTCATAACCCTGAATTCACCATGATGGAGTTCTACTTAAGCTATGCAACTTACGAAGACCTGATGTCCTTTACGGAAGAATTATTCGTTTTCATTGCCCAAAATGTCTTCAACGGACTTCGCTTTGCCTATCAGGGATCGGAAATAGACCTGACGCCACCCTGGCGGCGTCTTTCCGTCAAAGATGCCCTTTTGCAGACAGCCGGCATGGAACCCGCTGATGTGAGTGACCCCGCAAAAACCATTGCATTCGCCCGCACGGTCGGCTGCGATGTCAAGGAAACGGATCCGCATGGGAAGATTTTAATGGCCATTTTCGACGAAGTGGTTGAAAAAAAGCTGATCCAGCCCACTTTTGTCACACAATATCCCGTCGCAGTCTCGCCGCTTTCACGCCGGTCCAACACCGACCCGGAACTTGTTGACCGCTTTGAACTCTACATTTCAGGCCGGGAAATTGCCAACGCCTTTTCCGAATTGAACGATCCCGCCGACCAGCGTGAGCGTTTTATCCAGCAGATCAGGGAACGGGAAGCCGGCGATGATGAAGCTCACGAAATGGATGAAGACTATGTCCGGACACTGGAATACGGCATGCCGCCGACAGCCGGGGAAGGCATCGGCATCGACCGGCTGATCATGCTCTTTACCGATTCAGCGTCCATTCGGGACGTCATATTGTTCCCGCTTTTGAGAACCAGGCAGGAATGAAACATGCTCCGGAATTTATAAAGCGGTAAAATCCGCGTTTATCCGACAGGATATTTTTAATGCCTTACGAGTTTTTCATCAGCAGAAGGTACATGAAAGCGAAACGCAAGCAGGTTTTTGTTTCGATCATTACCTTTATATCGATTTTCGGGATTTTCCTTGGCGTCGCCGCTCTGATCATTGTGCTGGCCGTCATGAACGGCTTTGAAGAAGATCTGCGCACCAAGATTTTAGGAATCAAATCTCATATCGAAGTCACATTCAACATGAATGCACCCATGAAAAATTATCCTGCGGTCCGGGAAGAAATCGAAAGAACACCGGGCGTTGTCGCATCCACACCCTTTATTTACACGGAGGCCATGGTCCGGGGCAATAACAGCGTTACCGGCGTTGTCATCCGGGGTCTGGATACGCAAAGTTCGCCTAAAGTGATTCACCTGGGAAAAATTCGGGAAGGCAGCCTTGAACATCTCAACACCATTCCCGCAGACGTGTTGAAAGAACTGCCTGATGCCGACAAGGGCCTGGCCGGTATCGTGATCGGCAGGGAAATGGCAAGAAACATGGGAATTTTTCTGTACGACACCATAACCATCATTTCCCCGGCCGGCGGTATTTCCACCCCGATGGGCATGGTTCCCCGCATGAAGAAATTTGTCGTGGTGGGCATTTACGAATCCGGGTTTTATGAATACGATTCCAAACTGGCGTTTCTTTCGTTGAAAAGCTGCCAGAATTTTTTAGACATGGGAGACTCCGTCTCGGGAATCGATATCGTCGTCAACGACATCTACAAGGCGGATGTGATCGCCCGAAGCATTCAAAACAGGCTGGGCTTCCCCTTCTTCACGCAAAACTGGATGCAGATGAATAAAAACCTGTTTTCGGCACTCAGGCTGGAAAAACGAGTGATGTTTATCATTCTTAGCCTGATCGTACTGGTGGCCGCCTTCAACATCATCAGCGCCCTGATTATGGTCGTCATGGAAAAAAACAAGGACATTGCCATTTTAAAATCCATGGGGGCAACGTCCGCCACCATCATGAAGATATTTATTTACCAGGGACTGATTGTCGGTGTAGTCGGCACTTTTTTCGGATGTATTGCCGGTCTCTTAATTGCGTTGAATTTACAGAAGATTTCTCTATTTGTAGAAAAAATCTTTAATTTTAAAATTCTGCCGGGAGACGTATATTATTTGAGCGAGCTTCCTTCCAAGGTTAATTATGGAGACGTGGTTACCATTGTGATTGGAACGATACTTATTTGTTTCATATCAACTATTTATCCATCATTTCGCGCATCCCGTCTGGATCCGGCTGAAGCCCTGAGGTACGAATAATACATGAAGCGCGGGCAGATATGATTATACTGGACAATTTGTCGAAAACCTTTATAAAAGACGGCAATAGAATTGAAGTCTTGCGAAATTTAAAACTTGAGGTTAAGAAGGGTGATTCACTGGCTGTCCTGGGTGTTTCCGGCGCCGGTAAAAGCACACTCATTCATATTCTCGGAACACTGGATCATCCGACATCGGGCACGCTGTTGATTGGCGGCAACAATGTTTTTGAGTGGGGTGAAAAAAAAATTGCCTCGTTCCGCAACAGAACGATCGGCTTTGTTTTTCAGTTTAATAATCTGTTGCCGGAATTTACGGCCCTGGAAAACGCGATGATGCCGGCATTGATCAGCGGAATGGCCAGAAAACAGGCAGCGGACAAAGCGTTTCAATTGCTTCGGGATGTAGGTCTGGAGCACCGTGTGAAGCACAAACCCGGCGAACTGTCCGGAGGTGAACAGCAGCGTGTCGCCATCGCCCGCTCTCTGGTGATGGAACCGGAAATCCTGCTGGCCGACGAGCCGACAGGAAATCTTGACACGGAAACAGGAAAAAAGATAGAAGACATCCTGATTCATTTGAACAAAGAAAAAAAAATAACGTTAGTTGTTGTCACGCACAACAAACTGCTGGCAGACAGGATGTCCAAGAGAATCGGCCTGCGTGATGGGGAGATTTATGATATTCAATAAAAAAGCATTTCAGGTGTTGTTGGTTGCATTTCTTTGCGTTTTTTGCTTTCTTGCTCAAGCCCGTGCTGAAAGCATCAAGAAAATATGCATTCTGCCATTTGACGTGCATGCGGGAGACCAAAGCGTAAACCTGCAGGAATCCTTTTACAACCATTTGGTAAAGGAATTTCAAAAAGAAAGTGCAATTGAAGTCGTCAGGGCGGGTGATTTTGCCAAGAGCAACGTTGCCGTTACAAAAAGCAAAGCCATTTCGACGGGGAGAGCCCTGAAAGCGGATTATGTGGTCACCGGCAGCATCACACAGTTCGGTGAAACACTGAATATTGACGCGCAAATCATCAATGTTGCGCAGGAGAAAATCTATCCGTCCGCATCTGTCCAGGGGAAAGAATCCACCGGTCAGGAAGCCCTGGCGGCCGAAATCAAAACGACGCTGCTATCATATACGGGTTTTCTGGATACCATTGCCCGGGTCGATATCGCGGGCAATCACAGGGTCGGGACGGAGGCCATCCGGCAACAGCTGCGCAGCAAGGCAGGCAGTCCCTTAAACGAAGATAATGTCTCCGCAGACATCAAAACCATTTACAAAATGGGGTTATTTGAAGATGTCAGCGCAAAAGTGACGGCAGAGGCGGAAGGCAAGGTACTGACCTTCACTGTAATCGAAGCGGGACTGATATCGGAAATCCGGCTGATCGGCAACAAGAAGCTGGACCGCGACGACATTCTGGGCGCCATGACCGTCAAGGCCCGGCAAAGCCTCAATCAGGAAAAAATTAAAGAAGACATTCAAAAAGTCAAAGATCTTTATTATGCTAAAGGGTATTATAATGTCGAGATCAGCGAACGCATAGAAAAAGAAGGCGAAAAAGATTATGTGCTGATTCTGGATATTCAAGAGAACAAGCGGGTCTATATCCGTTCCATTACGTTTGAGGGAAATGAAGCTTTCACCGCAAAAGAACTTCTCAAACAGATGAGCACAAAAAAGCGCACGTTACTGGGGTTCTTTACCGACGACGGCATTCTGCAAAGCAATCAGATCAAGCAGGATGTTCAGAAAATATCTTCTTTTTATTTCAACAACGGTTTTATCAACTCCCAGATTGGCGAACCCGTCATCACTCATGATGAAAAGGGCATTGACATCAAGATCACCGTTCAGGAAGGCAAAAGATTTAACATCGGCAAAGTTGAAATCTCCGGGGACGAGATTGGAAAATCCAGGGAGAGTCTGTTTGCTCTGTTAAAAACAAAAGAAGGAAAGAACTATAGCCGCGAAGCGGTCATGAAAGACATGGAGACCATCACCGTGGCAGCCAATGACGAAGGCTATGCCAACGCCGATGTCAGTCCCAATGTCGTCACGCATGAAGCCGAACAGCTTGTTGACATTAATTTCCGGCTGACCAAGGGCGAACTCATTCACATCGCACGCATCAGTATTTCCGGCAATACCGTCACACGCGACAAAGTGATCCGGCGGCAGCTGGCCATTGTAGAAGGCGATTTATATTCGACCACGAAACTGAAACAGAGTTATAACAATTTAAACGCACTTCGTTATTTTGAAGAAGTCGATTTCCAGACGGAAAAAGCACCGGCCAACAAGATGGACATCAACGTCCGCGTAAAAGAAAAAAATACAGGTATGTTCATGATCGGCGCGGGATACAGCGCCGTTGACGCGGCTGTGATTATGGGACAGGTCTCCCAGCAGAATTTTCTGGGCTACGGGCAGATCTTAAGCCTCAAAGCTTCCCTGGGCTCGCAAACAAACAACTATGAACTGTCCTTCATCGAACCCTGGCTTTTTGATCTGCCACTGTGGACCAAAGCGGATGTCTGGAAGTACAACAAGGAATACGACTCCTACACGCTGGATACAAAAGGGGCCGGAATAACAGTGGCTTACCCGATTTGGGACAAAATAAGCGGCTCGATAGGCTACAGGTTCAGCGTAGACAATATCCAGGACGTTAATTATTTTACGGCCTCTGACTACATTCTGGAAGAGGAAGGACAAAGAACGACCAGCTCGGTCACTTTCGGCCTGGGCTATGACACAACCGACGACACGATGTTTCCCACCAAGGGAATCAAGACAAGCGTTTCCGTACAGCATGCGGGAACCCCGTTTGGCGGCAATACGAAATTTACCAAATATTCCGGCTTTGCAGCCGGTTATTATCCGCTCTTCTGGGATATCGTTCTAGGCGCAAGGGGGCGTATAGGGTATCTGCAGAACAATGACACTGACACGAACCTTCCCATTTACGAAAGATACGTTCTGGGAGGCATCAACTCCTTGCGTGGCCTCCGCTATGTGGGCCCGACCAATCCCGGAACCAGCGACGTGATCGGCGGCACCAGTATGGTGACGTTCTCGCTGGAAATTGTTTTCCCTCTGATCAAAGATGCCGGCATGAAAGGCGTTATATTTTATGATGCGGGCAACACCTGGGACGGCGGCTATCATCTGGATGACTTGAGAATGACGGCCGGCGGCGGCGTCCGCTGGTACTCGCCCATCGGACCTTTGCGCCTCGAATACGGTTACGTGCTGGATCGAAAGGGCTTAAACGACGACGCCTCGGGCCGCTGGGAATTTACGATCGGCATGTTCATGTAGAAGCAAAATGAAGATTGCACTTCATTATTCAAAAATAGACTAACTTAAAGGGAGGAAATTTAAATGAAGAAAAATATTTTTATCATCTCGGGACTGATTCTGCTTCTTTTTGTGTGGAGCACCACATCATATGCCGAAGAAAAGATTGGTTTCGTCAACATGCAGGAAATCCTGTTAAATTCGAATGCCGGCAAAAAAGCAGAAGCAGAATTTAAAAAGATCGTCGATAGAAAACAGGCCAGCATTAAAGCGATGGAAAATGATATCCAGAAAATGCAAAGTGAACTTGAAAAACAGAGCGCGGTAATGGCCGCTCCCGCCCGTAAGGCCAAGCAGGAAGCCTATATGAAAAAAATGCGCGAATACCAGAAGCTGGTCGATACCAGCAATCAGGATCTGCAGAAAAACAAGCAGGAGAGCATTGCGAAAATGGTTCCGGACATATCAAAAATCGTCAGCGGCATTGCTGAAAAGGAAAAATATACCGTGATTATGGACACCATGTCCGTGCATTATTTTGCCGACAAGTCTCATGACATCACGAAAAAAGTTATGGCGGAATACAACAAGCTGTAAAACCGCAATTATATCATGAAATGAACAAGACGATTCAGGAAATAGCCGCCATGGTCGGCGGTTCGGTTGTGGGCAATGAAACAACCGTCATCGCTCACATTCGGCCGGTTGACGAAGCAGGCGAAAATGATCTTACATTTATCGCCGGCGAAAAATATTTCAAAATGCTCAACTCGACGCGCGCGGCGGCAATCCTTGTTCCGCCGGGACTCACAGCACCCGAAAGAAACCTGATTGTCGTGGCCGACCCTTACGTGGCCTTCGCAAAGCTTCTTTCGGTATTTTACCCTGTCGATCACGGCCCGACAGGCATCAGTCCGGGTGCCTGCATCGAAGAAGGCGCCAGGGTTTCACCTAAGGCAACGGTCATGCCCGGGGTTTTTATCGGACGGGGCTCCATCATTGAAAAAGGCGTGGTAATTTACCCCGGTGTGTTTGTCGGGCGCGGATCCAGCATCGGCGAGGATTCCATCCTTTACGCGAACGTCAGCATTTATCATGGCTGCATCATCGGCAAAAGAGTGATTCTGCATTCGGGGGTTGTGATCGGAGCGGACGGCTTTGGTTTTGCAGCGCCGGGCGCGGGGAACGATAAAATTCCACAGGTCGGCATCGTGCAAATTGACGATGACGTGGAGCTTGGCGCGAATACCACTGTTGACCGGGCTACGCTGGGCAGAACCTGGATTCAGCGAAATGTAAAAGTCGATAATTTTGTGCAAATCGCTCACAATGTTGTGATCGGTGAAAACACAGCCATTGCGGCGCAGACCGGTATTTCGGGGTCCACAAAGATAGGCCGCAGCGTAATGATCGGCGGGAAGGTCGGCATTGTAGGCCATATTTCCATTGGAGACGGCGTCAAAATCGGCGCCGGATCCAACATTCACAAGGACATTCCCGCAGGCACAGTTGGCGGCGGCACTCCGTTTCTTCCCTATAAAGAATGGCTGATCGTGGAATCGAGCAAGATCAAGCTTCCTGAAATCCGCGCCCAGTTAAAAAAACTGATCAGGCAGGTAGAGCAGTTGGAAATAAAAATCGGTAAAACAGGTGATCATCAGACATGAAAATTCATCCCACAGCAATTATTGCGCCGGACGCCCGGTTGGAAGAAGGCGTGGAAATCGGTCCCTATTCGATTATTGGACCTGAAGTCAAAATCGGGAAAAATACCACCATCGGTCCGCACACGGTAATTGATAACTACACACAGATCGGTGAAGGTTGTAAAATCCTTCAATTCTGCTCCATTGGAGCTCCTCCCCAGGACCTTAAATTCGGCGGGGAAAAAACCGGTGTTATTATCGGAAACTTTAATACCATCCGGGAATATGTCAGCATCCACCGGGCCACTACGGCGGATACGGGAATGACGGTGATGGGCGACCACAATCTTCTGATGGCCTATGTTCACATTGCCCACAATTGCCAGCTGGGCGATCACGTGATCGTAGCCAATTCGACGGGGCTTGCCGGACATGTTCATGTGGAGGACTACGCGATTATCAGCCCGCTGAGCGGCGTCCATCAATTCTGCCGCATCGGCGCACACGCCATGGTAGGCGGTGCATCCGCCGTGGTGAAGGACATTCCTCCATACACCATAGCCAACGGCAATCGGGCCACATTGTTTGGCCTGAACCTGATCGGGCTTCAAAGACGAAATTTCCCGGAGCGTTCAATTGCCGCTCTGAAACACGCCTACCGCATTATTTTCCGCTCCGATCTTCTTCTGGAAGAGGCGCTGGTAAAAGCCGCGGAGGACGTGGAGGACTGCCCCGAAAAACGTCATTTTATCGACTTCATTCAAAAATCAAAAAGAAGCATTTGCCGCTAGAGAGAAAAAAATGGCAACAAACGGGAAAAAAATCAGGGTCGGCGTAGTCGGCATCGGTCACCTCGGCAGTTATCATCTGCAGAAATACGCCAAGATTGAGCATTGTGAAATCACCGCCGTATCCGACGCGCAGATCGAAAAAGCAAAGAAGGCGGCCGATCTTTATTCATGCCGGGCGTTCACGGATCACCGGGAAATGCTGGGGCTGGTTGATGCCGTGAGTATCGCCGTCCCCACGGGAGCCCACCACACGGTTGCCATGGATTTTCTTTCCGCGGGCGTTGATGTGCTCATTGAAAAACCCCTCTGCGCAACCCTCGAAGAAGCGGATGAACTGCTCGCGCTGGCTGAAAAAAACAGCTGCGTTTTCCAGGTCGGTTTTGTGGAGCGCTTTAATCCTGCCGTTATGGCGCTGGAGCAGGTCATTACCCGTCCGGTCTTCATCGAAGTGCACCGCCTGCATCCCTTTTTTGAACGGGGCACGGATGTAGATGTAATTCTTGATTTGATGATTCACGATCTGGACATCATTTTGAAGTTTGTCCATTCTCCTGTTACAAGTGTGGAAGCGGTCGGCGTTCCTGTTCTTTCCGACAAAATCGACATCTCCAACGTGAGACTATCCTTTGCCTGCGGCTGCATCGCCAATGTGACAGCCAGCCGCATCAGCGCCAAGACCATGCAGAAACTTCGTTTCTTCGGACCGGAGGGATACCATGCCGTTGATACCCGCAAACGGGAGATTCTGTCGCTGAACAAGTCCACCGGATCTGACGGGAAGCAGCAGATTGTTCAGAATAATATTGAAGTGGGCAGCCACGATCCGTTGGAAGAAGAAGTCCGGGCATTTGTCAGTTCCGTCCTGACCCGTTCCAAACCCGCGGTCTCCGGAGAGGACGGACGAAAGTCCCTGGCGCTGGCGATGGAAATTCTTCAAAAAATGAAAACGCACGAGGACATTCAATTATGATCCCGATGGTGGATTTGAAAAGGCAGTACTCCCGGCTGAAAAACGAAATTAACCGGGCGGTTGGACAGACACTGGAACAGACTCAATTCATTCTGGGGCCCAACGTCGGAAAACTGGAAGAAGAAGTTGCCGCATATCACGGATTGCCTCACGCTATAGGATGCGCCAACGGCACGGATGCCCTGATGCTCGCTTTGAGAGCGTGCGGGATCGGCCCGGGCGATGAAGTCATTACAACACCATTCACTTTTATCGCCACCGCGGAAGTCGTTGCGCTCGTGGGCGCCAGGCCTGTCTTTGTTGACATCTGCCCGGACACGTTCAACATGGATCCGGATCAGATCATGGCCAAAATAACTCCCCGCACCAGAGCCATCATTCCCGTCCATCTATTCGGCCATGCCGCCGATATGAATCCGATCATGGATATTGCGCGAAAGAATCACCTGAAAGTGATCGAAGACTGCGCACAGGCGTTCGGGGCAAAATACCAGGGACAGACCGTCGGCACCATGGGCGATGCCGGCTGCTTCAGTTTTTTCCCGAGCAAAAATCTCGGCTGTTACGGTGACGGCGGCATGGTGATCACCCGTGACGATCAAATCGCCTCAAAAATCAAAATACTTCGCAATCACGGCAGCGCCGTCCGCTATTACCACTCCGAAGTCGGCTACAACAGCAGGCTCGATGAAATTCAGGCGGCCATTCTGCGCGTAAAGCTTCCCGAAATCGACGCGTCCAATGACGCAAGAAGGCGCAACGCGGCCCTCTACTGCGGGGCCATCAAAGTGAAGGATATCATTCTGCCTTCCGAGAGACCGGACTGCAGACACGTGTACCACCAGTTTACCATCCGCACCAGAAACCGCCAGGCCATTGCCGATGCACTCTCCGAAGCGCAAATGGCCTCCGCCGTTTACTACCCCGTCCCGCTGCATCAGCAGGACGTCTTTCTAAAAATGTACAATTTGCAAGAAAGCCTGAACTTCAGCGAAACCTGCGCCAGCGAGGTTCTTTCTTTGCCGATGTTTCCGGAGCTCACTCCGGAAGAAATCAGGCAAATAGCCGATGTGGTCAATAATGTCCGTTGAAAAAAACAACATAACTCAGAGCAACCCTGCAGCAACAACAAACGTAAGGAAAGTGATGATCGTTGCCGGGGAGGCCTCCGGGGATCTGCATGGTTCGTTTCTTGTCCGGGAAATGCTTGCCATCGATCCATCCCTGCAGTTCTTCGGCATCGGAGGAAAAAAAATGCAGGAAGCGGGAGTGCAGCTTCTGGCCTCCTCAGCAGATATTGCCGTCGTCGGCGTCACGGAGGTATTTTCAAAAATCGGTTCTTTCATCCGGATCAAAGCCGGGATCAGAAAGTTCATGGATCAGATGAAACCGAATCTCATTATCCTGATTGATTTCCCGGATTTCAACTTGAATATCGTGGCCCGGGCTGCTAAAAAGAAAAACATTAAGATTTTTTACTACATCAGTCCGCAGGTGTGGGCCTGGCGGGAGGGAAGAGTCAGGCAAATCAAGAGGCTGGTTGATAAAATGGCCGTTATTCTGCCCTTTGAAGTGGATTTTTACAAGGCACACGGATTCCCGGTTGACTATGTCGGGCATCCCCTGAGGGATACGGTCAAGACCCTGTTTACGAAATCCCGGGCAAGACTTCATTTTGGTCTTTCCGAAAAGCGAACGACCATCGGGCTGTTACCGGGCAGCCGGTCGGCGGAAGTCGCCAGGCTTCTGCCCGTAATGATTGAAGCCGCTCAAATTATTTCGAAAAAAATCCCGGACGTGCAGTATATTCTTCCCGTGGCAGACACGCTGGATGAAAAAACCGTTACCGCGATGCTTGCCAAATCAGGAATAAATGTCAAAATCGCCTCGGGACAGATCTATGATGTTCTTGCCTGCTGCGATCTGGCCATTGTAACCTCCGGAACGGCAACGCTCGAAACCGGCCTGATGGGCGTCCCCATGATTATCATGTACAAGCTGTCGCTTTTTTCGGAACTGATCGTCAGGATGATCATCAGACGGCAATACATCGGCCTGGTCAACATCATTGCCGGCAAAACCATTGCCCCGGAACTGCTTCAGCGCGACGCTAACGGCCCTCGCATCGCATCCGAGGCACTGGCCATTCTATTAAACGAAGAAAAAAAACTGGAAATCATAGCCCAGCTCAATGAAATCCGAGCCAAACTGGGTGAACCCGGCGCGGCAGGAAGAGCGGCA
>JBDKUG010000264.1:0-4969 GCA_039679815.1 Smithella sp.
CTCGTAATCTGCCTCGTAACCTTCTTTTCATCTTTCCCATTCAAAATGCCGGCCCTCTTGCAGAGGAATCGCAACGCCTCCGCCCAGATGCCTGGCTTATAAAAATCAGCCGGCCTGTCCAAGATGAAAAAGACTTCTGCAAATGTCTTGTTCAGGATTCTCACCTGGGGCTTATCCTTGACCTGAAAGTGCCACATAATATCGCCCTTGAACCATTTGATTGCATCCGGCGGGTCCGTTATTTTCAATCTGACCGGATTCACCCCCAGCGCAAGCGGAAATTCCCCCTCCATTTTCAGGGATGCAAGATTGCCGTGCAGGATCCCTGTCCCGGAAACATTCTTCAGTTTTGTGATGTCGACCTTCACGTCCAGAAAACAGCCCCCGGCATTATTGGTGATGGCGTATACTGCGGGTTTCCTGGAGCACACTCCGTAACTCACTTTTTCCGCCCCATACCCCTTTTGCTCGTATTTTACCTTCTCGCCCTCTTTCCAATGCGGCGCCGAGATTTGAGATTTATCCACGGCAACTTTCACGCCGGTATCAAAGCTTACCTCCCTTATTTTCGCGTCAAGGCCCGTCAGCTGATTGGTTGACCCCCTGCCGGAGATGATCACTGTGTTGGACATCACTCTTCCTCTTCTGCCGACGGCTGCGGATTTGTATCAGCTTCAGGCCGTCCGTTCGATATGCTGCACGCCGGTTCCATCCCGGCCGTGCAGATGACCTTTCCGCGGGTGTTTTTGCCGTTCATCCAGCAGGTATCATTATGGCGGACGAGATTCTTGCCGTTTATAAAGATGCTTTCGCTGGCCGTATCAAACTCAACCAGCCAGACGTTGCGGCCGCTCTTCACCCCGCCGCCTGTCCCCGCCTCATTGCCCACGACCTGCATGATCATGCTCTGGTCCCTCAGAACGGCAGGCTGGCCGCCGAACTCGACATTGCTGCTGGCCATGGTGGATTTGTCCATGAAAGCGACAATCTGATAGGGAATGGGCACCATCGACGGGCCCGCGGGCGTAAGACAGACATCGGGCATGCTGCACATAACCATGAAAGCGCTTCCCTTGCGCGCACCTTCGCTCATTTTCAATCCTCCCCCCCTCTGAAAATCATCCTTGTTTCCAGTGCAGTCAAATCATCCGATACCGACACGGTTGCCCGCCAGACCATCCCCGCACGCATTTCATCCGGTTCGATAATCAGGGTGTCCAAATAAGCAGGCAGTTTCACATCTTCACCCTCACTGTCAGAATATCGTGCGGCGACGAAAACAGCATGCCCCGGCAACGCAAAGTTAAGCTTGCCCGCCGGGGTAAGGTTTGAAAGCTCAACCTGCTCGTCTCCGTTAAGGTATGGTACGATCAGATCGGGATGGGCGCTGTTATAGAACAATTGGTCGAAGTCGGATGGGTATGACGGAAGATCTTCGCCCTCTGCCGGCGCCTGCCAGGACCCGGCATACTTCCGGCGGGATGACCAGGAGGGCGCTATGGCCCCATACCCTTCCGGCTTATACTCTTTGCCTGAAACCGGCGGCTCCTTGGTATAGGGATAAATCCGGGGTGCGGGCATCTGTTTAACGCCGCCATCTAATCTGTCCGCAAGCGAGGAGCGCCAGCCGGCGCCGACCGGATTGCCGTTGAAGATGTCGATAACCTTTCTTTCGCCCTTTTCGTCCGTATAATTGAAGGATCCGCCGAAGGCGTATTCATAACGGACCGGCTGCTTTTTAATCGGCCCGGGTTCCGATACCCGCCAACCCGTAAAGGCTTTATTCCAGTTGCACGGCCCCGTGACGATAAGTTTCTTTTCCAGGCTGCCGACCCTGACCGACACGGCGCAGGCCCGCGGCTGATCAGAAGGCATATAAGCGGTTGCATTCAGGATAATGTCCGCCCTGGGCTTGAACGGCGCCAGGTCGTTCGGGTACCGCAGAGAGCTTGCGCCCGGCTGTCCGAAATACGCGTCCGTGACAAACAGCGGTATTTGTTCCTCGGCGAGATGCAGCGCGTCGCCGGGTACGATATTTGCCGTCGCCCGCACTACAATCGTGTAATATTCGCGGTTGTCCGGCCAGAGGGTTTCAAAACATAAACTAGGAAAGGGCGTGTAATTTTTATATTCCATGGTTTTAATTCAGCTTTATCTTTTTACCGTTAACCATAACCTCCCCGGAAGCCTCAATCTCGATCTGCGCGCCGCTGATCCTGATCTTCCCTGACTTATCCATTTCAAACATTGCTTCGCCGCAGGTGATTTTGAAGCTTTCTCCCGCAGTGATACTGAATTCCTTGTCCACAGTTGCATCCCGGTTTTCGCTGACGTGCTCGCTCATGTCCTTCCCGACCATCACGGTTTTGGCCAGGCCCACTTCCTCCAACTGCGCCAGCCCCACTGCGGTGTTCATTCCCCCCAGGACCGTTATCGCGTAGCCGCCCCCAATGCTCAGTTCCTTGGCGAGGCCGACGTTTTCCATTGAGTTGAGGATTACATTCTCTGTCTTGGTCCTCCCGATCGTCTCCATCTGATCGCCGTCGACATTCTTCGTCCTGTCATTGGCGACGTGAAGCGTCTCATCATGGCCGATCTCCTGGCCCTTGTTGTTTTTGATCAGGATGTTCCAGTCCCTCTCCCCCTGGAGATAGACCTCCTCGCTGCCCGCCTTATCCTCGAAACGCAGCTCGTTGTAGCCGTTGGAATTGGGGGTGCTGCGGGTTTTGATGGCCGTCCGGGTGTAGTCCCGTTTCATGTTATAAAGGGGCATATTGTCCCCATTGTAAACGCTTCCTATTATGATTGGATAATCGGGGTCGCCGTTTATAAAATCCACCACTACTTCATCGCCCACGCGCGGCGTGAAGAGCGTGCCCCAGCCGCCTCCGCCCCAGAGCTGGGCGCAGCGGACCCGGCAGGAACATTGCTCCTTGTTCTTTTTATTCTTGCCTTTTCTGTCCCAGTGAAAGAGGACTTTGACCCTGCCGTACTCGTCGGTGTCTATATCGGAACCTTCATGGCCGACAACTGTTGCCGTTTGCGGGCCTCTCATTAGTGGTTTTGGCATTGTTTTTAAAGGGCTGTAATTAACTGACGAGGGGATTGCCGAGAAAGAGTTGGAATAACCCGAACTGCCTTCAGATACCTCTTCAAGTGTCTGGGGCTGCTGCCCGGAATGGCGAATGGTTATGACTGTATATTCCTTGTTAAACGTTCTGAAATCATGATCCTTCAGGGTGAACATATAGCCCGGGATCAGACGATTGGAATTGCTCTTTCCGTGAGCCTGTTCTGAAAATGCCTGGTGAGATTTCAGGCGAACTCTCGCCAGCAGATCACCTCTATCTGTCAGTCCATACAAACCGGGATATTCATAGATTTCATATTTTCGCTGGGTTTCTTCACGGCTCTTTTCATTGCTCTCCAGATCAACAGACGGTATTTTGAAGTTGAAATTTGTATGAGTGAAAGCGCCGGTACACAGCCGTTTCGAAAACTCTATTGAGTTGATACACTCTTCCGACTCATTCATTCCGCTTTTTGCCTTGAATTTGATTTTGTCATCACAACCAAGGATTATGTAATCTCTCCGGTCTTCCCCGAAATCCATCAGATGCTTGTCTTTGTAATGTTCAAAAAAGTAGAATATACCTTCTTCCTGTAACAGGCGGTCTATGAAATCCATGTCGGTTTCATTTAACTGGACACAATATTTTCGCAGACGGTCTTTATTTGAAAAACGGAATTCGTAGAGATTTGAGGTAATGCCGCTCTCATTGAAAATTATGGAGATAATATCCTGGACGTTCATATCCTGAAAAATGCGGCAGTCCTTTTCAAGCGAGAGCAGGCGAAAATAGGGGACAATTTCAGCCTTATAAAGGTACTTCCTGCTGCCACTTTTCCCGACGTGTTCAAATTTTCTGACGACACCGTGAAAGTAGCGGTCCATTGCATCGCCTTTAACAGTCAAGAGGGCATCCTTTTCGATTGCCTGGCTGAAATTGATTTCGAAAGAGCTGGCAAGTGTGACGGTGATTTCGAAGGGCTCAGAAAGGCTCTCGTATATGAGAAAATCTACTACTTCGGTGGTCGGGACATCCATTATCTTCAGGAAAAAAACAGGCTCTCCAGCCGCTGACGCTTTAAGGTCATCAACTATTTTATCCAGCATGACTATTCCTCCGAATGGAATTTATTAGAATTCAATTCTGATTTAGAAACAGAGAAATCCTCCTGGATTCATTCAGGAACACAATGAATCTGATACATTTTATGCGTTTCCTCCCGCCAACGATACCAACTGGGCACTAGTTGGCCCTCCGGTCTGCTGTAAATACCGACGATGATTTGCCCTTTGCAGGTGCCCCATTGGATAACATCGCCCAGTTGCTCATCAAGCAATACGGGGCGGGAATTATTATCAATGCCTAAGATTTCAAGTTGTTCAGCTGCAGCTCCATATTGGTATGTCAAAGCCAAAACAGGATATTTCCCAAAACGCCATTGGTAAATTCGCTTTATACTTGGTTCATAAGCGTCTTTTCGCTCCAGCATTTGGAGCACAACAGGGCCTTTATCCGTATACTTAAGTAAAGCCAGTTTGACGCTCAGGCCTCCTTCGGACTTTTGGCTCCAAACCGCCCAGTGAAGGAAATCATCGCGTGAACCGGCGTCAATAATTTGAAGTTCGTTTAAGGTGGATAAATCCAAGCCTATTATCGTGCAATCATTCTTCAGCGGAGTTGATTCTGCTGAAACAGATGGAAACGGTAAAATACAGGCGGCGAGACAGCACAGGATAGGAATGAATATTTTAATGCGCTTCATTGGATTCTGCCTTTGGCTTGACAGGGCCGAGGGGTGTCTCGGGTGAGACTATGCGAATATCTTCCAGATAAATCAGGCCCGCATTTGCATCAGTTATTGAAGAGACAGGCACACCTTTAAGGTACGCCATAGCAGC
>JBDKUG010000035.1:0-3765 GCA_039679815.1 Smithella sp.
GCTACGGCGACAATCTGGCTTATCTTCTTTACGGCAAAACCGAGGCCATGGCCGTCGATGGCGGCGCGTGGCAGGAAATATTATCTTTTCTGGAAAAAAATCATCTGATATTAAAATACGTCACCAACACGCACCGGCATTATGATCATACATCGGGCGATGACCACCTCATCAAAAAAACAAAAGCTCAATTTCTGGACTGCACGACGCTTGCCGATAATGAAATCATTGTGATTGATAATGAACCGGTTGTCGTTTACCGGACACCGGGACACTCCAAAGACTCTATCTGTTTTCATTCGGGCGGCAACCTCATTACCGGCGACACACTTTTCAATGCAACCGTCGGGAACTGTTTTTCAGGCGATCTGAAAGGTTTCTTCCATTCCATTAAACGATTAATGACGCTACCTGACGACACACGGATTTTTGCCGGACACGATTATGTGAGGGATTCTCTTTTATTCGCCAAACATTTAGAGCCGCACAACAAGGATATTGAACGTTTCCGGCAATCTTATGATCCGGACTTTCTCTATTCCACGCTGGCCGAAGAACGCCGGATCAACCCCTATTTGCGTTTCAACGAAGAGCCGATATTAAAGCTGATCAAAGACAAAGGCCTGCCGCACGCGACCGATTGGGAACGCTGGCAATCGCTGATGGCGATAGAATAAAAAAGGTTCACCATTCACGGCTTTAGATTGAATTAATGGGTCATGCGAAGGGCGATAGTGTTGTGCAGGGCGACCTTGATTCCGTTTAAAGCCTTGACATCAATCATCAACCGCCATTATATTGTAAACGTTACCATCTCAAACGCTCCTAAACCGTTGAACGTTTGATCCTGTTGGAATTGGCAAATAACAGCAATCTTTTCTGATCAAGGAGGGCGCCATGAAAAACACGCTTTTAAAACCGATCAAAGTCGGCCGCATGAATCTTCCCAACCGGGTTTTTATGTCGCCCATGACGCGCAGCCGCGCGGATAATCCCGAAAACAAAGCCACGCCGCTGATTGCCGAATACTATACCCAACGTGCCTCCGCCGGCCTGATCATCACGGAGGGCTCTCAGATTTCCGAAGAAGCGGTGGGCTACATTCACACGCCGGGCATCTACACCCCGGAACAGATCGAGGGCTGGAAGCTCGTGACAAAGGCCGTTCATGAAAAGGACGGACACATCTTCTGCCAGCTCTGGCATGTGGGCCGGATGTCTCATTCTGATTTTCATGGAGGGAAACCTCCTGTCGCTCCGTCAGCCATTAATGCCGGCGATAAATCCTATACCCTGGAAGGTTTTAAAGATACCTCCACACCCCGCGCTCTGACGGTGGCGGAAATTCACAACACCACACAGGATTTCCGCCGGGCCGCCGAAAACGCTATTGCGGCCGGTTTTGACGGTGTGGAGATTCATTCGGCAAACGGCTACCTTTTCCATCAGTTCTTCGTTAATTGCGCCAACATCCGCAAGGACGAATATGGCGGGTCACATGAAAACAGGGCGCGCTTCTTTTTTGAAACCCTGCATGAAGTCGGGCAGGCCATCGGTTTCAACCGGGTCGGCGTCCGGCTCAATCCCTCCGCACATGGCTTCTTCGGCATTACGATTGACAGGGACACAATCCCGACATTTGAGCATCTTGTTGAACGGCTCAATGATTACTCCGATCTGGCTTACGTCCATTTCGTAGAACCGATGGTGCCGGTGGATAATGTCCCTTACGCGGTGAAGGAAGTCGCCAGGCATTTCCGCCCGCGCTATCGGGGGACGCTGATTATCAATAACGGGTTTCGTGCCGAGAGCGGTAAACGGGTCATCGAGGAAGGACTTGCCGATGCCGTGGCGTTCGGCAAACCATTTATCGCCAATCCCGATCTGGTGAAGCGCATTGATCAAGGCGCAAGATGGAACCGCTGGGACGAATCCACTTTCTACACAACGGGTTCAAAAGGCTATACGGATTACCCGGTGATGTAAGGATAAGGTTCAACGATCAAGGGTTAATCATCATAGAAAAGGAGAATATTATGGCCAGAATTCAAGTCGGTGATGTATTTGGAGACTTTTCGTTAAAGAGTCATACGGAAGCAGTAGTTGACACGGAGGCGCTGGCAGGCAAAAAAATCCTTTTGTCTTTTCATCCGCTGGCCTGGACGGAAGTGTGCGCCAAACAAATGCAATCGCTGGAAGCCAACTGTGAAGCCTTCCGGTCTCTCAACATCGTGCCGCTGGGTTTTTCTGTTGATTCCATCCCCTGCAAAAAAGCCTGGGCAAAGAGTCTCGGCATTGAGAAAGTCGATCTGCTGGCGGATTTCTGGCCGCACGGCGGCATCGCATCCAAACTTGGTATATTCATCGATAAGCTCGGCTTCTCGGAGCGGGCCAACATCATTCTGGACGAACAGAGAAAGGCGATCTTTGTGAAGGTTTATCCGATTCGGGAATTGCCGGACATTAACGAGGTTCTTGATTTTCTGAGATAAGAATTAATTACAGGTAGCTGTGCAGACTCGGCAACAGATTAACGCCAAGATATGTAAACAGCACGCAGGCAAAACCGATGATGGCCATGATCGCCATGCGCGCACCTCGCCAGCCGCGCACCAGGTGTACATGAAGCATCACGGCATAAGTGAGCCAGGTGATAAACGACCAGGTTTCCTTCGGGTCCCAGCTCCAGTAAGACCCCCAGGCGTAATGCGCCCATACGGAACCGGTCACAATCCCCAGCGTGAGAAAAATAAACCCCAGGGCCGCGCAGGAATATATCAAATCATCTATCTGATATTCTGAAGGAAACAGGTAGATAAAAGCACGAACACCGGACGAATCATGACCGGTGGCTTTCCTGACAAAGAACATGATCCCCAGCGCAAAAGTGACCGTAAAGGCGGCATAGCCCATAAAACAGGTCAGGACGTGCGACGTCAGCCAGTTGCTTTGCAGCGCGGGAATCAGGGGCTCAATACGGTTATTGATTCCCGGGGCGATGGAGGCATAGGCCATAATCAAAAACGCCACGGGCATTACAAAAACGCCAATACTCCGATTCTTCAACCGCCGTTCCATGAGCAGATACAAAAAAACAACCGTCCAGGCAAAGAAAATCAGCGACTCATAAAAATTGGACAGAGGCGCGTGTCCGATACCCAGATCGTAGGATGCCTTCCACCGGATGATCAGTGCGACGCTCTGGGCAATAAGCCCGGCAAGCGCAATCCAGCCGGCCAGTTTTCCCCAGAATTCACGCCCCAGAATCATCCGGAAAAGGTAAAAAACAAAAGCACCAAAATAAATAACTGTCACCCAGCTTAAAATGGCTGTATTGATCATTTGGGATTCTCCAGATTATCTTTCAGCTGAGCAAGAAGGTGAAGCACTTCGCGTTTAAGGCCAACGTTATTCCTGATGCTTCGTCCCGCAATGCCAATGCGTACTTTGCCTTCGACCTGATCAATCCGGACCCATATCCGCCGCGCGTATGAAAAAACAACGATCATCAAACCGCATATCAGAAGGACCGCCGCTGACGCCACAACAGTCATTCCCGGATCACGGTTAACCTGCAGCCCGGTATAATATTTTTCCTCGATCCCCAAAAGAGAAAATGTATAAGGATGGAAAAGACCGGGATTAAAAACCGGAACCTGTTCAAAAACATCAGGGACAACCTTTTTAATCCGGTCGATCTCACGGAAAACCCAGAACGTTACCACTTCCTTCTCAGAACGAACGGCGACTTTAACTGCCGGACCC
>JBDKUG010000051.1:0-5080 GCA_039679815.1 Smithella sp.
TCGGAAGTGATCTCGCTGATCGCCCGCGGCGAAAAAAGGCAGGACATCATTGCCGGCATTCATGAATCCATTGCGGCCCGCGTCTCCTCCATGCTGGCGCGAATCGGCATTCAGGAACCCATAATGATGACCGGCGGCGTCGCCCGAAATTCCGGGGTCGTCGCCGCACTGGGGCAAAAGCTTGGCGTCAAAATTGAAGTTTCCGATTATATGCAGGTCAACGGCGCGATCGGCGCTGCCGTCCTGGCCTCATCTATTTAAGATCATTCGTATTATTACTAATGGAAAATACTCATTAGGACATCTCCTGGTAATCTGATATAGATTATTTTAATACAAACATAAAAGAGGAGATCATGGCAATTTCTGTTGGTGAAAATATAGATGCTTTTTGTCTGAAGTGCAAGCTGGTTCTGTCTCACTTGATATTGTTCAAAGTGGATGAAGTGGTGAATCGCGTAAAATGTAAAACCTGCGGTGCGGAACACAAATACCGGGGAACGGCGCCTGCCGCAAAAAAGACTGTCGCCGTGCGCACTCCAATCGCTACCCGGGCAAAAAAGCCTGCGACGCCAAAGGCGGCAGTTTACGACGCGCCCCTGCAATGGGATCTTAAAAGCCGCAATATGCCGCCGGCAACGTCCATCAGGAATTATTCAATCAAGGATGCCTTCAAAGTCAATCATGTCATTAATCACCCGGTATTCGGGGTGGGTTTTGTCGAGAAAGTTGTCACGGACAAAAGCATCTATGTGTTATTTAATGATACCGTGAGATTGATGGGCATGAACATTTCCTAGCGCTTCGGTGAATCATCCGGAGAATCGATGATGCAATCCTTCTGATCAGGGTCCTGCTGAAAATACGCCTTTATCTTCATTCGCAGGATATCAACCGCATTGCTTTTTGCGCAGACTGACGTTATATTGATGAATAAATAAAGAACAATTTTTCATTTTTTACACTATTTGAAAACACACAGCAGGGAGGCAATATGGAAGATGTCTTATCGGCTTGCACGGTAACAGTGAATATTCCCGTGGCCTGGGGTGAGATGGACGCCATGGGGCATGTCAATAACATTATTTATTTCCGTTATTTTGAGACGGTGAGAATCGAATATTTCAACCGTCTGGATATGATGGCATATGCGCGTGAGTCAGGGATCGGACCGATTCTGGCCTCCACGGAATGCCGTTATAAAATGCCCCTGCAATATCCCGATACGGTGATTGTCGGGACAAAAATATTGAGTATGGAAGAAGACCGGTTTGTCATGGGCCATGAAGTTTTCAGCACCAAACACAAAAGAATCGCCGCCGATGGTGAAGGCGTTGTCGTAACTTACGACTACCGCAATAATAAGAAAGTGCCCATTCCAGCCGATCTTCGGGTAAAAATTATGGAGTTGGAAAAAATAAAAACAGTCTAAATGTCTAATAGTCTAACCAGTTGATATGCCGCCATGCCACCCAAATAGGAGACGATCAGCGTCATGATGATGGTTGAATAAAACCATTTGCTGCTGTTCATTTCCTGTCGCAGAACAGCAATGGTCGCGACGCAGGGAACAAAAAGCATCATGACAACCAGAAACGCCGCGGCGGAGGCATGGCTCATGACGGAGGGGAGCATACCGGCCAATCCTTCTTCTCCGACGGAATACAGGACACCGAGTGTTGCGACAACGGTTTCCTTGGCAACAAGTCCCGTCAAAAGCGCGGTGATCATTTTCCAGTCCAGCCCCAGTGGAATACCCAGCGGTTCAATCAGTCTGCCCAGCGAGGCAAGCCAGCTTTTTTCCACCGCGCCCGCAGGGAAATAAGAAATCAGCCAGATGATGACGGATACGGCGAGGATAACCGTTCCGGCTTTGCGGACAAAAGCAACCACCCTGGACCAGATCACCATAAAGATGACCCTGGCGTCCGGGCGGTGATAAATCGGCAGCTCCATGATAAAAGGCGCATCCTGCCTCCAAAGGGTTTTGTTGACCAGAGCGCCCGCCAGACCCAGCACGGCAATGTTCAGCGCCAGAATGGACCAGGATACTAAGGCGGCCTTTGAACCGAAAATGGCAGCTGAAATCAGTGTCAGAACGGCAAGTCTGGCGGTACAGGGAACAAACGGAATTAGAAGCAGGGTGATCATGCGGGCCTTGCGCGTTTCGATAATTCTTGCACCCAGGACGGCAGGCACGTTGCAGCCAAACCCCAGACACATGGGGATGAAGCTCTTGCCGTGCAGTCCGACTAAATGCATAATGCGGTCCATGACAAACGCGGCGCGCGCCATGTAGCCGACATCTTCCAGAAACGCCATAATCGCGAAGAAGATGAGCAGGATCGGCAAGAAGGTCAGCACGGAGCCTGCACCGCCGATCACACCGTTGATCAAAATGCCGTGCATCCACAAAGGCCATCCGTCTGTCCAGGGACCGATCATTTTAACAAAATGCTGGATGCCTTCATTCAGCCAGTTCTGCAGCGGAATCCCCACGCTGTAGGTGAGCCCGAAGACAAGGGCCATGACCGCCAGCAGAATGGGGATGCCAAACACCGGGCGTGTCAGGATATGGTCAATCCGATCGGTCAAGACCACCTGCCCCATCCTGAATTGCGACATTGCCGCGCGGCTGATTTGTTCAATCCAGTCATAGCGGCCGTTGACCACGGCATGCAGCGCATCCTCGTGCTTGCTCAACAGGTCCTGGATTGTGTCCCACGCGGTTTGATCGGCGAGCTTTTCAACCAGGGCGGAGGCTTCCGGATCGCCTTCCATGATTTTAACGGCAGTCCATTCTGACGTATAGGGTTCCGGAACCAGCGGACGAACAATATTTAAAATCTGCCGGTAAATCCGGAGATGGTCCGTGGAGACTTCCGGTTGACTGGGCTGTATTTTAACGCCGTCCACAGCAAAAGCGGAAATCTGATCCACCAGGTCCCTGATGCCGCTGTTTCTTTTTGCAACCATCGGAACAACAGGAATACCCAGTTTTTCCTGCAGTGTTGTCGTGTTGATCTGGATGCCCTGGCCGGAGGCGACATCAAGCATGTTAACGGCGGCAATGACCGGACGGTTGAGCAGCAGGACTTCGGACAGAAGGTAAAGACTTCTTTCCAGCGCCGCGGCATTGAGAACCAGGATGACCAGATCCGGCTTTTCCTGAATGAGAAAATCGCGGGCAACCCGTTCCTCTTCGGAAAAAGCGGTGAGGCTGTATGTGCCGGGCAGATCAACAATCCGGATCAGGAGATGGTCCGAACGGTGTTCGCCCTCTTTTTTCTCTACGGTTTTACCCGGCCAGTTGCCGACAT
This sequence comes from Smithella sp., assembly GCA_039679815.1. GTDB lineage: Bacteria > Desulfobacterota > Syntrophia > Syntrophales > Smithellaceae > UBA8904. The sequence goes on from JBDKUG010000051.1 coordinate 3,321, forward strand.
GCTGCGACAGGCCGGTCAGAATGTTGAAAATAGTTGACTTGCCCACATTGGGCTGGCCGACCAGCGCGACGGTGATGTCCTTCTCGATGGCCGGCTCGCAGACTGCTTCATCGGGGTCTATTTTATAGACGGAAATCTTTGAAGCCTCTCCCCGGCCCAGTGCGATGCGTGTACCCGAGACCTGAACAACGATCAATCCACCGCTGACCTGGGCGATCCTGAATCTTGCCCCTGCAACAATGCCCATACCGGCCAGGCGGCTGGTGAGGGCGGAACCGCCATCAATGGAATGAATAATACCCTGATCGCCTTCGTGCAGGGTGGTTATGATATCCGGAGGTGCCATACCTTCGTCTTTCAGGCATCAGCGCGCAAGGCTGATGCGATATTTTTTCAAAATCGTTTCCGGACCGTAGGAGGTTTTGGTCCGCCGCAGATTCCCATTGCCCATGTCTTCTTCCAGGTTCAGATACCGGTACTGCGGCTCCAGCTGTTTAGCCGCGTCATTGAACATGAACTCATAAATGCCGTGATACCGTTTTGAGGCCTTGGCAAAATGCAGGCAGAACATGTCGGCATTCAGAGGCTCGCCAATGGTGAATCCAGCAGGTTCATTTTCAATGTAATAGATCGTCCCCCAAAGCGCAAGTGCCGAGAAGTTTTGCAACGCCTCCGCGCATACCGCAAAATCGGTTTTGCCTGCGGTCAGGACAGAATCCTCCTGCCACTGGCGCAAAACCGTCATCGCATCATTGATATTCGCGCCACCCATGGGAAGGCCCTCTGGCCTGTACAGGGCGTAAAACTGGTGTAGGTGATTGCGATGCCGGGTGTAGGTTTTGCCGGCAAAGGACGCCATGTTTTTTGTCAGATAAATGTAGTCCGATTCGCTGTCGTCGTATGTTACGCGGAAGGTTTTTTCAGGAAGATAGGACAGCCATTCTTCGGGGACGGGAAAGAAGAAGTTGTCGGCGTTGAGCAGGCCTTTGAGCATGTCCAGGCTGCAGAGGCGCAGATCGGCAAGCGGCATAATGTAGTTTTGCCCCTGCCGGTTGTGGGCGGAAATAAAAACGCCGCATTCCTTTTTCAGGATTTCGTACCGGTGAACATTGCGAAACAGAAAGACATTGGCAAAAGTATAGTCCGATATGCCGAGATTTAATTGATGAAATTGATCAGCCAGAAGTTTCCGGTGTGTCAGATCAATGGTTTCTTTAATATCCATAAAATTACAATTGAGCGTCCCTTTCCCAACGGTTAAAGTTTGAACATATCCTGATGCTCGCGAAGCCAGCGCCGGTGTGACATGAAATCCGGCATTGCTTCTATCACTAACCGCCAGAATTTTGAAGAATGATTTTTCTCGCGAATATGCATCAATTCATGAACAACAACATAGTCAATCACTTGCGGCGGCGCCATCATCAGCCGGAAACTGAAAGCCAGTGAATTGTCTTCCGAACATGACCCCCAGCGGCTCCGTGCCGATGTAATCCGGATACTGCGCGGCTGAAGATTCAGCTCCCTGCTGAAATACTCCACGCGGACGGGAATGTGCTCTCTTGCTTTCTTCTGATACCATGAAGCAAAATAATATTTTTTCATCTCCCCGTTGTCGGGGCAATTGAGAACAAACCGGTCGAACCGGAGGAACACGCCCGTGTTTTCCAGAGGGTCAAAACCGGTTTCCAGAGAATATGATCGGCCCAGGTAATAAAATTCTTCTCCGGTTTCGTAAGTTTTATCCTTTTGTTGAGCCG
>JBDKUG010000336.1:0-3432 GCA_039679815.1 Smithella sp.
ATTACCATTGATTTCCTTCGTTGATCCTGCTAGACAAAGCATAGTAAAATTGAAGAAATGTTTTCATGAGCTGAAATTACCTATTGGCGTGTCAAATAACGGGAGAGGTTATATGAAGGCCACAGAAGAAAAGCAGCTGCAGGAAAAGATCCAATTTTATGAAACCGTCCTGAACAATATGCTGAACGGAGTCATAATTACCGATCCCGAGGGAAAGGTAATTTTTTTTAGTGAATCGTATGGACGTTTTCTCGGCAAAAACCCCAGAGAACAGATCGGTTTGCATGCGACGGAAGTCGTCGAAAATTCAAGAATGCATATTGTCGCAAAAACGGGGATCCCGGAGATCAATGATGCGCAACGCATCATGGATCACGATATGGTGGTTCAGCGCATTCCCATAAAAAAAGACGGTAAGCTGGTTGCTGTCTTCGGCCAGGTGATGTTTGAAGATGTAAGAGATGTCCAGGTGCTCGCCAATAAGCTCAGCATTCTGGAATCAAAAGTAAAGCTCTATGAAAAAGAACTCGTAAATTTAAGAGCATCTAAATACAACTGCCGGAATATCATCGGCAAAAGCTCCATCATGACGGAATTGCGTAAGCTTGCCGTAAAAGCGGCAAAAACCAATGCCCCGATACTCCTGATGGGAGAGAGCGGCACGGGGAAGGAGCTTTTCGCCCATGCCATTCATCATGCGAGCGACCGTCAGGCAGCTCCGTTCGTCAGGATTAACTGCGCCGCCATTCCCAAAGACCTTATGGAAAGCGAGCTCTTCGGCTACGAACCCGGAGCTTATACCGGCGCCGGCAGCAAAAGCAAGCCGGGCAAATTCGAACTTGCCCATCAGGGCACAATCTTTCTTGATGAAATCACTGAATTGCCCTTGGAGATGCAGCCCAAATTGCTGCGGGTTCTGGAAGAGAAGGAAGTGGAAAGGCTCGGCGGTACGCGGGTCACCAAATGTGATTTCCGTCTGATTGCCGCGACCCATGCCAATCTGGAGCAACGGGTGAAAGAAGGATATTTCCGACAGGACCTCTATTACCGGATCAACGTTATTCCGCTGAATATCCCGCCGCTGAAAGAACGGAAAGAAGATATTGCCATGATCGCCGAGCATCTTGTCCAGACGCTGAGTAAGGATTGCGGCACGAATATCAGCAGCATATCTCCTGAAGTGATTAAAATATTCGAAAAATATGACTGGCCGGGCAATATCCGTGAGCTATCCAATGTCCTGGAAAGAATCTTTTGCTCGATTGAAGGAATAGAGGATATGATTTGCGTAGAACATTTACCGGTTTTCTTTCGCGGCTTGGCAAAAAAACCGGCCAAATCGGCGTCAATCATATTGAAGAAGATCAAGGAAGATTCGGAAAAAGAAGCTCTGCTTCAGGCCATCCATGTCAGCAGCAACAACAAGAACAAAGCGTCCAAATTGCTCGGCATACATCGAACTGCGCTTTATAAAAAAATGAAAAAATTCGATATTCCTTTAACCAATGCCAAGCTTTAAATATCAATTCTGCCGATTCATTCATCTCGTCCCATAACGTATCCCAACGGCTACATGTAGCGTTTTCTCTATACGTACGGCACACTTTCCCTTTAATAATTAATTAGTAAATTCAATATGTTGAATAATCATACCGTCATTTTGTCATGGTATGTTAATTGCAAACTGGAGAGGAAATACCATTACACTAGGGAAAGGTGGTGAAAAGCGCGAGGAAAGATTGAGCAGTAAGCGGACCGTGTTGTTCCATAAATAAAATTGACATTAATTGTAAGGAGGGAAGCATCAAATGATTACTATTGATGATAAAAAACGTGATGTCATAATGGTTATCATGGCTCTTCTCTGGGCGTTTGTACTTTATGCCGCCTGGGCCGGACCCATCAATAAAGACAGTCAGCTTATTTATTACGGCCTGTTTGCCAGTGTCTTTATTGTGGCCTGCTTTTATCTGATGGGCGCGGTCACCAACGAAAAAATGTCGGTTGTCATTCTTATCTTTCCGGTCCTCTTCAATCTGGTTGTCTGGATTGTGGCCTTCACTATCGCCTATCAGACCCGAGGCCAGAAAATGGACTTTATCCTGGGCATGCATCCGGGAATGTTCGGGATGATTATTTTCTTCTGGGTCGGCACCATGGTGGCGACCGCTCTTTCCTTGGGCATTTTCTTCGACAAGTATTATTTGCCTGACGAGAAATGGGAGGAGTTTCAGAAAGAAGTGTCACAAATAGAAAAAGTACATTAAGGAGGACTGTTAGCTATGGCTGAACAATTTATTCAACCTTCACCGTGGATTATCGGGTATACAATAGCTTTTCTTCTCGTATCTATGGGCATCGGCTTTTATGCCGGTAAATATGCCAAAACGGCTGAGCAATTTTTTGGCGGCACGAAAATGTTTGGCGGTGTAACCATCGGTCTTGCCTCCATGGCGGCTATAATGAGTGCTTTCGGTTTTATCGGCGGCCCGGGCCTGGTCTATAAATTCGGCATGTCTTCCGTCTGGATGACGATTGCCTGCGGCCCCGGCATGTGTTACGGATATTGGATTCTGGGTAAACGGATGCGCGGTATGGCGGATGTCACCGATGTTGCCACACTGCCCGATATCGCCCGTGTCCGATTCAACAGCCAGGCCGTCCGCGGTGTTCTGGCCGTGGGATTATTTCTGGCGGCGATTGCCTACCTCTCTTCTCAGGTTATCGGCGGCGGCATCCTGATGAACCAGATGCTCGGCGTCTCCAATGAATGGGGGATTGTCATCATGTTCGGCACAACCATTGCTTACATGTTTTTCAGCGGTATGTCCGGAAGTATTCTGACTGATGCTTTCCAGGGTCTGGTCATGCTGATTGCCGTCTGCGCCGTTATTGTCGGCTTCTTTACACTCACCGGCGGCGATTTAACCCCGATAGCGAATTCACCGCAATTCGGTCCTTCTTTTGTTGACGGCTTCGGCTCTATGCCGCTGCAGGCCGCGCTTGTTTTCGGATTGATCTTTTTCGTCGGCGCTGTGGGTCAACCCACCATGCTCGCCAAAATGTACTCGGTAAAATCACATCATGACCTGAAACAAGCCGGCATTATCGGCGGTGTCAGCTATGGGGTTACCTCGATCGTCTGGAGTCTTTGCGGATACGGCGCACTGTATATCGTCGCTTCCGGCGCCGTCGGCCCCCTGGCCAAAGCCGACAATGCGGCTTTCCTGTTTGTGAGTAAACTGGGCGGCGTGACCCAGGCACTGGTTATGGCCGGTCTGCTGGCGGCTATTGTTTCGACGTCCAGCTTCTTTATTTCTTTATCATCCAGCGCCATCACCAGGGACTTGATCGGTTCTTTCGGCCATGAGATTCCCCATGACAAGCAAATTCGCATCGGACAGGTTCTGCAGGTCCTCGTTACGCTGATTG
>JBDKUG010000385.1:0-18861 GCA_039679815.1 Smithella sp.
AGTGTCGCCGCTGATAACCAATGACCTACCTTTGTAGTCAACTCGATAACCAACAGCTGGATATGCCGGAGAATGATTCACTTTGAACGCAGTGATTTTGACCCCTTCTTTATTGACGACAACAATCGACGTGTCTTCTTCAGAGGATAAGCCAAACGGTCGGGCTCTACCGCCTGCCCCTGACGGTGGAACGGTGGCTGCTCCATGAAAGGCCACCCTGTATCCCGCATCGAGGCTGTAGGCATGATTGAATCCTGCAACTACGGTTTCGACACCCTTCGGGCCGATAACATCCACTGGTTTTGCATTGGATCCACCTGCCCAGCGTTGAAGCATCATCTCTCCCAGAGAAGCAATATGATCGGAATGAAAATGCGTAAGTAAAATCGCATCCACCTTGCCCATGTCAAAGCCCATCAGTCCGATGTTCCGGGCAGATCCCGGCCCGGCATCTATAATATATAGATTATTGCCAGCCTCTACGACTATACAGGGGCCGACGCGGTTTATATCGGCAAAGGGTGCCCCCGTCCCGGCAAGTCCCGCGTACAGCCCGTCTTCTTTCTTATATGTTGGGCTAAGAAGCCTCTGCTGGATTATCTTCGTTGCCATGAATGTGAAAATCTGCTTCTGGAAAACAAAAGCTGTCAGTACGACGATAACAATTATGGAAACCACCCAAATGGCAACTTTCAGTAAACGCCCCATAGGTTTTTTACATGAGTTTACGTTTTGCATGATTATTTCCCAATCGCAGAACCTGTTTTCTTTTTATTCATCACATACATTCATTTAAGTTAAGGCCTTGTTTTTATATTCATCAATTTTTTCCTGCATGAATTTGAAGCCGGGTGTTATATTCTCCGTCAGGCTCTGGGGGAGCAGCGTTTTGACGGGCTGCCCTATATTCAACTGCCCCCCGGTTAAAAACAGGTTATTTGATACATCAAAAATCAGTTTTCCCGGCACTCCGATGGCTATTTCATAATCATAAATACCTGAAAAGGCGCGGTCTCCCATGCCGGGTACCACAACCTGGGGAACTCCGGTGATAAAAGGGATAAGTCCGCCTTTCAGGCATGATTCGGCAAACCCCTCGAAAGAGGAAGTTGGAAAGTTCTCTCCATCATATGTTAGCGCATGGATAATATGTGTGATGTTCTCACCGTTTCCAAATATCAACACGGTGTCCGGCTCGAACCGTGCATCAGACATGGGGCAGCATATAAACCCGGCATACTGAGAAAGCCCAGGCAGATTGGCTTCACCAATCATGTTTTTGCCATGCTCCAGGCGCTTTTTTTCTGCCTCTGCATTCCGGTGCCATTTCTGGTGCAACTGGCTCTCCATCAGAACATCGAAAGGTATATCCACCCACCTGTGCATGACTGTGGCCGGCGTACAGAAATTATCATCGGCCGTCATGGCTATCGACAAGCCTAATCTCCGCGCGTAGGTAAAGGCCTGGCAAAGGCTGGACTTCTGGCCGAGCGATGCAGGCCTCAGGAAACCATCCGGAATCTCTCCTGTGTCGCGTATGTATTTGATGGCTATCGGGTAGCTCGATAAATGTAAACGGTCATAGATGTTCTGACCGGCTTTACGGTAATCGTCAATCAGCGCCATTGTATTTCCTCCTGCCTGAGTTTGATGGTTAATCTGATGAATATACCAATTAGCCTTACTCTTCCCCAATCTGGAAAACGTATTTTGGATCGGTTCTCACTAGCCGGCGAACATTAATAATCATGCTGATGGTGGCTCTAGTATCATATTTCTCTTTAGCTGCTTCGGTATTTCTGATGCGCAGGGGACGCCAGTGGCGCAAAGACCGCATCCATAGATAAAGATGTGATAATGCGTATTGCAGTACTTCAGGGAGTTGGCCACCTTTTGATAACAGGTTTCCTTATCATGAAAGTGTTCTGTTGTTATGGCAGTCACCGGGCATCGTTTTGCGCATTTCAAACACGGAAGGCCTTGATAATGCAGACAAGCGGCGTGGATATCCTCTGGTCTTTTACAATTGGGCTCAAGTCTCAAATTGACTACAAAGCTGCCAAGCCGATGCGTCACCCCTTTTTCCGTAATCAGAAAGTCGTGCATCCCGAAGGTGCCAAGCCCGGCGGCATACGCTACGTGACGATGGGACCACGGGGACGCCCATCCTACTTGTGGATATCGCTTTTTATTGAACATGGGGGTTACATCCGGCGCAACGGCCAGGATTCCGCGTCCCATCAGGGCAGACACAATCTCTCGTACAAACGTCTGGCTGAAGATTTCCCCCAACAGGCGCGTCTGCGCCCATCGCTCCGATGTCCATTCAACAGCTGCGGCATTATCCTGTCTGGTATTTTGAGTGAATGGCATGACAAAAGAGACCACACTGAGATCATCCGGGTCCGGTGGTTTAACCCTGTTTTTTTCCGCTTGCCAGCGCATGACCTCCCAGGGTGAGAAATGGTGGGGTCCGATGACTTTCTTGAACTGATCAAAAATCGGATCATTACCGCGGACAAACCCAACCAGTGGTTCTTCGAAAATCGGTTCACCCCAAAATGGGTATTCCATTTGGTTGTCCGGGTGGTTAGCGATTTTGTCTTTTATTGTCCGAATAAACCATTCATCGTCAGGCAAAGGATTGTTGTCGCTCAAGCGGGCGTCCAGATTCAAGACTGGTTGAGGGGGTAAACACATTCCCCGCATCTCACCGATGGCATTTTTAATTCCTTCAATGTCGGACAGGAATGAAAAATGGCGATATCGATCTTCCATTCTCCTGCGTTTACTCATCTCTGGTTTCTACTTTCCATGCGCAAGGAATCTTTTCCTCGGTATCCCGCAAAACATAAGCACTGCAGGAAAGACCGGCCTGAAATTATTGTAACACATGTCAAGTTAGAGTTCAGCCCTTAATTATTACAATTGAAATGTTATACGAATTCGGAACATACGAAAAACAGCATTACAGGAAGGTGAGGATCAAAGTATTGAAAAATCATTTTTAAATGAGTTGTTTTCCTGCACGCAAAACCAAAGGCGTAAATGGGGAAATTACATTAGAGTTTATCACCGACAATTGGATAACCTGCGGCTTCCAGATGGGCGCGGATCTGATGCAGCCGCCCTGTTTCGGGAAAACACCGGACAAGGGAAATCTGCCCGGCCCAAAGAACTTTTCGAAATCGCGTCAGGGCCGTTTCGGTTCCACCCGCCCACGCCTTGCGTTTTTTGCCAATGGCGGATTCAGTGTCAGATCCTAATGGCAAGTCAACAATCATCTCATCATCGGGAAACAGTCCATGGACAAGCGCCAGGTACTCTTTTGAACCCGTCGCCAGCGATTCGGAAAGAGCGCCTGCGCATTTTCCATCAAAGGCCAGGAGGATCACACCCGATGTTTCGCGATCAATGCGGTGTACCGGATAAACCTTACGCCCGTAGCGGTTTTCCATGATGGTAACGAGTGTGTTGTTGAAATACCGTCCCGAGGGGTGAACCGGCAGATTACCTGTTTTGTTGACGGCAATCAACCATTCATCTTCATAGAGAATAGCAATCCGTTCATCGACATCCGGTTCAATGATACGGCTTCCGTCCCAGGTCAGTATTTCGCCGCCGTTGATCGGCGTCACGGGATCGGTAATGATTAAACCGTCCAGCAATATCTTGCCGCAGGAAATCTCATGCCTCCATTGATCCTGTGTCAGATAGGAAAACCTGCCGGTTAAGTAGCGGTCAAGGGGATTCATCGATGGCAGCGGCGGAATTCTGGATGTGATGATTCGCTTCCGGGTCATGGCGGGGTGACGATCTTTCTTTTCGCTTCGTTTTCGATCTTGAGTTGCCGTACTAAAAAACTATCCAGTTGATTGGCAAATGCCTGGCGGTCTTTTTTGCAGAAGGCGGCCGGACCGCCGGTGATCAGGCCGCTGTCTCTCAATTCACCCAGTAAATCACGCATCCCCAGCCGGTCTTTGATATTGTGCTCGGTATAGAGTGTTCCCCGGGGATTCATGGCAAATGCCCGTTTGGCTACAACGCGATCCGCCAGTGGGATGTCGGCGGTGATGACCAGATCACCCGGCCTGACGGATTCCACAATGCGGTCATCGGCTATATCCGGACCATCAGGAACCACAACCAAAGTCACATTGGCCAGCTTTTCCAGCCGCAGAGGCTTATTGGCCACAAAGATCAGGGGAACATTCAATCGTAAGGCTGCCCTGATCAGAATATCTCTGATCCCATTCGGAAAAGCATCTGCGTCAACAAATATCTGCATGGATCCTCTGCTGTTGGGTAATCTTGACAAAAATGTATAGCGTTATGTTTATTATGGATTGAAGTCTGGTATATTTGGTGTAAAGCCCACTTGAGTTAAAGGGAGACACAGTTGCGCCCCTTGTGTTTTGCCCGATACAAGGCGGAATCCGCGTCTGTAATGAGAATCTCCAGCGATTGATCCAGCTTCATCTCCGCCACGCCTGCAGAGATTGCTGCCTGGGGGATTTCATTTTCATCGAAGATAAGGGGGGGAGCTATGGAAACGGCTCCATGAATCCGATCGGCGACCTCTTTGGCCTGCTCAAGATTCATGTCCTGCAGGAGGATGATGAATTCATCTCCACCGTAACGGGCGATGATTTCCGATGGGCGTAAATGACGCATGATTGTCTGAGCAACGGAATACAGAATCCGATCCCCGTAAAGATGGCCGAAACGATCGTTGAACTGCTTAAATTCGTCAATATCGATCATGATGATGGAAAAAGGGGTTTTGTCCACAGAACCGCGCTTATAAATGCGTTCCAGAGCGTTGTTGAGCCAGTATCGGTTATGGAGGCCCGTCAGGGCATCGACGGATCCATAGCGATGATAGAGTTTCTCAAGTTCGACGTCTTTGCAGATGACGGCATCGGCCTGACGCACACGCTTCGTCAGGGTGAAAAGAAGATTGCAGGCCGCGGCATGGGATGACTGGACCAGGGACCAGAGAATGTCCTCATCCATGACCATGAGCCGGCTGTCCTCATCGGCGACGACAAAGGCTGATGTCGGCTGATTGTCAATGACCGACATTTCTCCGACACTTTCGCCGACTTCCAGGATAGCGATGGGTTCGCTGTCCAGGGATTCCAAATGGACACGCAGGCGGCCTTTAAGGACAAAATACACGGTGCTGTTTAATTTACCGGCATGAATAAGAATTTCTTGAGCGTGAATTTCGCGCGTAGAGCAGGACTCCAAGAGGCCTTTGATGGATTCGTAGGCGACACACCTGAAAAGGTGAATGGTCTGTAGATCTTCTTCCCTGATATCCGGACATGGATTAGTCATCTTATATTTCTCTATTGTAATGTGACATTATATAAATAAAACGACAAGACCTGTCAAGGGGGATAAGACAGGAAAGCCTTTACAAATGGCTGATGGCGTTTTTCCATGGCGAATTGTTCAATGACGGTGATCATGATCCGATACCTCCGATGCGTTTGACGGCGGCGGTAATGTAGCGTTATACAGGTGGTAAGTCTCTACCTGTTGCCAGACTAAAATTTTCATGGCTGTCCTGTCTGGCCATTGAGGAACGTTATATTGTCGATTTGAGTATAAACGCTTCAATATCCTGCATCACCTCCGCATGGTGCATATATCTGTTTGACGGACAGGTAACGACAGTTGCCTGAGGCAGCCTGTCCGCCATATGGCGAATATTTGCGGAGGAGTGCAGCGTGTCCGTGGAGGCGTAAGCCAAAGCCACGGGTATTCGCACGCTGTCTAAATGTGGCCAGACCTGGTAGTGCCCGCTAATAGCGGCTCTGGCTGAAAGCTTGATCCTCTGGGGGTGGGCTGCTTGAAGCGTTTCATTATAACGCATCATCTGTTCAGGTTCTTTTTTGACATCGACCATGAAGGTCTTTATGTACCAGAGAACAAAATATTTAATTCCATGATACAGGAACGCCGGAAGAAATAGCATCCACTGTAAATACCATGGCGCCTTGAACTCACTATTGGGTGCAATTAAAAATGCTGCTCCTGCGGTCAACCGCCCCTCTTTCAGGGCCTCCAGCAGGGCCGTCGCACCTAGAGAACTGCCGATAACGGTTGACGTTGGCGATGCGATTCCCAGTTGGCGGCAAGCGACAATCAGGTCTTCAGCTATACGTCCAATGCTGAAATCAACCGGTTTCAGTTTTCTTTTCTCAAAGATGGCTGATCTCTTTTCCCGTGTTTCAATGTAATAAACTGGCCTTCTGGCAGCCATGACCTTCAGCAAGGGAGCCCATCCGGATACGGCGGATACCCAGCCGGCAACAAAGATGATAGGATTTTCAGTCACAGGTTTTTTTGGCCGCCAGATCATGACCCGCAAGCGGACACCATTCTGCACGCAAACCAACGATGTTGTGTAAACTGAATCCGGGGGTGTATCCGGATCTATGGGAAAATCGTCCAAATTGACCTCCTTTGTGAGGCAGATATGGATAATTAATACATCGAAGGGTTGGATGTCTATTGAAATTCCTTATGCCTATTCACCTCAAGCAAATTAAAAAATTTTAATATTATGAATTGCTATTTGAAAAAATAAGAGATCAGGTTATATGCAAATAAAATCAGGATTATGATTGCCTTATAAAATGAAAAATGATAACTCTCTGCAATAACATTATCGTTTTGTCGTACGCGTTTAAAGTATGCTCAACATTGTGTTTAAAGAGTAAACTTGATATGTGCATTTAACAGGATTTACTGCCCGGGATCAAGACATACGATAAAAAAAATAAGGAGGTGCTTAATATGGTTTATGTCAGGGATATTCTAAATGCGAAGGATCACAGGATCCATTTCATCTCCCCCAAGGCAACGGTGTACGAAGCACTGGAGAAGATGAGCCAGTATGAGATTGGTGCTCTGGTGATTATGGAGAACAAAAAGGTCGTAGGCATCATTTCGGAAAGAGATTATGCCAGAAAAATTATTCTCCAGGGGAAAACCTCTAAAGAGACCCTGGTGAAAGAGATCATGTCTTCAGATTTATTTTCAGTTACCCCGGATACAAGCGTAGAAGAAGCAATGGTTTTGATGACCGGAAAACATGTAAGACATTTGCCCGTTTTTGAAAAAACGAAGTTTGTCGGCATCATTTCTATCGGCGACGTAGTAAAGACGATCATTTCCAATAAAGATTTTCTCATCGATCAATTAAGTGATTATATTACAGGAAAACATTACTAGAAATGAACAGACAGCAATAGGGATGTGCTTTAAAACATCAATTGATGTTTTAAAGCACATCCAGCAATACACACGTTCCTTAAAACGTTTAAACAATCAAAAAATGCTATTGATCAATCCTTGAAGCCGGTGCGGTTGTGTTTGTCGGATTGTCCGGTAACGCGTCAACTGTTTTAAGCCACGCCCCCAAACGCGGAAATAACACAGTCGGTGTTTTCTTTCCCATGGCGATGTCAATATGGGCAGTGCCGCCGATGAGATACCACCGGTCGTAAGCTGTGGGTGACTTCTTCGATATGATGAAGTCATAGGTTGCCTGCGGGCTTACCAGGGCATTGGTGCTCGATGAGAAAACAATCATCGGCACGGTCATGCGCGACATGTTTTCGCTGTAGTAATAGTACCCGTCCTTGCCGGGATTGGGAGGGGAGCCGCCTTTTATCCATTTCGCACCCCAAACGTTTTCTTTCCCGTTCAAATAATGCTCACGAAGAGTATTATTCAAGCCCATGTCCATGTAATGGCCGAGGCTGCGCGCCGAAGCGCCGCTGACGCTGTAGCGCAATAACCAATCCTCCATGAGGGGGTTCATGTTCTCCACCAGCCAGAAATTCATATAATTGAAGGGATTGGGATCTGCGAGATCATCAGAAGCCACGGTGTTAATGAGTCCGAAGATGATCTCTGTTGAAGTGTAGATCAACCTGCTCGGCAGCAAATGGAGAAATTTATCGGAGATGAAATCAAGCGGCAGAAACAGTTCGGAGCCTGCAAACATCCAGAAGATTGTTGAGTTCAGAAGACGTGGCAGCCATGGTACGCCGGCCGGGTCAATGCCGATGAAACCCTTTATATCGGCATTCCTTGTTTTCGCCAGATCGGCGCTGCTTTTGACATGCGGATGGTATCCCAGAGCAAAACGTGACTTGTACCGGGCTCTCTTTGCCCACGCCGTGGCAGCATCCCCGTGGTCCAGATAGACACCCTGCAGATAGGCATAGGCAACCAACCCCCCTGTGCTGTGGCCGCCGATGAACATTCTTTTTCCAGTTACCGCCTTCACCCTGGTGATCGCTGCCGGAACATCAAGAGCGGCCCAGGTGTCAAGCGTATTGAGACCCCTGTCGTTATTTCCCTTGCTGTGTATTGGAGCACGGCCGGTATCCCGGTAATTGACGAGCCATGGGTCGTATCCCTGGAGCCAGAGGTAGTGCGCCAAACTGTAATAGCGCATCTTATCGGGTTTGATGCTGGTTTCGTAGTCTGTCCCTTCCGCATTCAGGGTCCATGCCGGAGCGCTGGAAACAGGCGGCACATCCACGTTGTCATATGCTTCTTTCATGTCGGGCGGGGTGCAGGAGAGGAACTGGTTCATATTCACCATGATACCCGTAAAGATCACTACAGGTGTGCCATCGGTTCGGAACGCCGGAGTTTCAGTCGTGTAAGGCGCATAGCGATAAAGATAGACCGTTCCGCCATCATCGGCCGTGGCATTGTAGATTCCCTGGGCGTTTAAGGGAATGCTGCTTGAAGCCTGGCTCACCCCAGACGTCTTCCTGGCCAATGAATAAGGCGTGCTGTTGTCTTTGTCTCTGACGTTGACATCCGTGCCCCTGTCGATAAGTATTTTGGCAATATCCAGATATCCATAGTCTGATGCAAACAAAAGAGCCGTATAGCCATAGCTGTCTCTGGCATTTACATCAGAGCCCCTGTCTATAAGAATTTTAACAATGTCTGAATATCCATAACCTGATGCCCACATAAGAGGCGTAATGCCATCTTCGTCTTTCGCGTTTATATCCGCGCCATTATTTATTAAAAGTTGCACGGTCTCACTGTTTCCAGCCCAGATTGCATACATCAGGGCAGTATAACCTCTGCAATCCGGTTCGTTGATATACGTACCTTCATTTATAAGTTTCTGGACAGCCAAAGAATCACCGCCTGCGGAGGCATGGATAAGCGGAGATTTTGCGGCACATCCGGAGAAAATAAAAAATATTGCGATGATAAAAGCGAAATAAATGTTGTGATGGTTCATGGATGCACTTCGGTTTTTTTATTCATAAATGACATGTAATCGTGGATACTATAAATCATATCCGAAACGAAAGAGGGGCTGACCCGTGATCGGGCAGCCCCTCTTTCATGTCTTTAGGCTGCATCATGCAGGATTTTGGCGCATGATCCGGAGATCGGGAAAAATCACTACATGACTTTGAGAATATCGATAATCACATAAGTGCCCGGTTGGTACTCACAGGTGACAAGTGCACTGATATCATGGTTGTCCGATGGATTGCCGTCCCCATCAAAACAATCGTCACGAATGCTCGGGTCACACTGGGAGAGATCCAATCTTTTCTCGTCATAGGCCCACCCATAGGCATCACAGGAACCAGCCTGGTTCTTGTTCTTTTGCAGATAGGTAAGCCATCCCTGGGCCACCGGATTGGTTGCCCACCAGATATGATAGGCCTTCTTATCAGATGCAGAACTACCGGCTGCCGACGCCATGTCAGCCCCGGTCGGGGAACCCGCTGCCGTCCAGTAAGCTGAATATGTCGTCGAAACGTCTAAGGTTGTGAAGTCGGCTGTTGGCACAACCCAGAGAGGCTTAAGGATGCTGTCAATGGTCGTGTAAAACTTCGGGTTGGGACAGGTGTTCTGCCCAAAAAACTGCATGATGTAGGGGCAGCCGTCGTTGGTTCCGTCATATGCACTGATGTTGGTCATGCATGCTTTTTGTTGTGTCGTGCTGCAACCGGTATAAGTCATGGTGGCATTCGCGTTCAGTCCGTCAACGGCGCTGATGTCATAAGTGACGTTCCCGTCGAGGGGGACAGAGATATTGAATTCGTACAGCATGACTTTCTCCGGGACCGGCATGGTAATGCCCTTTTTGGTTACCCACGTCGTTGTGCCGGATGTTTCGGTGTCTCCAGTGTCATAATTATTATAGTACCATCCAGGACCGGTATACGCACCGACGGTTACATTCGGTGGCACGATCCGAAGGACCTCTCCTACGACCAGGTCAACCTTGTTTGAGATGGCGATCTTCTGGCTTACACCGCTGACGCGTGTGATGTAAAAAGCCGTGGCGGATCTTTCGAAGACTGCACTCATGGCAGCCCACTTGCTTGAATATTGTTCCGGATCAGACCCGGCGTTGCAATTTCCCAGATCCGCCTCGGCCTTGGAACAGGGGGGCTTGCTTCCTATCAACCAGATGGTAATCGGGGATGAGGTGTTGTTGCGGTACTGGATCGAGAAAACGTTACCGTGGTTTACCGTAAGGGTAAAATTCTGAGTCGCATTGGGGGGAATGCCGTTACTGGCAGTAAAGATCAATGGGTAGGTGCCCGCAGTTCCGGTTGCCGGTGTTCCTGCCAAGATGCCGCTTGTCGTATTGAAGGTCACACCTGCCGGCAACATTCCGTTCAGGGAAAATGTCGGATTTGGCTTGCCGCTTGCAATAACCGTGAAAGTTCCGCCGGTACCTTCCGTAAATGTTGTACTGTTGACACTTGTTATGGCTGGAGCAACTACGAGGCTCCAAACATCAGGTGTAGGAGTGCCGTCGCCGGTACAACCTGTAATACTCATGAACAACGCAACCGCCAGTAACATCAATCTTTTTTTCATTGCATTCTCCTATCCTGAGCTATAAGTATCATAGATGTAAAGCAATCGTACTAGCCTTTTAATCCCGCTGCTTTGGGATGAGTGTTAATTCTCCGTAGCTTGTCGAGGGGTGGTTGATTATTTCCTTTCTTAAAGATGTGTTTGGAGCAGCTTGAAAACGTTGCCGCAAGTCGATGTGCCAGGAGCACTTACTTGGTTTTTTCGCTGTTGATGCCAAGTTTCTCCATTTTATCAGTAAAGGTGTTCCTGTTGATTCCCAGAAATGCCGCTGCCGTGCTTTTGACATTACTGGAGCGTCTCAGGGCGATTTTAAACAGACCTTTTTCCACCATCGCCATGATTTCTTCATGCAGTCTGCTTTTGCCATTATCGGATACGGATAAGACCGTTGCCAGCTCTTCCAGTTTTTTTTCCAGCATTTCTTCCACGGCTGTGTGGCACTTTTCCTGAAGACCCCCTCCTGCTGTCGGTTTATTCCTGGTTTTTTTTGTACTCATAATGATAATACCCCTGCATTTGAAACTGTCTATTCAATTCATTCATTGCTCAATGAACCTGATGTTTAAAACAGCCTCCAGATTTTACAGTTTTAGAAGCCCGGTTACGATAATGGCTGCAATAATCAGTACGATAACCCAGGTCAGCACAATCAGAGATGTGCGCCTGACGGGATGCTCCAGGTAATTTTTTACTTCCACCTCTACCTTTTCATCCCCCAGCTTTTCCGTCAGAAACTGGATCAGTTTTGTATGATTCTCCAGAAGATTGGACAATATGTAAAACCCTCTGGTTGTCGTAAAAAGAAAGTAAGCCTTGTTGCGTATGATGACAACGCCCAAGTGAGTGATTTCCACCCAGTTGAATTTTTTTGTGCGGAAAAATTTTCTTATGCGCAATCCGTTTTCGGATACGGCAACCTCCCTTTCCAGGGCTTCTATGGAAATCATCGCGGTGATGATGAATAAGGAAGCCAGAAGTATTTTTTCCCGGGACTCGCCGCCAAACAAGCTTAAGACCATTAGAACAAATAGAAGAACAACCACTGTAAGAAAAGGAATAATAAAAGCTTTCTGAATTTTATAAACCTGTTCCAAGGATTGTCCCCTGATTATTATGCGGATTTCCTGATGAAATTGCCGCTTTTGCCGCCGCTTTTTGTCAAAAGCAAAATATCGCTGATCACCATTTCCCTGTCCACGGCCTTGCACATGTCATAGATGGTCAGTGCGGCAACGCTGACCGCTGTCAGCGCTTCCATTTCTACACCGGTTTGCCCAACCGTCCGAACTTGTGACTCGATAATGATCTGTGAGTTTTCGCGATTAATTTCAAACTCAATATTGATGCCCGTCAGCTTGAGCGGATGACACAGAGGAATAATCTCTCCGGTTTTTTTGGCCGCCATGATGCCAGCGATTTTAGCGGTTGTCAGCACGTTGCCTTTAACTATCTTTCCTTCTTCAAGAAGCACGAGTGTGTCACTTTTCATTGTAACTGTGCAGTGGGCCCTGGCTTCGCGGGCCGTTTCATCTTTTGCAGTTACATCCACCATGTGAACATGGCCGGCGTCGTTAATGTGGGATAGTTTCTTCATGCCGACTGCTGACGTACGTTTGTGTGAATTTATATTGACTCAAATAATTTGAACAAACACTAGCACAGCACTCCGGATCAGTCAAGGAAGGGGAAAAGAATTTTTTATACAATTAAAAACTTGATATATATGAGTTAATTAGCTATTAGTTTTCCCATCTAAATTCTTTCCTGGAGAAAAAAGTGTTCATCAAAGTGCTCAGCATGAGCGTGATCGGCATGGAATCATTTCCTGTGTCGGTCGAGGTGGATGTGTCTCAGGGGCTGCCTCAGTTTTCCACGGTCGGCCTGCCGGATGCGTCTGTAAAAGAGAGTCGGGACAGGATCAAGGCCGCCATCAAGAATTCCGGTTACTCTTTTCCGCGGTCTCATGTGACCATTAATCTGGCGCCCGCGGATATCCGCAAGGAAGGAACGGGATTTGATCTGCCGATTGCCGTGGGGATTCTGGCCGCGGAAAACATGATTGAAAAAGATGCTCTTTTAAATTGCATTTTTCTGGGAGAACTGTCGCTGGACGGCAGCATCAAGGGTGTGCGGGGTGTTTTGACCGCCGCTTTTAAGGCCAGGGAGCTGGGTGCCCGATCGGTTTTTGTGCCCCATGACAATGCCGCTGAGGCTGCAATGGTGGAAGGTATCGATGTTTATGGCGTCAGGACACTTCCCGATGTTGTCGAGTTTCTGGCGGCAAGACAAACCATTGCGCCGCTCCGGATGGACACGAAAAGACTTTTTCAGCAGAATCATCGCTACGATGTCGATTTCTCAGAGATCAAAGGGCAAAAACTGGCGCTCAGGGCGCTGGAGATCGCTGCAGCCGGCGCACACAATGTGCTAATGATCGGCCCTCCCGGTTCCGGCAAAAGCATGCTGGCCAGACGGATGCCGACGATATTACCGGATCTGCACTTTGAAGAGGCCATTGAAGTCACTAACGTTTTTTCCGTGGCGGGTCTTCTGAATTCAGGGGAAACACTAATGGCCGTGCGGCCTTTCCGATCGCCTCATCATACCATTTCCGATGCAGGCCTTGTTGGCGGTGGACAAATGCCCCATCCCGGAGAAATCAGCCTCGCTCACCTTGGCGTCCTTTTCCTTGACGAACTGCCTGAATTCAAAAGAAATGCGCTTGAAGCGCTCCGCCAGCCGCTTGAGGATGGAACCATCACGATTACTCGATCTGCTGTTACCGTGGGCTTCCCGGCCAGATTCATGCTGGTTGCCGCCATGAATCCGTGCCCCTGCGGATATTTCGGCGATCGGGTACACAGCTGCCGCTGTTCTGCCCAGCAGATCCGCCAGTATCAGGGAAAGATATCCGGTCCTCTGCTCGATCGCATTGATTTGCATATCGAGGTGCCTTCAGTAAAATACCGTGATTTGACGGGAAAAGAAGATGGGGAATCATCTACTACAATCAAAAAACGGGTGGATCATGCGCGTGAACGGCAAAAACAGCGCTTCAACGGCGTCGGCATTCTCACCAATGCGCGCATGATGGAAAAACAAATCCGGTCTTTTTGCGCCATTGATGAAGAATCTCATCAGTTGATGGAAATGGCCATCGAAAAGATGGGTTTTTCCGCACGTGCCATGAACCGTATCCTCAAGGTGTCCCGCACCATTGCCGACCTGGAAGGCGCTGAGAAAATTGGCCCCGCACATGTTGCCGAAGCAATTCAATATCGAAGTCTTGATCGAAGACTCGTTTAGTGGTATAAAAAATTTATTATAAATATATTCTGCTGAAAGATATTTTTAAAGAGGAAGTTATGAAAATTAAAATCGTGAAGGCTCTGCCCAAGTACCTGAAGCCCAAACCTGATCAAAGCAAATTAGGTTTTGGCAAACACTTTACCGACCACATGTTTACCATGAAATACAAAGAAGGTGACGGCTGGTATGATCCCATTATCGAGCCTTATCAGTTCTTGCAGCTTGATCCGACCTCCATGTGCCTTCATTACGGTCAGGAAATCTTTGAGGGCTTGAAAGCTTACCGTGGGAAAAATGATGAAATTTATCTTTTCCGCCCGCTGGAGAATATCCGCCGAATGAAGACATCCGCCGAAAGACTGTGCATGGCGCCCATGGATGAAACGGTGTTTTTTGATGCCCTCAAACAATTTGTGTTACTTGAAAAGGACTGGATTCCCAGAGAAACGGGATCCTCCCTTTATATCCGTCCGACGATGATTGCCACGGAAGCCGCCCTTGGTGTGCATCCGTCCAGTGAATACCTTTTCTTTATAATTGCAGGTCCGGTGGGGGCCTATTACGCACATGGTTTCGGACCAACTAAAATTTTTGTGTCCGAGGAATATGTGCGGTCGGCGCCGGGCGGTACAGGAAATATTAAATCGGCAGGCAATTATGCCATGAGTCTTTATGCCAGTCGTATAGCCAGCGATATGGGCTACACACAAGTGTTATGGCTTGACGCGCGGGAAAATAAGTATGTGGAAGAAGTGGGCACCAGCAATATCTTTTTCGTGATCGGGGATGAGCTGATCACGCCGCCACTGGGTGGAACCATTCTGCCGGGTGTGACACGTGATTCCGTAATTAAATTGGCGACTCATCTGGGTGTGAAGGTAACTGAAAGACGGTTGGCTATGGATGAAGTGATCGAAGCAATCGAAAAAGGAACTCTCAAGGAAGCTTTTGCCTCGGGAACAGCCGCCATCATTTCACCGGTCGGACAGATTTATTTCCGCAAGAAGGAATATCTCATCAACGAAGGAAAGACCGGAGCTCTTGCGGATAAGTTATATAACGAAATTCTTCATATTCAATACGGAATCACGGAAGATCCTTTTGGCTGGCGTGTGCAGATTGCCTGATGGCGTGGCAGGAAAATCAGCGATGTTTCCGGTGATTGTCCCTTGGATACAGGTATTTGAAATTGTATTCCACAACGTTGTGGAAAGGCCTGTTGATAACCATGTTTATAAAATCGATAAGTCCGCAATGGTCACGCTTTTGGACCTGTTTGCTTAAGGTTTAGGCAATAATAACAATCAATTATATCAAATAGTTATTAATATGCCCTATAATCATGGCCACTTATGGTCCCACAAGCAAAAAGATATAAACGCCGCCTAAAAAAATTGTGCCATTTTCGATGAATTTTAATTTTTTTTGGAAAAAAATGACAAAAATAAATCTTAATAAAAATGAATTATTTATACGCCGGAAGGTCTTTTTGACTGTTGCGGCAATCCTTTGCGTGGTTTTTTTGTCTGCCGGATCCCTTGCTGCCGAACCTCCTCCTATCAGTGAAACCGTCAAGAGGCTTCAGCAAATTTATGAAAAGACGAGGGACTTTCGCGCTAATTTTATTCAAGAAACCACGGTAAAGTCCATCGGGAAAACGGATGTGGAAGAGGGGTTGGTCTATTTTAAAAATCCCAGGCAGATGTTTTGGGATTATAAAAAGCCGAAAGCGAAAAAGCTTATTGTGAATCCCCAAAAAGCCTGGCTTTATCTTCCGCAGGAAAATGCCGTTTACACTCAGGATCCTGAAAAGATTTTCAAATCGGAAGCTTTAATCAAATTTCTTTCCGGTCTGGGAAAACTGAAAGAGGATTTTATAATTAAATACAATACGTCCGGTGCGATGGATGAAAATGGCAACTATCTGCTTCTTTTATATCCGCGTGAAAAAGGGACATCTTATCAATACCTTAAGATGACTGTTGCGAAAAACGATTTTCACATTCTTCGTGTCAGTTTTGATGACGTAATGGGTAATTCAACGGTACTGAAATTTTCCGGCATTAAGATGAACACGGGGCTGTCCTCCAGATTATTTCAATTCCAGCCGCCATCCGGAGTCAGTATTTTTAAAATGCCCTGATACCCTTCAGTTCATACCTTTCGGCAAAACGGTTATAAACTTCTTTCAGGTCATTGATCATTGGGGGTCCCTGATTTTTCAAAAGGGGTTTTACAGTCAAAATCCGGAGTCATGGCATCATCGCTGACATGCTGAATAAAAAGATTTTCAAAACCCAGTTTCATGGCGTAGTCCAGAATCCGTGAGTATTCTACATTTGTAATTCTGCGCCCCAGCTGCGGGTGCGATTTTACCGCACTGATCGGTGTGTATTGGGACATGAGACTGACCGGAATATTCGTGGACAGCTCATCTTTCAGAAGCTTCAGCACGGCCATGGAGTTTTCAAGTCTTCCGGGCAAAACCAGATGGCGGATGATGATGCCGCTCACGGCGACTCCGTTTTCCAATTTAAGATCCTCTCCAACCTGCCTGACCATTTCCCGTATGGATGCCATGGCGAACCGCGGATAGTCCGCCGCGTCGGAAAACAACAGACCATCTTCTCCCGGTCCGTATTTAAAATCAGGAAGATAAATATCCACCATTCCATCCAGAAGACGAATGACGTCCGGATTTTCATAACCACCGCAATTATAGACAAACGGGACGGTAAGCCCCTGAGCGCGCGCCATGCACATTGCCTCCATGATCAGAGGTGCCTGATGTGTCGGGGTAACGGGTTCGATATTGTGGCAGCCGTGTTTCTGCAGATCCAGCATCACCTTTGCCATCTGCAGTACCGTCTTGCTCTGTCCCCGGACGCTGTGGGATATCTGGTAGTTCTGACAATAGATGCACCGAAGGTTGCAGGAAGAAAGAAAAATGGTTCCGGCCCCGTGTGTTCCTGAAAGAGGCGGCTCTTCCCCGTGATGGGCCAGTGCGCAGTCCATGACGATGTCGGCCGGCAGGCGACAATAGCCCAGCTCGCCTTTTGTCCTGTCAATCCGGCAGGCACGGGGACAAAGCGTGCAGGACGTATAAATGTCGAGGAGTTCTTGAATAATCATTGTATTCCTGCAATCTCTCGCACCTGACGTTTAACTCCTCATATTTTTTCCACTATATCCCGGATTCGGCCACTTGCGACCAGCTCCAGGAAATCTTCACCCAGCGGCGCGGATAATTCAACCACTCTGTTCCAGTTTTCAATCCGTTGCTTGCTGTTGTCAATATAATTTGCAAAATCATCACGATCCGGGACTTTCCTGTCTGGAAGCGTTTCTACAAAACTCTGTGAAGGGAAAACCATGACAACATTGCTCAGTGTTTGAGCGTCCGGGACGCGACGTATAATTTTTTTGTCGAGCCAACCGGGTATGATCCGTTCCTGATGATGAAAAAAAAGCACCAGTTCATTTTCCCCGGCGGCAAATTGATGGGACAGATGATAATCAATCAAACCTCCATCGCGGTATACCCCGCGGGGTGCCCCGAAAATATTTTTTACCCCGGCAACCACCAGCGGGATCGCACCTGAGGCCATCACAGCATATTTGAAATTTGCTTCATTGATCTGCACGTATCTGCCCCGGAACTGCGGCTCAAGACAAAAAGAAGGCGGTAGGGAACCATTGTAAAAAACAACCCTGTCGGCAAAATGATAAAGATTGTCTCTGCTGAAGAAGTTCATGATATAGCAGGCCGCCAACGCGCTTTTCTGCAGCAGGAGTTTTTCCGAGGCAACCAGTCCCCGTGACCGGGCCGTGATTACAGATAAACGGTAGTGTTTGTTGTTCAAAGCAAAAGGGAGCGCGTCCTTTTCGATATACTCATCGATGATCCGGTCAAATTTTTCCAGAATGGTTGATGGCGTATCTTTCCGGGTATAACTTACCGTAATATAGGTAGAAATTAATTTGTGGTAGGATTCGACGGCCTGCGGCTGGATCCATGCGGCAAAACGCCAGGCCCCTGCGGACGAGCCGATTAAATTCACGGGTTTGCGGTGTCCCAGCAGGCCCTGCGAAAGAAGTGCCAGGTCAAATCCGCTGGCAACAAGCCAGCGCGGTCCTACCGCTGCTCCGAAATAAGCGGAAACCGCGTCAAAATCAAATCCTCCATCTTTAATGATTTTATAAGCTTTTTCCCCTGCTTTGATGTGTAAACGGCTCATAGAAATTTTATCCGGGTAAAGACCTTGACACGTATCCCTTTGTCTTGTAAATATAATACAAACCGTTTGACGAATAAAGTTAATACTGCCCAAACAGTTCTTCTTATTCAGGGTTGAAGCGGCTTTTATCAATAATCCCGGAAATTGCAAGCTATTTCATAAATCAAGGAGATGAAGAATGATGGATATCCACAAGTCTGTAAAAAAAATGGCTGAAGACGCGCTTGAAGCATCTCATCGACTTTCCCGTGTTTCCACCACTGCAAAAAATGCAGCTCTCTTAAGAATGGCCGATGAGATCGGCTGGCACCGTGATTTTATTCTGTCCGAAAACAACCGGGATCTGACCGGTGCGAGAGAAAAAGGTCTTTCCGCACCCATGATCGATCGGTTGACGATCAAAGATGACAGC
>JBDKUG010000061.1:0-6578 GCA_039679815.1 Smithella sp.
CCTTCAGTTTGGGATTATTCTCAATCAATCCAAAGAAGCGGTTGACGTTAGGCGCATCCTTCTGGCAGTAAGGACAATACATGCTGAAGATCTGGATAATCAATACCTGCGCCTTTACCTGATCAGCAGTAAACGTTCCGGACCCGGAAAGACCAAGATATTTGAGGTCCCCGGAATCAGCAGGTTTGGGCAATTTCATCTCGGGGAAGGAGCTGCCCACCTGCGGCGGTTGATTGGATGCAGCCATCGCCACCGTTGATATAAAAACCATCATCACAACCATAATAGCGGCATTCTTTTTCATTATTTTTCTCCTCCTGATTAATTTCGGGATATTAAATGGTGCACTGCTTTTTCCAGTCCATCCAGTGACAGTTCGAACATCGGGAAAATACCGGCAATCGTTTTAACCGTCCATGTGTAATACCAGTGATCCTGCGGCTGCGGATTGAGCCATACAGCGTGCCGAAAGTTTTTTGACAGAAATTTCAGATAGTCCACCGAAGGCCGTGATTCGCTTTGACCGACATAAATCGCTCCTCTATGATCGGCCAGTTCATAAGGCGCCATGGCGGCATCCCCTACAATTATCAATCGCGTTTCGGGATCAGAACGGGCAAATTCATCCACCAGCACCGGTTTTTTGAAACGCTGAGCATCTTGCCAGACCTTGGAATAAATGGTGTTGTGGAAAAAATAAATTTCCAGCTCCTTAAACTGATACTGCGCGTAATGAAAGAGCACCTGCACAATCTCCACATAGGGATCCATTGACCAGCCGCCGTTATCAATGAGCAGCTTGACTTTCAGACGGTCAGCCAGGCGGCGGTCGAAGATGATTTCAATTTCCCCGGCATTGCGCATGGTTTGACGGATCGTTTCATCGATGTTCACGATATCCCTGGGACCTGCCGGCATAAGGTGTTTGAGCCTTTTGAGCGCTTCCCCGATTTGCGAAGCGGTAATGGGACCGGACTGCGAGTAATCCCGGTAACGTCTTTCCATGGCAACCTTGATGGCGGATTTATTGCGCGATTCTCCCCCGACACGCATGCCGCCGGGATGATAGCCTGAATGACCCGTGGGAGACGTGCCGTGGGTGCCGATCCAGTGGTTGCCTCCGTGATGCGCTTCGGTCTGCTCTTTGAGTCTTTTCAGAAAATGCTCCACCAGTTCTTCGGGTGTCATCTGCTTGATTTCCTTTTCGGAAAGCCCCAACGCCTGCGCCATGCCGCCGGGATCCTTAAGCCACTCAGAGAGCATCGCTTTCACCATTTCAGAAAGCTCCGCATCCGTCGGTTCTACATCGGCCATACCACGAAATGCCACCGCAAACGCCTGATCGTAAATATCAAAATAACGCTCGCTCTTGATCAGCAGGCTGCGTGTAATACTGTAGAAATCGTCCAGAGAAGAAATCAGCCCCATCCCCAGGGCTTTTTGCAGACGCAGAAAAGATGTGGGTGTGACAGGGATTCCCTTATCGCGCAGAGTATAGAAAAAATTTACAAACATTTTTTCACATCACTGATGCAATGCAAGGTAAAGATCCGTGCTCTTTTTAAACAGGACACCCAGGAAAGGCACATTGCTCGACTTCAAGCTTTTGATATTAAAATCGGGGTCGGCCTGGAGCGCGCGCATCCAGTTAATCAGCTCGCGTGTCGCCGGCTTCTTCTCCACACCGCGCACCTCACGCAGACGATAGAACGCATCCATACAGGCCGTGGTCATATCCTTGTTCAAATCCGGGAAATGCACATTGATGATCTTGCGCATCATGTCGCGGTCAGGAAAAGCAATGTGATGGAAATTGCAGCGTCCCAGGAACGGGTCGGACAAATCTTTTTTTGCGTTGGAGGTAATGATAATCACCGGCCTGTGCTTTGTCGTCACGGTGCGGTCGATTTCCATGATGTCGAACTGCATCTGATCCAGAATGTCGAGCATATCATCCTGAAAATCGGTATCGGCCTTGTCGATTTCGTCGATGAGCAGAACCACTTTCTTCTCGGCCACAAATGCCTGACCAATCTTACCCATCTTGATATACTCTTCGATATTGCTCACATCGCGGCCCGAATCGGCAAAGCGGCTGTCGTTGAGCCGGGTGAGCGTGTCGTACTGATAGAGGGCGTCAATCAGCTTCATGCTGGATTTGACATTCAGGATGATCAGCGGCATGTGCAGATTCTCGGCGATGGCGTGAGCAAGCATGGTTTTACCGGTGCCCGGCTCGCCTTTGAGCAGAAGCGGCATTTCCAACGCCATTGAAATGTTTACGATTTTAGCAAGTTCATCGTCCAAAACATAACGCGATGCCCCGCTGAATCTGGCGGGACGGTTTTCGGATATCATTGTATTTACTCCTTAAATATTTTTCAGCTCCGGCAGGCTTCTGTAAAGTATACCTTTCGGACCGTTTCATCAAGTACAGGGAACAGACGCACACCGCGCAGGAGTCAGGGCAGTTCCTTTCCTTCAATGTATTCATATCACGTTTTGAATTTTAAATTAACGTGGAATATTGAACTGAATTTAAAGAAAGCACTTCTGATTAACTCACCTGTGTCCTGGACAATGTTTCAAACTCCATGGTATCGTGGCTGCACATGACGATAATTTGATCTTTGTGCTGCAACGCTAATTCCCTTATCCTGTCTTTTGTCTGCATGGCTTTTTCGTAGTCGATATGGGCAAAGTGTTGAAATAAATTAACCATCAGAGTCGTTTTAGGGTTTTCGTCCTTCTGCCTGTGAAAATAATAAGAATCCCCGGCATGCAACAGCCACCCGTTTGGCGTAATTATGCACACACCGCAATGTCCTCTGGTATGTCCCGGCAGACGGACCAGCATGATTTCAGCAGGAAGTCCTTTTAAATTGCGTATAACATCGAAGCCGAACCATGGTTCTCCATACTTTTCTTCGTAAGCTTCCCAGACTGGCGAATGAGCCCAATGCGCCTTGCGGTATCGTTCTCTTTCCCCGAAACTTTCCGGTTTCATCGCAGCTTCAAGTTCTCTTTTCAATACATGAATCGTAGCGTTGGGAAAATCGGGAATACCGCCCGTGTGGTCGAGATCCAGGTGAGTCATGATGATATCATGCACATCGTCCGCCCGAAATCCAAGCTTCTCAATCTGTTTCAAAGCCGTTTCATTGACATCCAGGCGTGGCCGGTTGAAAACGCGCATAAACCCCAATCGCTCCGGGAATTTCATGTCATCCATTCCGATCCCGGTATCTACAAGAGTCAACCCCTGATCCATTTCCAAAAGAAGGATGTGTGATATAACCCTACAGGGGGTTCGTTCGTTAAACAACTTCCCGACCATTGGGCGGTTTGTGCAGCAGTTGAGGTGGTGAATTGCATTGATCCTAGAGGTTTTCATAGATTTCTCGATTTAATATCGTTTCCCGGGTTTCTTTTTGCGCTTATTGAAAAAGAAGGATTCGCGGGTTTTGGCTCCTCCCGCGTATCGTTTGCCCTGATAACTGCCTCGACCGCCTCTTTCAGCATAATCAATCCTCACACGACGCTGGGCGTATTTTTCCTTGCCGAACCGGGCAATCAGCACTTCCGCGACCTGCGGATCCACTTCAAAATAAGAATTGCAAAGCTCTACGTCCACATTGGCAATGTGCAGTTTGGTGATGTTGGCCGTTTCCAATAAATAAGCCTGGAGCTTTTTAGCATTGAATTTTTCCATCTTCCCCAGGTTGACAGAAAGGCGCACCAGAGAGCCGGAGCTGGATGCGTCGCGCGAAGAGGCGGCTCTGCTTTCTTTTTTCTGCGATACGTTGATGTCGGCGGCGTTTCGGTAATAACTTAAGAAACGATTAAATTCCTGCGAGACAAAACGCGCGATGATGTCTTCTTTGCTGAGTGATTTAAGCCGCTCCACTGCGGCGGGCAGGAACGGGTCGATATCCGCGTGCTGAATTTCCGTATCTTTGAGTTTGTCCACCAGATACAGGAGCTGCTTCTCGCAAACTTCCTGCCCGGTGGGAATTTTGGCCTGTTGAAATTTCTTGCTGATCTGCTTTTCGATTTGCCCTATGCGAAACACTTCTTTGATATTGACAATGACGATCGAAATGCCCTATTTGCCCGCGCGTCCCGTGCGGCCACTGCGGTGGGTATAGTTTTCAATGTCATCCGGCAGATTATAATTGATGATATGGGTCAGATCAACGACGTCGATCCCGCGGGCCGCAACATCTGTTGCGACAAGCATCTGCAGGGTTCTGGTGCGAAACCGGTTCATCACGGAGTCACGCTGAGCCTGCGAAAGGTCCCCGTGCAGCGCATCGGCGTTATAGCCGTCTTTGATGAGGGCGTCGGCCACTTCCTGCGTTTCCAAACGGGTACGGCAGAAAATAATAGCGTAGATATCGGGGTAAAAATCAGCAATGCGCTTAAGCGCGAGATACCGGTCTTTGGCATGCACGACGTAATACTGGTGCGAGACGTTTTCCGCGCCGGTATTTCGGGTACCGACCGTGATTTCCATCGGTTTTTTCATGTAACTGTGCGCAATAGTCTCAATACCGCGCGGCATGGTGGCGGAAAAGAGCGTCACCCTTTTGTCATCGGGTGTCGAGGCCAGCACGGCGTTGAGTTCTTCCTTAAATCCCATGTTTAGCATTTCATCGGCTTCATCCAGCACCAGCCATTTGATGGCAGAGACATTCACTTTTTTCCGGTTGAGCATATCCAGCATCCGGCCCGGCGTGGCCACCACAATCTGTGCGCCCGCGGCCACCTGACGAATCTGGATGAGGATATTGGCCCCTCCGTAAATCGGCACGATATTCACATTTTCCATATATTTTGCCATGTTGGTCAAATCGTCCGTGATCTGGAGGCACAGCTCCCGCGTGGGAGCCAGAATCAACGCCTGTGTCTGTTTTGACGCCGTATTGATCTGCTGGATAATCGGGATGCCAAAGGCGGCGGTCTTACCGGTTCCGGTATGGGCCAGGGCAACCAGATCTCTTTTTTGATGAAGCAAAAAGGGAATGACCTGCTGTTGCACGGGCATCGGGGCTTCAAAGCCCATTTCACCTATGGCTTTCAATATTCTTTTATCAATATCCGATTCACTGAATGTCGTCATTTTGGTGTTCATGATTTAACCTTGCTTTCTGATTATTTAAAATAATATTAATGATTACCCCTTCGTGTGTTATTTGACAATGAAAATCAGCTATGCTACACAAACCATGGGTACGGATTTTTGAAAAGCACCCCTTATTTGTCATTACCGGGCGGAATAGAATGGAATCATCCCATTTTTAAACAATATACACCTATCAACACACCAAGGAGATCAAAACCATGAACCACGATGAATTCAAGAAGATCATTTCCAACGCAATCAGCCAGGAAATCGAAGCATTCACATTTTACAACACAGTATCCGAAAAAGCGAAAGATGCAAATCTAAAAAAACTTTTCAAGTCCCTTGCCGATGATGAGGAAAAACACAAACGGACATTAGAAGGATATCTTACAAGAAGTGCGGACAGGATGCACTTTTCCGCTTCGGCGGACTATAAAGTTGCAGATGCGCTCCCTACCCCGCCGCTGACTCCCGATTTGAAACCTGTGGACGGTCTTGTCATTGCCATCAAAAAGGAACTCGAAGCCATGCAGATGTATACCCAGCTTGCCAACGCAAGCGCGGACGATGAACAGAAGAAAATTTTTCTCGAGCTCGCCTCAATGGAACGCGGCCATAAGAGCAGGCTTGAAGATCTCTATACGAACATGGCATTTCCTGAAGTCTGGTAATGTGGCAATATTTTATAGCCCGTATCCGGAAGTCAAAACAGATCAAGTATCCCTATAAAACTGCCCGGGCAGCCGGTCGAAACCGGTTTCCCGGGCATTGTTGATTCATTCACGATTATATCGTTTATACACCAGCCTTTAATAAACCACCTCGCAGCAAGTTGTCGAGGCATGAAATGAATGTCATTATATCGCAGCAAGTTACCGAGAATTAACGTTCGTCCCGCGTGAGCGGGATTAAAAATCAAACAATCATCATTGAATACCGCGACAGATTGTGTTTATGAATGTAGTTGCCAGACAGGAGACATGAAAATACCATGATTCAAAAATCAAAACCAACCGAAATCGATTTCAATGCCGAATTCCAGCGGGCAATGGCCCTCATGGAAGATACTCAAAGAAATATGCTGCTCACCGGGCGGGCCGGTACGGGAAAATCGACACTGCTTACATATTTCCGGGATCACACGAAAAAGAAAGTGGTTATTCTGGCGCCGACGGGTGTGGCGGCCTTCAATGTCGAAGGACAGACAATTCATTCCTTTTTCCATTTCAAACCGAATGTCACACTGGCTTAGATCAAACGAAAAAAGAAGGCGGAAAAAGACAAGCCGACCATCTACAGGAAGCTGACCACAATTGTGATTGACGAAGTGTCAATGGTACGCGCGGACCTGCTCGACTGCATCGACAAATTTCTGCGCCTCCATGGCCCGGATGAAAAGCAGCCTTTCGGCGGTGTTCAAATGATTTTCATCGGTGATCTGTATCAACTG
>JBDKUG010000273.1:0-11967 GCA_039679815.1 Smithella sp.
TGTAGTGCCCCATGAAAAATAATACTTGACATTATTTTTCCTTCTGCTATCATGCCGCCATGTTTGTACGCATTAAACCAAAGCCGAATGGCAAAAAATCAGTTCAGATTGTCGAGTCCTATCGGCGCGCCGACAAGGTCAGCCAGAAAATCGTTCGCCACATAGGACAGGCTGTGACGGATCGGGAAGTAGAGGAGATGACACGGCTGGCGCAATCCATCATTACGGAGATGGAGGAAGAGAAGCAGCCGACACTGCCGTTTTTCGATCCGATGAACGTTTTAAAAGCGGGACGTCAGAAAAAGGAGTCGGGCGATACCGTAAAGGTCGGGAACCTGCGCGAGGAGCAAAGGATCATTGACGGAATCGGTGACGTATTTGGTAAACTGTACAAGGATTTGAAGCTGGATAAACTGATCGGCGGCACCCACAAGGACGCGCAGTGGAATGATATTCTGGAGTCATGTGTTTTGGCGCGGATTGCCAATCCGGTCAGCAAGCGACGGACGGCGTCTTTGCTGGAAGAAGACTACGGCATCAAGATACCGCTCGAAAAAATCTACCGGGTCATGGACCACGTAGCGGATAGAGAGGCGGATATCAAGCAGCATATTGCGCAAACGACGCTGTCTCTTTTCAAAGAGCACGTGGATGTGCTGTTTTTCGATGTCACGACACTGTACTTTGAGAGCATCGAAACGGATGAATTGAGGGATTTTGGATTCAGCAAGGATTGCAAATTCAAAGAAGTTCAGGTTGTTCTGGCCCTTGTGACCACCACCAAAGGGTTGCCCATTACCTACAGACTTTTTCCGGGAAACACATACGAAGGCGGCACATTGGTGGGAATGGTGCAGGATCTCCAGACGCAATACACCATCGACAACATTTTGCTGGTGGCGGACCGGGCAATGTTCAATGAAGAGAATCTTTCTCAAATGGAGAGCTTAGGCATTCAATACATTGTCGCAGCCAAACTCAAAGCCCTGCCCAGGAATCTCAAAACCGACATTTTCCAGGCCGAATACAAAGCGGATGTTATTGGAGACGAGTTACATTGGCTGAAAGAATTTGAACACAAATCGAGACGGCTGGTCGTTGGCTACAGTTCCAAAAGAGCTAAAAAAGATGCAGCGGACAGGCAACGATTGGTGGATCGGCTGATGAAAAAGGTCAAAGGCAATAAAATACACGTGAAAGACCTTATCCCCAATTACGGCTCAAAAAAATACATCACCGTGGAAAATAGCAGTGCGACGATCAATCAGGAAAAGATTGAGGCAGACGCCCAATGGGACGGCCTTCACGGTGTGATCACCAATGTCGCGGATAAGACGCCGGGCGAACTGCTTTCCAGATATCGCGAACTATGGCAGATTGAAGAGGCGTTCCGGATCAACAAGCACGACCTGAAAATGCGGCCCATTTTCCACTGGACTGAAAATCGGATCAAAGCGCACATTGCTATTTGCTTCCTTGCCTTCACGCTGGCCAAACAGGCAGTCTATCGAATTGCCCTTCAGCAGGACCCCATGAGCTTCGAACAGATCCGTAATGAGTTGCTGCATGCGCAATCGAGTGTGGTCATTGATCTTGCTTCTCAAAAAAAATACGTTATCCCTTCTCACGTTACTGTTCATCAGAAGAAACTCTATCAGGTCTTTGGCCTCAAACGTTCCCAGGTGCCCTATAGGTATCCTGACTAATCATCCCCCGATGAAATCAATGTAGTGCCCTGTCTTTTTTTTCTAATCCGTTATTATTCATTATTTGCCCGGAAAGTGTCGAAGTCAGGAGAAACAACAAATCTCTCTATTGCGTAATCTGGGATAATCTTATGCAGGAAGAAGGGGCATCCGTCTCTCCTTCCTGCGGGCGTTCGCGTTTTCCGGAATGGTTGTTTGTCGACGGGTACGAATAAGAGGCAGCTTTTTTACTCGTCTTTCTTGTAATACCCCGCCCACTTCTCATCAATCTTTTGCTGAATGTCCGCAATTTGTGCATCGGTAAGAAGCCTGAACCGTGACTGTGTCCGGAAATATTCATGAACCGGAACCAGCTTGCGTTTTTCAACCAGCTTTTCAGAGGCGGCCGTCAATTTGAACTCGCCATTGACAATTTCGTAAAGATCGTAATACCCGGTTTCAACAGCCAGCCTGCCGATTTTGATTCCGTATCGCGGATCATAACCCCAGCCCGGCGGACACGGGATGTGAATATGGAAATACTTGGTGCCCGGAAGATGCATGCAGTTATTTATCTTGTCGTAAAGGTCCAGCGGATACGCCGCCGAACAGGTGGCAACGTAACTTAATTTATGTGCCGCCATGATGGCCGGCACGTCTTTTTTCTGCTGCAGCTTGCCCTTGAACGGTGTGTTGGCGGTTATGGCACCGATCGGTGTAGTTCCTGATCTCTGGGCGCCCGTATTCATATATCCTTCATTATCATAGCAGAAATAGATAAAGTTGTCGCCGCGCTCCGCTGCGCCCGATAAAGCCTGCAAACCGATATCGCCGGTTCCGCCGTCGCCTGCCCACGCGGCCACCGTTGTGTGGGTATTGCCCTGTGTTTTCAGGGTGGCGAGAATGCCTGTTGCGGCGGCAGCTGTTGAGGCAAAGGTCACATTCAGGCAGGGAAGTTTTGTCGAGGCAACAGGAAAAAGCCCCTGAAGCACCGTCAGGCAGCTGGGAGGCACAACAAGCATGGTGTCTTTTCCCAGGGCTTTCAGGCCTACTCTGTAGGCGATGGCCAGTCCGCAGCCGGTGCATGCCCGTGTTCCCGGGTGGACAAATTCCTCTGTTGGTAAACTTAAAATGGTGGTTTTGACCTGCATTTGCTTCTCCTATAGCTTAAGGCCGATCCAGGTGGGTTCCCTGGAAACCCGGCCCTGTGTCGCAGTCCTGAACATTTGTGTCAAATCCTCTGTCCGAATTTCGCGCCCGCCGATTCCCGCTATGAAATTCTGGACAGATGGCAGAGTGCCTGTGCCTGCAAGATGTTCATAGAGGGCGGATTTTAGATCCGATGAGAGCGCCCCTTCATAACCGTAACTCAGTGCCTTCTCAAAAACAATAACGGTCTTTTTCCCTTTTAAGGCATTGGCGATGGCTTCGTCCGGGAAAGGCCGGTAGAAGCGGACGCCCATGACGCCGACCTTGATGCCTTCTTTTCTTAGCGCATCTACGGATACCCTTAATTGATAGGTCAGGGACCCGAGGCCGACAGCAACATGGTCGGCATCGTCGCACCGGTAGGATTCGATATACGGGTCGCCGCACCGGCCGAATATTTCGGCAAACCTTTTTTCCGCGTCGGCCGCCACGGCGAGGGTTGTCCGCAGTTCTTCCTGGAGCAGATACCGGATTTCCATGTAGCTGTGGGCCAGTTCGCCGCGGACGTCCATACGCACATCCGGCAGGGTTACGGTGTTGAGATTGGCAGGCTCCTCCGGGTTGAGTGCGTACTCAGGCTTAAACGGAGGCAGAAAGGCATCAACCTTTTCCTGCTCCGGAAGATCAAAGGGCATGAAGGTGTGGGATAAGATGTATCCGTCATAGCAGACCATAATGGGGATGCTTACTTTTTCCGCGATCCAGTATGCCTTGATGACGGTATCGATAATCTGCTGGTGGTCCGCGCAATAAATCTGTATCCAGCCCGTGTCGCGCTGGGAAATAGAGTCCTGCTGGTCGTTCCAGATGTTCCAGGGCGCGCCGACCGCACGGTTGACCACGCACATCACGATGGGCAGTCTCGCGCCGGATGCCCACTGAACCTGTTCGTGCATGTACAGGAGTCCGTTGGCGCTGGTGGCCGTGAAAACCCTTGCACCGGCCGACGAGGCGGCGATACAGACGGCCAGGGCGGAATGTTCGCTTTCAACAGGGATGTATTCCGCCTTCATATCGCCGCGTTCAACATATTCGGAGAGTTTTTCCGTCAGCGGGGTCTGCGGGGTGATGGGATAGGCCGCGATGACACTGGCGCGGCAAAGTTTGACACCCAGAGCCGCTGCCGCGTTTCCATTTTCGATAATATGCATGGCGGCTACTCCTTGTCTTCTTCTGAAAAGTTTGCTTCATCTACCATGGTAATGGCCCTGGTGGGGCATTCTTCCGCACAGATTCCGCAGCCCTTGCAGTATTCCAGGTCAACTCGCGGCGGGATCGTCCGTGAGATAACAATTTCCGGGCAGAACAGCCAGCAAATGAAACAGGCTTCCTTGTTTCTTTTACAGGGGATGCAGAGGCTCTGGTCGAGCACCGGGCGTTCCACCCTCCATGATCCGGTTCTCCCTCCGTCACCGGGACCATGCTCGCTGTGCGACGTTTTCCTTCGGTAATTTCGAGTGCCCATTTTCAACCTCCGACACGGGTTCGTTCGTAAGCAATCCTGGCAGCCAAAGAATTTTTCTGT
The DNA here is from genome assembly GCA_039679815.1 of Smithella sp. Taxonomy (GTDB): domain Bacteria; phylum Desulfobacterota; class Syntrophia; order Syntrophales; family Smithellaceae; genus UBA8904. The sequence continues at coordinate 4,420 of JBDKUG010000273.1, forward strand.
GGTTTTCTGGTGCTGAATTCCTCTTCAATGCCTTTGATCAGGATATCAATTCCGAGCAGGCACGCTGCTTTTTCCAGCGACCCGATGATTCCGGTGTTGACCATCCCGTGAGGAAGTCCCGCCTCCACCGAAATGGCCGTGATGTCCGCGATGGCCAGCTTGAAATCTTTAAAGCCATAGGATTCAAAAGCTACCGGAGTGTTTAAAACAATGATGCCGCCTTTTTTGAGGCCATGTGTGACATCCGTTTCTTTCAGCAGCAGGTGGTCCAGGACAACGACGATGTCCGGCGTTTCGATTGGCGATAAATCATAAATTTTCGTTTTGGAAATTTTCAGGGACGTCATGACCGGCGCGCCTCTGCGTTCGGTGCCGAAGGTCGGTGCCATGACCACGCCCGCGTATCCGGAGGCAAAGGCCGCGGAGGCGACAATCTTGGCCGCTGTGATGGCGCCCTGACCGCCCCTTCCGTGCCAGCGGATTTCAATAAATTCTTTGTCCATAAAAAACCTCAGTTGTTCGCAAAAGCATGATTTGGCCGACGGAGAAAAGTTCTATCTTCCGGAAATGGAGCCGTCAGCCCTTTTTGCCTTTCTTCGAAGGATAACCAGCATGACCGTCATTGCAATTAAAAATACAATAAGGCCAATTGCCGCTAGAACAATTATCGTCGGTTCTGTTCCCCTGGAAACAAGATCGACCGGGTTGATGCTCGGCTTTTCCACAATACGACCCAGCTTGCCCTTGTATTTTTCGGGAATATCCGGAATGCCGTTGCCGTTGGTATCCGGGAAAGACCGGACGTATTGAATGACGCCCTGCCATTCTTTAAGCTCCTGAATGCCCGGCAGAGCTTTATTACCGTCAACCAGCGCCGCTGATAGTTTCTCCAAGGGCATGCCGTTTTTATCTTTCGGAACGATGTCCAGCATGGAATAAGTGAGATGGCCGACAAGTTTCAAGAATGAAGCATTGTAAATATTGGCCGCCACCCGATACAATTTCCTGTTCGATTTGCTGTAATCGAGCGGCTGGTATCCTTCCTCTTCAGAGCCCGTTTCAATATCGGTTACACGGTCAAAAATTACCCGTCGCGGATTGTATGTGAAACACAGACCGGAAACCTGCAGATAATGATCATCACCCTTGATGGGTCTGATGCTGGTCAGGATTTCCAGTGCCCTTTTCAGTTCGTACCCATACAAATAAAAAGAAAGCAGCGGATACGCCATGGTGTTGTCCACGCCGATTCCCAGAGGAATTGTTCGGAAAAGGTCGCCGATGGTTACCTTTCCGGTAAGGCCACGAAGCAGGTCGTCGCGGATAACGCCGTTGGACTCTACCGCTACTACCACCCGGCTTGACGGATCATTTTTGTCTGAATCAACGGAATTGACATACCAGCGGATGGAATCCGCCAGCAGATTGCCCAGCGGCGATTCCTCGGCCAAAATATTGAGATCAAATTTTGTTTCTGCAATTACCTGGTCGTACGATAAACGAGCGGGCGCCAGCAGCCGGCGGTTGATGTTTTTCTTGAATGCGTCGATCATCGCTTGAATTTTTTCGTCACCGGGTATCGAACTGTTGACAGGGACAACGGTATATTTTTTCAATGTCACTTTGCCGCTGTTCAAGGCGATGTCTATAATCCCTGCCTGTTTCCCGTAACACCAGGCCTGAACGATGATCGTCCCATTGACGTTGATGGGTTTGTCCAGTTTGGTGTGCGTATGTCCGCTCACGATAACGTCGATGCCTCTAACTTTTCGCGCCAATAGCTCGTCTGCGGATTTTTCGGGATCGTCATTCAGACCGCCGTGTGACAGGCAGATGACCAGATCCACTTTTTCTTTATTGCGCAGCACCTCCACCATATCGCGCGCGACATCGACGGGATCACGAAATGTCAGGGGTTTGGCGAAGGGCGACACTTCAACGGCGTCTTTTCCCAGCATCCCAAAAATACCAATCTTGACGCCGTCACGCTCCAGAACAGTATAATTTTTCACGCCCGCTTCCCAAAAAGCGTTTTCAAGCGAAACCAGGACCGGATTATTGCGGTCGAACACTGCCCCTGCAAAAACAATCTGCGGCATGGCCCCTTTCAATTTTGCAGTTTTTAATGTGGCCGCCAGCCCTGCGGGTTTCAGATCAAATTCATGATTGCCCAGTGAGACGACGTCATAACCCATCGCGGAAAGCAGACGTAGTTCATAAGCTTCTTCCCGATTAAGCATGTGGAAGAGAGATCCCATCGTGTAATCGCCCGCGTCGACAACCAGAACCGGCTGAAGTCTTTCTTTTTTTATGTTTTTGATAACCGTTGCAACACGCGACCAGCCGCCGAGCGTCTTATCCAAATCAATGGTGCATGGCCGGTAATCGATTTCCGGTGAAAAACCCTGAACATGAGAGTGCATATCGTTGGTGTGGACAATGGTTAAAAGTTGTTCGGCGGCAGACAGATTGTTTGCAAAGAATAATACAGTGATCAGGATAATCGCGATGCGCATCAGTTTCATTATTTTTTCCCGCTTGAAGTTCAAGTCTTCTCTTCTCTAGCATAAAAAGACTTTCCTGAAAAGTTTGTATTAGGCAGCGCCGCTTCGATTTTTTCCAAGAGCCCGAAAAGAGAGGTTTTATCCAGGGCGGAAACGGCGACGGCGTTATATCGTTTGCTGATATCTGCCAGTAAATCCTTGTCCTCAAAGCGGTCGGCTTTGTTAAAAACCCGGATACCCGGTTTCCCGGATATTTCAAGTTCTTCCAGGATATTTTCAACGGCGGCAATCTGTTCTTCAAACTGGGGATTGCTGATGTCTATCACGTGCAAAAGCAGATCGGCTTCGTTAAGTTCATCCAGTGTCGCCCTGAAGGCGCTGAAAAGTTCTCTGGGCAGTTTGCGGATGAAACCAACCGTGTCGGTGATGACCGCCTCCGTATCGCGCGGAAATCGCAGTCTGGCACTTTTCGTGTCCAGTGTGGCAAAGAGCTTGTCTTCAGCCAGAACGGCGCTTTGCGTCAGTGTGTTGAGCAGTGTTGATTTCCCGGCGTTGGTATAACCGACAATGGAAATCACGGGCAGGCCCGATCGCTTCCGGCTTCCCCGGCGCTGTCCGCGCGACTTCGTGATGTCCTTTAAATCCTTTTCCAGCCGATTGATGCGTTCACGAACGCGGCGCCGGTCAATTTCCAGCTTGGTTTCGCCGGGGCCCACTCCACCAATTCCACCGGCAAGGCGGGACAGTGACGTGTCTTTGTGCATCAGCCGCGGCAGCAGATATTTGAGCTGCGCCAGCTCCACCTGAATCTTTCCTTCCCTGCTGTGGGCGCGGTGCGCAAAGATATCCAGGATTACCTGCGTCCGGTCGAGGATTTTCAGTCCGGTAAAATCACTGATGGAACGGACCTGTGCGGGCGTCAGTTCGTGGTCGAAGATCAGCAGATTTGCGCCAATTTGTGTGGCGCGCAGATCGATATCCGACAGCTTGCCCCTGCCGACAAGATACCTTGGATCCGGCTGCGGCCGATATTGAATCTGGCTGTCAAAAACGGCCACGCCGCAGGTCTCCGCAAGCTGCCGGAGCTCTTCTAAAGAGGCTTCCGCGCCGGCAAGGGGATTTTTTTCAACACGCACAAGAATCGCTTTTTCCGTTGCTTCGATTTTGCGCGTTTTTTGCTGTCTGGCAAATTCATCTTCCAGCGCGACGATGAAAGACAGGAAATTCAGATCGAGGCGGTGAGGTTCTTGCGGTTCATGGATAAGCCAGTAATTTCCCAGCGGATTTTCCGGAATCAGATGAGCCCAGAAAAGCTTGCCGGGAGAGCCGTCCTCACAGACCTGGAGCGCGCCGATCATATCCAGCCTGAGGTGCGACAAGTCCGTCATGTCTTCAGGAGAAAGTGCTTCGCCATTTAAATGGGTGTGAATCAGACGCAGGCCCTTGAAGCGTGTGGAGGCTGCGCGGAAAACGTCGAGGCTTGGAATAAATATGCCTTTGTGATCTCCGAGAATGACCATGCTGATCTCGCCTTTACGGTTAATCAACAAACCGATTTGCCGGTTGAGAGCGCTGGAAAGAAAGGATACCTCCCGGGCCAGGTCATTGCTGAGAATGCTTTCCGGCGGGATGCCGCGACGATAAAGACGTTCCAGAGATTTGATTTGCTGGGCGCCCAGCCCCGTTGTATTGCCGAATATCTTATTGATGGTAAGCCGTCCCTGTCTTCATGTGTTCCATGCTCTTAATCTATCACAGTTTGTTTGCATTAGTCAAAAGGCAAATGGTGATACCAAGCAACATTGTGGGAGGAAATCCGAAAAAAGAATCAGACGTTGACGTTCCTTGTGTCTGTGTGAACGATCGATAAGCATTAAGCGGAATCTTGTTGCCGGGGGAACGTTTCTTTAACCAGGATGCTGGCAATGAACGCAACCAGCAGACAAAGCAGGCACATCTTGAATGCCGCGGAATACGCATCCACCGGATATCGGCCATCGACTGCGCCTACGGAATCCAGATACCAGCCGATCAGCGGCTGGCCCAGCGCCGCACCGGCAAACGGAAAGATATTCAAAGTGCCGGTGGCGGTGCCGGATATTTGTATCGGAAAAGAATCTTTATTATTCTATATCTTTAAGATTTCTCCCTTCGGTCGCAATGACAGGAGGAATGTCGTTTCTGTCTATTGCGTAATCTGGGATAATGGTTAATTTTCATGATGATTCCTTTCTTCATGCTTCTGCGGACGTTGTCTGCTGTCTGATCCCGCAATTCAGGAAGATACCGGAACCCGATTCATTTATTGTCAAGGATTTCTCTCAGCTTCCGGGATAGTTCCGCCATGGTGAATGGCTTCTGGATAAAGCCTTTGCAGCCTGCGGCCATAATATCTTTTGCCTGGCTGTCCACACTGAAGCCGCTTGAAAGCAGAACTTTCACTGAGGGATTTTTCTGCCGAAGAATATCAAAAGCTTCCTTGCCGCTTAACCCAGGCATGATCATGTCCAGAATGACCAGCTCGATTTTTTCTCTGCTGTTATGAAAAATATCGATCCCCTGTTTCCCGCTGGCGGCGGCCAGAACTTTGTAGCCAAGTTCCTCCAGCATTTTGGAGGCGACATCAATAATCATCTGTTCATCGTCAATAAGCAGAACGGTTTCCACGCCCTTATGAATCCTGCTATCTATTTTCGGTTCATCTTCCGCCTGATTATCCGATGCCGGAAGATAGATCATAAACGATGTTCCGTCGCCCGGTTTGCTCTCCACATTGACGTAACCGCCATGATTTTCGATAATTCCATAAACGGAAGCCAGGCCCATCCCTGTGTTTCGTCCCCGTTCTTTGGTGGAAAAGAACGGCTCAAAAATACGGGATTTGGTGTTTTCATCCATGCCTATCCCCGTGTCCGACACCGTAAGTTTTACAAATTTTTCCTGGGTCGCGCCAAAGGCGGCCATGTCCTTCTTGCTCAGTTCGACATTTTCTACAGATATGCTCAGATTGCCGCCGTCGGGCATGGCCTGCCATGCGTTTACAAACAGATTGAGAAGCACCTGATCCATCTGGCCGCGGTCTACGTCCACGTGCCACAGGGAGCCGCCGATCTTATGCTGAATGGAAATCTCCTTTTTTGTTCTTCCAAACATTTCCGCGCTTCTCAGAACGAATTTGCCAAGATCGGTAGAGCGTACCTCATACTTGCCTCCGCGGGCAAAGCCCAGCAGCTGCCGGGTAAGATTGGATCCCCGGTGAACGTAATCTTCCATGATCTTCAGCCGGTCATAGAACGGGTGTGTGGCATCCATGTGCATGAGCATGATGGAAAGATTCCCGAGAATACCCATAAGCAGATTGTTGAAATCATGGGCAATGCCCCCCGCGAGTGTGCCGATGGCCTCCAGTTTCTGTGCTTGCAGGAGTTGATCCTCCAGGGCTTTCTTCTCTGAAATATCGATCAGAAATCCTCTGATGCCGACAGGTTGACCGTCCTTAAAGATGCCCGTGCTCCGCACCAGGGCTGGAAATGTCATCCCGTTCTTTTTCCGGGCAAGATACTCTCTCAACGCAAGCCGTTCCCCACGTACAACGTTTTGAATGACGGTCTCCAAATGTTCGTGCTCCTGCGGGGCCAGAACATCCTGGAGGTATAACCCTTTTTCTAAATCAGCGGGCGTAAAACCAAAGCGGGAAAAGGAAAGTTCATTCACAAAGGTGATTCTTCCGTTCATGTCGGTTTCAAAAACCGTTTCCGGAAGAAGCCTGGCCATGTCTTTGAACCGTTCCTCGCTTTGCCTGACGGCTTCGTGGGCTTTTTTGTGCTCGGTTATGTCGAAGAGAGACGCCACGCTGTTGCGGGTGCCGGGTATCATGGCCACACTCAGGAAGAAGTGTCTGATTTCCCCTGTTTTTGTAGGACCCCTGAATTCATAGGTTGGCGGAACTGATTCGGGGCTGATTCTCCGTATCACGTGCCGCTGCTTCATGATTTCCACATCTTCTTTAATAACAAACCTTGTCCAGGACATTTTGTTTTCTACTTCTTCCTTGGTATACTCCATCATTTTCTCGAATTTTTCATTTACAAACAGGACAGTGGTATCCTCGGCAAGAATCATGTTGGCTGTGGCCGTGTGCTCAAAGATGGCCCGGTAGTATTCTTCGCTGTTCATGGGGGTCTTTTTCGTCGTTTTGTTTTGTATCTTGTCACAGGGAATGCCGGTAAAGAACTGATGAGGTGTTTCGGCGACAGATTTTTTATCTGTTTTCAGATTTTTAGGATTCTTCTGTTTGCTCATTTTTCCGTTTCCGATAGAAAATCAACCACCTTGCAGCAAGCTGTCGAGGTATGAAATGAACGTTATACCAAGTCGCATTCTTTGGCTAACTTTGTTGGCATTGGTCGCGTGCCCCCAGGCATGGGGGTCGGCTTCCTCAACGTATCAATAATACGCCTGCGGAGCCTCCTCCTTGCCGAAGCTGATCCTTTGAATACAACTTGGTATTACCATAAACCTCAAGACAAGTTAAGAAGTTTTCTGTTTGTCCGATTCACACTGGAACGGGTATTATTTTTCTTGAAAAGAATGATCGACGGGAGCCTCGGAACAATTGAAAATCCGGTCTTTCCCGATTTGAGAAATTACATAAAGACAGCCGGTATCATCTTGTAAAAAATGATCCCGGCTTTTCACGAAAACAGGTGCGTCAGCTTTTTTCCATGGTTTTGTGAAACTTAATCTGCGGCCATTGCTCCATGACATGGGAAAGGCGCCAATCGGAAAGCGCAAGATAAACGAGGTTGCCTTCCGTGTCCATCGCCAGGTTCATCATGTTCTTTTTCTGGAAGTCTTCCATCTTCCCGGCGTCATCTGATGTTACCCAGCGTGCGGCAGCATAATCGGTTTTTTCGTAGTCTGCGTAAACGCTGTATTCGTTTTTCAAGCGCGACATAGTCACATCAAATTGCAGCGAGCCCACTGCGCCCAGTATATTGTCCGACCCCCACAGGGGTTTAAAAACCAGAATAGCGCCTTCTTC
>JBDKUG010000122.1:0-4676 GCA_039679815.1 Smithella sp.
TTTACTACTACTTGCATCATATTGGTTGCATAAAAAACATGTAAAGAAAGGCGTCGTTTTTGAGGCTGAAAGGGACTGGATGGAATTGGTCCTCGAACCCGGCCAGATAATTTTTCTCAGCCACGGCCTCCTGTGCCTGGGAATCGCGGTGAGGAAGCGCTCATGAGGAAGTTATTCCCGCGAGGGCCGTTCGGCAAGTCCTTCGGCCAGCTCAGGGTCGTGAGCTTGTCGCATCGACTCACGGCCCTGAGCCTGTCGAAAGGGCGGGAATCCATGGATTCCGTTACTTGAGCCGGTCTCCGGAGGGGGGCACTCCGGGGAGATTAAAAATGATCCTCTCCCGATGCGGCGAGAACACAGGGAGAGGCCTGAAATCGTCGGATAGCTTTACAAATATTACACGTGCAACCAAAATATCATATGTATTGATAATTGATTTGATTTATCGGGTGATCCTGTGTTAATTAAACAAAAAGACTGAAATTTCGTCGGCGGCTCTTACAAAACGAACAGCTTGCCGGAGGCCGGTTTTATCTGACACGCAAAAATGAAGTAAATAGTTTCCTTTTTAGAACAGGATGTTAGCCGTTTTCATGAACACGCAGACCGTCGCACGCTCCGGGATGGTACGGCCATTGCCTTAAAAAGGGCAGAGAGATCAAGCAACAGAAGGAGTTGAGTCATGAAAAAAGCAATAACCGCAGTAGTTGTTCTCTTTGGAATTATTGCTTTCAGTTTGCCACTGTGTGCCGAGACCATCGTTTTTAATTACAATTTTGAGTTCAGCGGCGCGGTCAGCCCTGCGGGGACATCGCCATGGCTGAAGGCAACATTCGAAGATGCCGGGAGTGGCAAGGTCAGGCTGACATTCGAAGCCAGCGGTCTTGTTGGAACAGAGTATGTTGGGGAGTCGTCATTCAATTTTAATCCACTCTTGGATCTCGCGAAGCTCAACATCTCTGCCATCACTGGAGTCACTGTCAATGCGCAAACAGGATTGGATGCTTTTAAGGCGGATGGTGACGGCTACTTCGATATTCTATTTGATTATCCTCAAGCAGAAGCCTTCCGTTTTGGGGCAGGAGACAAGGCTGAATATCTGATCGAACTCACAGGCGGTAGTCTTACACCTGAAGATTTCAAATATAAGAGCGTGAATTCCGCGACAGGCTATTACGTGGCGGCACACGTTCAGAGTATCGGCACGGGCGGTCAGGGGAGTGGATGGGTCACCGGTGATCCAAGCACCGGGGTTCTGGTTCCCGAGCCCGGAACGATGCTGCTTCTCGGAATCGGCCTTCTGGGACTTGGGATCACGTCGCGGAAACGCTCCTGACGGAATTTACAGAGAATCTGAAAGGCCGCCCATTCGGGCGGCCTTTTTTATGCCATTGCTGTCTACAGGTGAGGCAGTCTCATCGCACATATTGTTATTGCGAGATCTGCGACGAAATCTTCGTTATAGAATCCACACAAAGCTCTCAAACGTAGATCGCCACACCACGCGCGGGCTCGGCTCGCTATGACTATCCTTTTTATATCTTCACTCGGACACTTCCGAATTCTTCCCTTCTGTCGTCTGTTGGCTGTCTGCTGTTGATTTCTTTATCATTAGCCACTTTCTTTTGTCCACACAGACACTTTATGTGTCGGTAAGCCTTACAATGAATTTTGTGCAACCATAATGAGCTAATACATTAGTATTATATGCACTATCTGCTAATCTCCTGTTGACTGCTTTTTTGTTTGCAAAATCTGTCGGTTTTGTTTACGTTTCCTGGACTCTCTCTCCCGGGTGCCTGTTCTTGGGGATTAAACATTTTCGACCGGTCTTAAACAGGTAAACACATTTATATACAGGCATATAGAATCAACCAGCTCCGCCGGCTCGCTCGTGCTTTTTTCCGTCATGGTATAGTGCTTGCCTTGTATTCGCCCCGAGAGAGATCTTTGAAGGAGGGGTTCCTGTGAAAAGAATCATAACGGTAGTGGTGTGTGTTTTTTTCATGCTGGGCACGGCCCAGGTTTCAGATGCCTTGACCTACCAGTTCGATGAGGAAGTTAATAATACGCCATTCCAGGCGACCATGGAGTTGATTGTGAGCAACAACAAACTCACAATCAAACTTCAGAACACATCGCTGGAATCTGCTGGTCCTGCAATTTCTGGGTTTGGCGTGTCCCTGTTGAATTACCCCTCGATCTACAGCGGTATGACATGGACATTGCTGGCGGCAGTCGATAAGGATGTTTCAGATCGCTGGTACAAGTACGGAATATCGAATTATCAACTCAACTTCTATGCAACTAATGCAGTATTGGATGGTCTTTATAATCCCAGTTACAAGGGACTAACAGGCGACGATCGCACGACTCCAGCATTGTTTTCTGCTGAATTCAAACTGGGCACTCCTGAGCTCAACGAGAATTTCACGCCCATCATCTATGTTGGAAACATAGGGCTTACAAATACTCCTTATGTCTCAGGAAAGCTTGTTGCCACCCCCGAACCCGGAACCTTGCTCCTCCTCGGGCTCGGCCTGATTGGCATTGCCATCGTAATGAGGGAGATGATGTAGGATCTTTGCAGCCAATCTCGTGTCGAGATAAAACCGCCGTGATCGAATCGCGGTGGTTTTTTTGTCGGAAAATCTTACGAATTCATGTAATGCGATTAATACTTTTATATTACTGGCTATTTTACTAATTGCATGTTGGTATGCCATGAGAAACGTCGGCAGGACTTACGAAATTCTTTTTGCCCGTTGTTACGCCATGTTCAATGATGGCAGAGTTCTCAACAGAATAATATCTTTTTATTACCTATGATTACGTCATTATATTGCACTAATTTTAACGAAGCATGTGAACGGTGCATGGTTTGTGCAGATAAAAGCTTAGAGAGATAAGGTTTTCGGATTCAGGTTCGAGATAAATGGGTTTTTGCCCGGCTTTCTTCCTTCCAGCCCTGTTCCAAGCCGCGGCAGGACAAGAAGGGGGGGTACCTGAAATGGGTCGGTTCGTCGTATTATTCGCAGCACTATCCCTGTTTCTGTTCTCTTTTCCGGGTGACGCCGGCGCACTGCCGGATGTGACGATTAATTTCGACGAGCCTGGTGTGACGGGAAGTTTTCTCACGGAAGGCCCGCTTCGGGACCAGTATGCAAGTCAGGGCATCCATTTCCGGGGCCTCGGGATAAACGACGGAGGCGCGAGGTTGAATGCCGCGCTCTCGCGATTTGGCATCAGCGCTTACGAGAATTCCATCAACTTCCTGGCGTTCAACCGGAAGGCCGAGTACACCGGGGGCGGGACGGCCCAGTGGCCCGAGTTCATCGTTTTCGACGATCTCTGGAAGACCGTCAGCATTCATGTGTCCAGTACGAGCGGCCTGGACAAGTTCATCCTGCGTGCCTATGACAGCAGTGGGACATTGGTGGATGAGGAGAGTGTCGATTCGACAGGATGGGTCCCCATCACAGTAGAGTGGGCACCGGGAATACGGCAAGTGGAACTCACTCGACACGAGAACGGCAGTGCGACCTTTGCTGCCGACAGCCTCGAACTGACGACGCGCGTCGTGCCCGAACCGGCTACAATGCTTCTCGTGGGGTTGGGCATTATCGGCCTGGGCATCCTGCGAAAGAGGATCTGAACCGCATCATCCCTGCATCGGCTAACTTGCGGCGCTTTTTCCAAAAGTGAAGAAGCGCCGCTTTTTTATGCACAGCTTTTCGATATAATCACTCCGGGTACAATTCCCCGAAGCTTGCTTCGAAAACGGTTGCACGCGACCTGCGGCTGCTGCAGGGTAGTGCGCATAACAACAGGGAAAATCCCTTCCCTGAGTTTCTATATTCCTGGCACCTTGGTGCCATGAATTTTCATTTGTCATTCGAAAGAGGGAATCCATCCCGGACGCCCGTTTTCACGGGCATGACTTAAGGGGGGCGCGTCCCGCTAGCCCCGCTCTGTTGGCGGGGAACTTCACATTCTTGTTTGATACCCCGTGGCGCCTGACGTGAGCCTGTCGAACGTTGATGCGGGGTAGTTCATTGATGAGCCAGGTTCGTACTTGTCAATCCGGCTTCAATTTTGTATCTGAGACATATTTATCTTGACAAGTGAACGGCGGTTGGATATGGACATGCGACGGGGGGGAGACATTCGGGTACAATCGCATCAGGCTCGCATGCTCCAGCCTTTTGTGTTGTGTCCTCATGTGCCTGGGGGGAGAATCCAACGCACATGGAGGTGCACGGCTCCTTGTCTATCAATTCGTCAACCCGAAAAACATCAAGACACTCTCTGCTTCAGTTCTTCCTATTCGTTCTGATTGTCTTCTCTGTTCTCTTCGCTCCGACGTCCGAAGTGTGCGCAGTGGACGTGACGCTTGCCTGGGACCCGAACCCAGAGCCTGCGGTCGAGGGCTACCGGGTATACTACGGAAAGGCCAGCGGGTTCTACACGAACGTCCTGGACGCAGGGAACCGTACGGACTGTGTTATCCCGGGGCTCGACGCGGGAACCACGTATTACTTCGCCTGCACAGCCTACAGCGCGACGGGCGACGAGAGCAATTTCTCCGGCGAGATCGTCTATGCCACTGAGGGGGCATCTTCCTCATCATCCGGATCAGGGGTCTCGGCAAACTGTTTCATCGCGACAGCGGCCTA
>JBDKUG010000101.1:0-8719 GCA_039679815.1 Smithella sp.
AAATCCCCGAATCGGTATTTTCCTTTACTTTACTGATACCGGCAATCAGATCGGGATTGCCGCACGCCATTCCCAACCGCCAGCCGCACATATTAAACGGCTTGGAAAGTGAATTCAGTTCCACTCCAACATCTTTGGCCCCCGGTGCCATCAGGAAACTCAGGCGATCCTGCCCGGCAAATACGATTTCACTGTAAGGATTGTCATAACAAACAGCGATATCAAACTCACCCGCAAAGGCGACCAGTTTGTTTAAAAAGTCCATTGTGGCGCAAGCGCCAGTCGGATTGTTCGGATAGTTCAGGAACATCGCCGTAGCTTTTCTGGCCACGTCCGTGGGGATGTCTTCCAGCACCGGTAAATAATGGTTCTGCGGGAGGATGGGCACATTGTAAGGAACACCCTCTCCCATCAGGATACTGGAGCGATACGCCGGATAGCCCGGGTCGGTCATCAGCACGATGTCCCCGGGATTGACGCGCGCCAGCACAAAGTGATGACAGCCCTCCTTGGAACCGATAAGTCCAAGAATTTCATTTTCGGGATTCAGACTGACGCCGTAACGCTCCCCGTACCAGCGGGCAATTTCTTTGCGGAAAGTGAGCATCCCCTTTTCCTCATCGGTGGGATACCGGTGATTTTGAGGGTCGCGGGCACTGCGGCACAATTCATCAATAACGGAATTCGGGGTGGCTTCCACCGGGTCTCCGATCGCAAGCGATATCACATCGACGCCTGCGGCTTTGGCCTGATTTATTTTTTTCCTCAATTCCATAAATAAATATGGGGGTATTTTTTTTAATCTCTCCGCAGTCTGCACTGTTCAAACCTCCAATTGATATGATTACAGCGGTAATAAAATGATTTAACCCGCGAAAAACATCATCTTGAAACGCTTCCGGATTCTATGCCTTGCCATACCCGCACGGAATGATGAAAAGGCTATGAGGGCAATACTTCTATCCCCACCGGGGACAAGGGAAAGAGACTACCTATAGGCCTCTTCAAAAAGAAGCCCTTGATAAACCATTTTCACTTTCCCTTCAAGGTAAATTTCCTCAAAACGGTCATCCCGGCGGGTGAAATACACTCGTAAAACTTCGCCGCTTTGCACGGTTACATCTACCGGAGAATCCACAAGCCCGCGCCCGGCGGCGGCCAGGACAGAGGCGACAACACCGGTGCCGCAGGCGAGCGTTTCATCTTCCACGCCCCGCTCATAGGTGCGGACTTTCATTTTCTGCCGTCCTGTCACGCTGGCAAAATTGGCATTCGTGCCTCTCGGCTGGAAAGAGTCATGCCGGCGGATCTGCCGTCCCGTCCCAACCACAGCGCAGGTTTCCAGATCATCCACAAATGAAACGGCGTGCGGAACTCCGGTATCGATAAGATCCAGAAGACACGAACTGCCATTCAGCATGATTTCCCGGGCGATTTCCAAAGAGGATGGATCAGTAAGACGAACCTTCACATTGTCGTCAAAGACCTCGGCGGTAACAATGCCGGCTTCCGTTTCAATGGACATTTTCGGTCCGGCAATATTGTTGAAATATGCAAAACGGGCCGCGCAGCGGCTGCCATTGCCGCACATTTCCGCCACGCTGCCGTCTGAATTAAAAAAACGCCACTTGAAACCAGCAACCTCGGATGGTTCAATCAGAAAAAGCCCGTCCGCACCGACGGAAACCTTTCTCTGGCAAATCCGGCGAACAAAAACCGGCAGATCAATGATCTGCAGGGAGAGATCGCGGTTGTCAATGATGATGAAGTCATTGCCGCTGCCGCTCATTTTATAAAATTCAATAAAACGTGATTCATCAATCCTCATGCTTTCTCCCGTTGAATATCTGCCAATCTAAGCCCGCATAGCTCAAAAGTATGCGGGCTTGCAGATGACTTCTCGAATTTTCACATCCAGGAACGAACTGGAATTGGCAGGCTGCAAAACCAGGGCCGTATCGATTCCGGAAGACGATCCCCCTGTGGAGATGATATTTTCATCTATTTCCAGGACCCGACGGGTGTTTATGGCACCCGGTCTTTCAAAGTAGCGGCAACTGCTGTCGATGCAGGCTTGAACAGGTTTCATTTTTCCCTTCATGTCTCCTGAACAATATCCTCCTTGCGGGCAAGCGACCGGGTAACGCGCAATACTTCCTCGGTTGTGGTGATCCCAGCCAGTACCTTATGAATACCGTCCTGCTGCAGCGTGATCATGCCCTGTTTAACGGCCTGTTCGTTGATCTGATTGGCATCCGATGTTTTCAAAACAAGTCTTTTAATATCATCATCCACGACCATAATTTCAAAGATCGCCGTTCGGCCGCGGAATCCGGTATGCATGCAGAGATTGCAGCCTTTTTTCCGGTAGAAGGTGTTGTTCTCCAATATCAATGCTGTGAGTCCGAGATTGGCCAGGGTTTCTTTATCAGGCGTATAGACTTCCTTGCAATGCGGACAAAGCACGCGGACAAGGCGCTGGGCAATGATCGCCACAATGGAAGATGTCACCAGAAACGGCTCAATCCCCATATCAATCAGACGCGTTACGGCACTGGCCGCGTCATTGGTGTGAAGCGTCGAAAAGACCAGGTGGCCGGTCAGTGACGATTGGATAGCGATTTCCGCTGTTTCCCGGTCGCGGATTTCACCAACCAGGATGACATCCGGATCCTGACGCACAATGGAACGGAGGCCGGCAGCAAAGGTCAGATCAATTTTGGGATTGACCTGAATCTGCCCCACACCGTCCATCTGATATTCCATCGGGTCTTCAATGGTAATGATGTTGATTTCCGGCCGGTTAATGGTGGAAAGCGCCGCATATAACGTTGTGGTCTTTCCGCTGCCGGTAGGTCCCGTCACCAGAATAATCCCGTAAGGTGACTTGATAAGCCTGTCCAGCAGCTTGATTCGCTCGTCGTGCATGCCCAGATCCGAGAGCAACAGGATATTGGCCGATTTGTCCAAAAGACGAAGCACCACCCTTTCACCGAAAGCCGTGGGAATCACCGATACGCGCACGTCCACCAGACGGTCGGCAAGCTTAAGTTCAATCCGGCCGTCCTGCGGAAGGCGCTTTTCGGCAATGTTGAGCTTGGCCATAATTTTCAGGCGGGACGTGAGCGGCGACTGAATCCGTCGCGGCAGGTTCAGGATGTCATAAAGAATTCCATCAATCCGATAGCGGATTTTTAACGTTCCGGAATAGGGTTCAACGTGAATATCACTGGCGCGGTCCTTAATGGCGCCGGAAACCAGCAGGTTGACCAGTTTGATGATCGGGGCGTCGCTGGTTTCATCGAGCAGGTCTGCTGTTTCATTAATTTCCGATATCAGGTCGTCCGCCGTCTCTTCGCTTATTTCTTCAAAGTAATCCTTGGCAGAAGAGCGGCTCATGTCGTAGGCCAGATTAATGGCAGCATTGATCGCGTCCTGCGAAGCAAGAACAACCGGGATGTCCTGCATCTGCAAAAGCAGCCGCAAATCGTCGGCCGGCTGAAAATTCACGGGATCATTGACGGCAATCACCTGAATCTCCGTGGTGATGATCGGAACCATCCTGTGTTTTTTTAAATAATGGATCGGAACACTTTGCGTAAAATCGATATTGATGCTCTCCATCGGCAGCTGCAACCAGAAGGGTATACTGAAATGCTCGGACAAAATCTTCAGCAGACGGATTTCATCGATGGCTTTTTTACGGATCAACAGCTCAAAGAATCCCGTGTCGCCTTTGCGTTTATGCCCCGCTTCGGCTTCGGCCAGAAATTCGGGGAGTACGCCTGCGGCAAGCAGTTTTTCATTCAGGGATAAGGCCTTTTTTGTTTCGGGGGCGGCATCTTTTTTATCATGACCGGAGGAAGCATTCAGCGCTGTCAGGATTGTGGACATAAGCAAAACCGCCTTTTTATAGGCTAAGGGTTTACCGGCGCGCCGCCGGCGGCAGGCTTTCTGGGTTCGGGAGAATACTGGTCACTGCTTCTTTCATTCAATTTGATAATTCCTTCAACCACTTCACCCATCGAACCTCTTTTTTCCACATAGAGTTTGCCGGCATCCTTCTGCGTTCGAACAATATGCGGTGTGAGGAAAATATATAGATTTGTTTTTTCCCGTGTCACAGTTTTCGCCTTGAACAGCCACCCCATGATTGGAATGTCTCCAAAAAAAGGAACTTTATTGGTGCTGTCATCCGTGCTGTCGCCTACCAGACCGCCGATGACAACCGTTTCGTTGTCTTTGACGACCACGGTTGTTTTGGCCGTTCTTTTTAAGGTTGTCGGTATTGACGGCTTGGTTGTATCGTCAGACGTGCCGGAAATCACCTTCGTTACCTGTTGAGAGATCTTCAGCCTGATGAAGTTCTCCTGGTTGATGTTTGGCGTGATGTTCAGGATAACCCCGACATCCTTGTATTCATAAGTGTTGTAATTTACCGGGTAGGTGGAAGTCGTTGAAGTGGAATCCTGCCTCGTCAGATAAGGCACGTTCTCGCCAACATTAATTTCCGCCTCCTCATTGTCCAGCGTCAGCAGCTGAGGCGTCGAAAGAATCGACACATCGGTATCATTCTTGTAGGCTTGAACCATCGCGCCTATGGTAGGGAACAGGACATCCCCAATTTTAATGCCTGCGCCGATGATGCCCATGGAAAAACCGCTGGGCAGGCCCAGGGAGCTTGTCGCGGTGTCAATGGCGGTAGAGGTCAACGCCGACAACACCCCGGTTCCCGAACCCACAAAAGCCGCTGACTTGGACCCGTCAAGCCCGGTTATCGAACCGGTATCCTTCACACCACTCCATTCAACCCCAAGCTTAAAATCCTTGTTGGCCTTGACTTCCATAATCAGGGCCTCGATATAAACCATCGGCCTCGGCACATCGAGTTGTCTGATGATGTTTTCGAGAATCTTATAATCTTCCCGTTCGGCCATGATAATCAGGGTGTTGGTGGCTTTATCGGGCACAATCTGGACATTCCTGGAAACAACGGGCGCGGAAACTTTCTGTCCGGCCGCGGCCGTCCCGGTTGCGGCTGCTGCGGCCGCACCGCCCGTTTCCTTGACAATGTTATTGAGCACCTTGGCCAGATCTTCCGCAACGCTGTTCTGCAGACGAAATACCTGTATATTGGACTCGCCGCGCGGCACGTCTTTATCCATCATCGCCACCAGTTTACGGACGCTTGCCGTGTCAGCGACACTGGCAAAAATGATGACCGAATTGGTTCGGGGATCGGCCACAATCTTCACCGGCGATGCATTGGCCCGGCGCTGCTGAAAGACGCCCGTCAGGGATTTGGTCACTTCCGATGAGGAAGCATTTTTCAGGGGAATGTAGGTAATCTGCTCGCCTGCTCCTTCCACATCGAGCGCTTTGACGATTTCCTGCATCCGCCGGATGTTGGACAGATAATCGGTGATGATCAGGATATTCGCCGGTGGATAGGAAAGCACCGAGCTGGTTTTGGGAATGATCGGATCGAGCACTCGCTTGACTTCATCGGGATTGGATCGCTCCAGCGCAATAATCTGGGTGATCATCCGGTCATCCGACTCGGAACCATTCTTTTTAGATCTCGTTTCCACGCTCTTTTCACGGGCAATCGATGAGGGCACGATCTTGATGATATCTCCCACCGGAACCGTGGCAAAGCCGTTTACTTCAAGAACCGACAGAAACACTTTATAGACATCCTGAACCGGGATCTTTTTGGGGGAAACGATCGTGACCTTGCCTTTCACTTTTTCATCGATGATGAAATTCTTTCCGGTCAGCTCGCTGATAAACTTCACAAAGACTTCAATGTTCACATTGTCAAAATCCAGCATAACGTACTTGCCGGCGTCCGTTTTCTGCGCGGATTCCATAAACGTTTTTTTCGCGGAAGGGGTATCTTCCGCCTTGCGCAAAATGGTTTCCTGCATCCGGACGGTCATTTCCGGATCCGATTCCGCTTCAGGCCGCTCGCTTCCCGGCCCGGCATTCAACGGACTGGCCTGATCCGCCGCGCGAGATGGCTGGTTCATTCCGGTTGACGACACAGCGGGCTTCGCTGTTGACGATGATCCTGCAAATCTTCCTTCGTCTATCCGGGCGGCCCAACCGGGCGACACCGCCCCCGCCATGAATATCACAGCCACTGCCAGACGAAACAGCAATACCCCAATATTCTTCTTCATAAAAGCCATCTCACTTTTTTGACACCTGCACCAGCTTTTTGAACTCCGGCAAATTAGCCAGGGTTTTTAAATCGTTGTCCCGAATCGCCCATTGAACGGCTTCCGGATTGAAGCCAATCGCCTTTTTCAGAAAATACATGCTGTTTTTTGTATCATTTTTTCGGGCATAAAGACAAGCCAGATTATAATGAGCATCAACATAATTGCTTTGTTTGTCAAGAGCTTCAGAGAAACTGGCGATGGCCTCCCTGTTCCTGTTCTGCTGCATGAAAATCACGCCCAGGTTGTTGAGGCTCGCCAAATGGTGCGGATCGATCTCCAGAACTTTCTTGTACAGCGCCTCGGCCTGCTCGAGCTGCCCTTCGTTTTGCCTCTTGAGGGCCTGCGCGTAACGCACGTCAATCTCATTGCTGTCAATGGTGCTCTTTTCCGTCCCTGTTCCCTCTGCCCGGCCCGTCTGTCCGACTGTTGCAGTCTGCACAGGTCCTTGGGATACCACCGCCGGAGGAACACCCTGCCCGCCTTCAGGTGATTCTCTCAGCATCTCTTCCAGCATCGCGGATTCAGGCGCTTTTGTCGCTTTCTTTTCTGCCGAAGGCTGAACGGCCGCTGTAACCGGCCTCTGCTGAACCTGCCGGCTCTGTTTTTCCCCATGCCAGTACAGCAAAGCAGTCGCTGCACCCGCTAACAATAAGACGCCCAAAATCCCCACAACCCAAAGCCGCCGGGGCGACCTGGACGTTTCTGTCTTTGCGGCGGAAAACACATCGATCAACTGCAAGTCATCATCTTTGTTTTCCCTTCGCGCCTTGCGCAAAGCGTCATTTATGTAACTCATAATATCCCCACGGTCAAGCACTTCCGGTGCAGGTCAGGCCGTCAGACGCATCCACAGTTTCCTTGCGGAACTGGACGTTCTCTGAAAGTAATCCATCCCGATGTCGTGCACCGCCTTGCGAACGATGCGGCGGTTAATCTTCATTGCATTTTTTGTGTAGGCAATCAGCAGCGCACGGTCGCAAAGCGCATTGATCCTTCTGGGAATCCCCTCGGAAAAATAATATATTGAATGATATGCTCCGGGAGTGATCTGGATCTTTCCGGGACCGCCGGCCACACGCAGACGGTGGGCGATATATCGCCGAACATCGTCGGGCAAAAGAGGCCGAAGCTCGCAGCGCACGGTGATGCGTTCATTGAGCTGCCTGAGCGCCGGCAAAGCGAGCGTTGTTCTGAGTTCGGGCTGTCCGACCAGGATGATGTTCAGGAGCTTTTCCGTTTCCGTTTCCAGATTGGAGAGCATCCGGATCTGTTCAAGCACGCCATGGGAGAGGTTCTGTGCTTCGTCAATGAGTAAAATTGCATTCCGTCCCGCGGCAAAGTTGACCAGCAGAAATCTGTTTAATTCATCTACATAAGCTTTCTTCGTTCTGGGCTCATCCGAGAGGGGTATGCCGAATTCACGGCAAATGGTTTCCAGCAGATCCATTTCCGAAATGGAGGTGTTGAAGATAAGAGCGGTTTCCACCAGACCGTCAAGCACGGCCAGGAGAGCCCGGCATATCGTCGTTTTACCGGTGCCGATATCGCCGGAAATCATCATAAAGCCCTTTTTCTCCACGATCCCGTAAATCATATAGTTGAGAGCGTCCCGATGCTGTTCGCTCAAAAACAGATAGCCCGGCTCAGGGGACAACTTGAACGGATTTTCATTTAAACCAAAAAACTCGGTGTACATGGGCAGTCAATTCTCCACATAAGGCGGCTTATTGAAAAGTATAGTTAACCGTTTCTTTCTTCCCGCCGCGTATCAGGTTGACCGATACGCTTCCGCCTGCCTGCATCGCATTGAATAAAGTGATAATATCGTCAGGACTTTCCAGTTTCTTATTATTTACATCCACGACAACATCACCGTTTTGCAAACCCAGGCGCTGATATACACTGCCGGGTACAATATTGGAAACGATAAAGCCCTGCGGGACGCCGGCGGAAAGGAAAGGCCTGACAATCGCCTGGCTCATGGCAGATTTTATATCACTCAAAGCCTGTACTGATTCCTGTCTGCTGATCCCCACTGATTCGCCTCCCGTAACGGAAGGCCCTCCCGTCAAAGCGCCCTCATCGACATCCTTGACTTTCATCACAAACTCTTTTTCTCCATCCTGCAGAACGGCCGTATTGCGCGTAATGCGGATCAGCCTGGCCGAACCGATCGTCTCTCCCATCTTGTACAGTTTCTGTTTGCCTTTTCCTTTTTCTTCAACAATAACATAGCCTATGGATTCATTTATGGCAACCGTCCCTTTCAAATCAAAGGCTGTGTATTCCTCGCTGGGCAAAAAATCTCCAACCGCGTTTTCATTAGCGACGGGCTGAAGCGTTGTTAAAAACAGGTTTCGTTCTGCAATAATTTTATACTGTTCGGCACTGGGTGCCTGCATCAAGGGTTCCGCCACGGCCGCAGGCTGAACGTTCCCGTCTGACGGACGATAAACCATTCTCAAGCTGAGCACATTATAAAAGATGTCCAC
>JBDKUG010000194.1:0-31260 GCA_039679815.1 Smithella sp.
GCGGTTCCCCGGTTGTTGTACGCTGCGGCCTGTTTGGGATTGATCTTTATGGCTTTGTTGTAATCCCCAATGGCCTGATTGTGCTTGCCGAGGTTTGTATAGGCAATTCCCCTGTTACGGTAGGCCGCAGCAAACTGGGGATTGTTTTCAACGGCTTTCGTGTATGCGGTAACAGCATCGGGAAAATTGCCGGAAGCAGCGACTGCAAATCCTTGTTCAAACCATTCAACAGCATCAAGTTCTTTGATGTTTTTATAATAGGCCGCAAGGGTTTTGGACTGTTTTTTCCCCTCTGCCGCGGCGAGTTCTTCCCGCAGTTTTTTGTTTTCTTTTAAAAGGTCATCGTTAAGTATTTTGACTTCCTCCAGTTCCGTTGTCTTTTGACTGTCTTTGCCAAGCGCATCAATGAAGCTGGTCAGGTGATCGGGATCAGCCGTAATTTTCGCCTGCAGTGAATAGGTCTTTTCATCCCATTTTTCTTCGACCAGTTGCGTCGGCACAACACCTGCCGTGAGGGCTGCAATCCGCTCTTTGGGGATCTGTGCGTTTTTCACCGCTGTTTCATTTAAGAGGTATTCCCCCAGTTCATCAAGTAAAATCTGTTTGACTTCTCTCAGTGCAATGGTGCGGCTTGTGTTCTTGTCGTCCTGAGCCGCCGCCTGATAGGAATATTCTTTGGTGAACGTTTTCGTTTCACCAAATGCCTGATCCGGAATCATAGAAACCATCATACAAGAGATTAAAGCCATTCGTATCAGAATAGATTTCATGGATATTTACTCCTTTTGCAATAGATGGCATTTTATAAATCAACACGCATCAAAAGACAAGAAACATTCTTGATGACTCATCCAACGTGTAAACGGCCGGCAGGAACTTTACGATACGAACTTTTCCTCCATTTCCGGTATGAAAAAAATTGCTTTTTTGTCGTGATTATAATAGGTTGTCATAAGGGGTGCCGGACATTACCCGTTTCTGACCGATGATGATGTTTTGAAACGGGATGGAGACACGGCTGAGATTATACCCTTTGAACCTGACCCGGGTAATGCCGGCGTAGGGAATGGCGATCATGATAAAATCGTTTAAGCCATATCCTTTTCAGGTGAGGGGGTGTGGCTTTTTTATTTGGGATCGCTTTGAATAAGAACATTGTCATCATAAGCGGCGGGCGTCTGGGGAATCCGGACTTTTTCATGAAATGTCTGACTCAGGTCGACAATCGGCTGCTGATCTGCTGTGACGGCGGCGCCCGTCACCTGGCGGCGTCCGGGTTTTTGCCCGATGTTCTGGTGGGAGACATGGACTCCATTGAGCCTTTGCAGCAGATCCAATACGAACGCCAGGGTGTGAAGATTATCCGGCATCCGGTTGAAAAAGACTTTACCGATACGGCCCTGGCGCTCGAATATGCTCTTTCCCTGGAGCCTCAATCCATTCAGATCTGGGGTGCGCTGGGCGGAAGAATTGATCACGCCATGGCAAATGTTCACCTGCTGATGACAGGAAAATATTCGGGTGTAAAAACATGCCTGCTGGACGAGTTTTGTGAAGTTTTTGTCGTCCAGACGGATGTCCATTTTGAAAACGCCGTCGGCTGCGTTGTTTCCCTTCTGGCGCTGAGTCCTCAAGTGGAGGGCATCACCCTGCACGGATTTGCCTACCCGATGACCGATGGTGTTCTGACTCTTCCGGAATCACGGGGAATCAGCAATGTTGTTCTGAGCGACCCGGCAGGCATTCACGTATGTTCCGGCGATCTGCTCGTGATCCGGTACCGGCAAAAAAACGTTTTTCCGGAGGGATGTTAAGTGGAGAGGCCGTTTAAAGTCCTGTGCATCGGCGGATCGGATGCGGGTGGAGGAGCGGGCATTCAGGCCGATTTGAAAGCGGTGAGTGCCTGCGGCTGCCATGCCATGACGGTGATTACTGCGCTTACGGCTCAAAACACGCGCGGCGTGCAGAGTATTCTCCCAGTTCCGAAAAAATTCATTGCAGCGCAGTTGGATTCCGTGTTGAGCGATATCGGATCAGATGCGGTTAAAACCGGGATGCTCCTGACACCGGGCACAGTCGATGCTGTTGTGCGAGCGATTGTAGAGTACAGACTGAAAAATGTTGTTGTGGATCCGGTGATGACAGCCAAGGGTGGCCGCACCATGATGCACGATGCGGCGCAAAGGGCGCTGGTCAGAAAGCTGCTGCCGCTCACATCCGTTGTTACACCCAATATTCCGGAGGCGGAATCGCTGGCCGGGATGAAAATCCGGTCGATCGCAGCAATGAAAAAAGCCGCCGCTGTGATATTTGAGACGGGGACAAAGTATGTGGCGATCAAAGGCGGCCATTTGCCCGGCAGAAAAATTTCCGGCAGTATCGATATTATTTATGACGGAAATCAATTTTACGAGTTTTCATCGGAATGGATTGAAGCAAAAAACACGCATGGTACCGGCTGCACTTTCGCTTCGGCACTGGCCGCCTGCCTTGCGCAGGGTATGAATGCGGTGGAAGCGGCCGGCCGGGCCAAGGTTCTGGTGCGCAACGCAATTGAGCATTCTCTGCAATTGGGAAAAGGGCACGGGGCGGTTAATGTTTCTGTAAACAGGGAACCGCAGCATGAGTGTCTTTACATGCTTCAAACGGCTGTCAATATGTTGAAGGAGAAACGATGCGGCCAACTGATCCCGGAGGTGCAATCCAATCTGGTTTATGCGGAAGCCGGCGCTGAAAATGAATCTCAGGTTGCAGGCTTTCCCGGGAGAATCATCCGGTTTTACGATGGGGTGCATGTTGCGGCCAATCCTGAATTTGGCGCCTCGCAGCATATGGCCCATGTGGTGCTGACCGTATTGCAACATGATTCATCATATCGCAGTGCGATGAATATCAAATATTCAGAAAGCATCATCGACGCCAGCCGCAGGATCGGATTTGCCGTCGGCCATTTTGACCGGGCCGATGAACCGGTCGAGAAGATGGCCCTGGAGGGGTTTTCCCTGGAATGGGGCGTCAACAGCGTGCTTCTTCACACCCGGATGATCCCGGACATCATTTATGACCGGGGAGGATGGGGTAAAGAGCCGATGGCTCGCGTGCTGGGCAGGAATCCTGTTGAGGTGGTCCAAAAAGTGCTGATGATTTTAAAATATTTGTGAATAAAGAAAGAAGGAAGGACAGTCTGAAAGATGGTTTTGGATGAAATTGTTATTTCAAGAGCAATTATTGAAAGGTTCTTGGAGAAATTGCTTCAGGCGACGGATGTGGATGTCGCCATTGTCGGAGGAGGACCTTCCGGTCTGGTCGCCGCCTATTACCTCGCGTCTGCAGGTAAAAAGGTGGCCCTGTTTGAGCGGAAATTAAGCCTGGGCGGTGGAATGTGGGGCGGTGGAATGATGTTCAACGAAATTGTGATTCAGGATGAGGCAAGGGAAATCCTGGATGTTTTCGATATTCGCTGCAGGGAATATCAGCAGGGTTATTACACCGCCGATGCCGTTCTCGCTGTTACGTCTATTTGTTCTCAGGCGGCCCGTGCGGGAGCAGTTATTTTTAATTGTGTGAGCGTGGAAGATGTGATGATCCGTGAAGGAAGGGTCACGGGGCTGGTGATTAACTGGTCGCCAGTCGAAATGGCGGGGCTTCATGTCGATCCATTGACGATTACGGCTGGGAGCGTCATCGATACAACCGGTCACGCCACTGAAGTATTGAAGGTGATCGAACGAAAAGCCGATATGCAACTGGCGACTCCCTCGGGAAAGTTGGTTGGTGAACGCTCCATGTGGGCAGAAAAGGCGGAACACCTGACGATGGACAATACCCGAGAGATCTGTCCTGGCGTTTATGTCGCCGGCATGTCGGCCAATGCGGCTTTCGGCGGGCCGAGAATGGGTCCGATTTTCGGCGGTATGCTTCTGTCCGGCAGAAAAGTTGCGGAATTAATTCTGGCATCATCCTGAATGCCGAACAATTATATTAAAAGTTTGGAGGAGAAAAAATGACACAACTGGAAAAAGCCCGCAGTGGGATCCTTTCCGAAGAAATGGAAATCTGCGCGGCGCAAGAAGGTGTTGAGGTGGAATATATCCGGCAGGGCGTGGCGGACGGAACGATCGTGATTTGCCGCAATGTGAACCATAAGACAATCAAACCGCTTGCCATCGGCAGGGGATTGCGAACAAAAGTCAATGCCAACATCGGCACGTCGAAAGACAACAATGATCCGGCTGCCGAACTTGAAAAGCTTCATGTCGCCTGCAAAGCAGGGGCTGACGCCGTGATGGATCTGTCCACCGGCGGAGACCTGGCCTCTATTCGCAAGGCGGTGATGGAGCAATCAACCGTGGCAATCGGGACCGTGCCGATTTATCAGGCAGCCGTAAAAATTCTTGGCGAGAAAAAAGCGATTTCAGATATGAGGCCAGACGACATGTTTGACGTCATCGAAGAAAACGGCCGCGACGGTGTTGATTTTATCACGGTTCATTGCGGTGTCAACCGTGAAAGTGTGGCTGTTGTGGAGAAGCAGGGAAGAGTTCTGGGGATTGTCAGCCGGGGTGGCTCCATGATTGCCAACTGGATGCGCTGCAACAACCGGGAAAATCCGCTTTATGAAGAATATGACCGGCTGCTCGCCATTGCGCGTCGCTATGACATGGTTTTGAGTCTGGGTGACGGTCTGCGTCCAGGCGCTATTCACGACGCGACTGACCGGGGGCAAATCAGTGAGCTGATCATTCTGGGCGAGCTGGCCGCACGCGCCCGTGACGCGGGGGTTCAGGTAATGATTGAAGGTCCGGGCCATGTTCCGATTACCGAAGTGGAAGCCAATATCCGCCTTCAGAAGAAATTGTGTCAGGGGGCTCCTTTTTATGTTCTGGGGCCGCTGCCGACGGATATTGCACCAGGTTACGATCACATTACCTCCGCAATTGGCGGCGCTATTGCCGGAGCGGCTGGAGCGGATTTCCTCTGTTATGTGACTCCGGCTGAGCACTTGCGTCTGCCGACATTATCCGATGTCCGGGATGGCGTCATCGCTGCACGCATTGCCGCACATATTGGGGATATTGCCAAGGGAATCAAGGGAGCAGAAGACCGGGACCGGAAAATGTCCCAGTGCCGGAAGAACTTTGACTGGCAGGGTCAGATTGATTTGTCCATTGATCCCGAAAGAACGGTTGCTCTTTTGGAAAAAAGCAAAAGCGCTCAGGATGAAGGATGTACGATGTGCGGAGAATTCTGTGCGATCAAGCTTGGCAAGAAATAAATAAAAGCCGTAAATGAGAAAGAGAGATCGATACGGATGGCGGACACCAACGACAATGACAAAATCCGTGCAGCCGGGGCGATCGTCAGCCGGTTAAAAGAGTCGGGATTTGAGGCGTTCTTTGTGGGCGGCTGCGTACGGGATTATTTGCGAGGCGTCATACCCGCCGATTATGATATCGTGACCTCCGCTCTGCCGGATCAGGTGATCCGTCTTTTTGACCGCACTGTTGCCGTCGGTGCCAGATTTGGTGTCGTGGTCGTGATTGACGGCGGTCATTCCTGTGAGGTGGCCACTTTCCGGAGCGATGATGCGTATGAAGACGGAAGGCGTCCCTCCCGAATTCACTTTTCGTCTGCCAGGGAGGATGTTTTCAGGAGGGATTTTACGATCAACGGCCTGTTGATGGATACCGGCACGGGAGAGATTATTGATTACGTAGATGGCCGCGCCGATATCGCCAGGAAAATCATCCGGACCATCGGCGACCCGGCGGTCCGTTTCAGTGAAGACTATTTGAGAATGCTGCGGGCAATCCGTTTTGCGGCCAATCTCGATTTTACCCTCGACGTTGCCACAAAAAAGGCGATTGTCGCACATGCTCCCAGAATCAAAGAAACCAGCGCGGAACGCGTTGGGGAGGAGTTAAATAAAATTCTCACGCGCAGAGGGGCGCGCCGGGGCTTTGAAATGATGGCCGAGACAGAGATCCTGAAAGAGATCCTCCCGGAAGTGGACAACATGCGGGGTGTCTTGCAACCACCCAGGTTTCATCCGGAAGGTGATGTGTGGGAGCACACCATGATCATGATGGAAAGGTTGTCCAATGAAGCCGGACTGGATGCTGATCCGACGCTGGCGTGGGGTGTCCTTCTGCATGATGTGGGGAAGCCCGTGTCGCGCTCGGAAGATGAAAGCGGGGTTCATTTTTACGGTCACGTCAAACTGGGTGAAGCCATCGCCGATGGTCTGATGCGGCGGCTGCGCTTTTCCCGCATGCAGAGAGAAGCCGTCCTGAACCTGATTCATCAGCATATGGTTTTCATGAATGTGAGAAAAATGCGGCAGGCGCGCCTGAAAAGGTTTCTCCGGATGAAGGATTTTCATCTGCACCTGCAACTGCATCGGCTGGATTGCCTGGCCAGCCACGGGATGCTGGACAATTATGAATTCTGCCTTGAAAAAATGCAGAGCCTGGAGCAGGAGGAACTGCATCCTCCCCGTCTCTTGACGGGCGATGATCTCCTGGCCATTGGATTTGCTCCGGGGAAGCTGATCGGAGAAATTCTACGTTCGCTGGAAGAAGAACAGCTGGAAAACAGGATCAGAGATAAAGAAGAGGCGCTGGCATTTGTCCGCCACCGGTGGACGGCATAGCGCCGAATGGTGATGGAGGACGTCGATCAAGATGGGAAAAATGAAAAATATTTTTCTTGGAATGGCCATTCTGATGATGGTCGTTCTGCTTCTGCAGGCCTGCGCCAGCCGTGGAAAACAGGCGCGGCCGACGACGCGGTTGCCAAAACGCCAGCTGGCTGTCATGGGATACACCATTCAAGCCGGTGCGTTCGCGAACGTGGAAAATGCAGTGCGTTTGACCGAAAAGCTCAAAGATCAGAGTTTGGATGCGACTTACTTTAAAGCGGGCGATGGTTTGTTTAAAGTCCGGTTTGGGAATTTTGCATCTAAAGAACAGGCCCGTCAGCGTGCGCAGAGCCTGCAGCGGGCGGGAGTGATCGAAGAATTTTATATTGTCCGGCCAGAAGAATACGCGGTTGCCCGGCGTAAACAATACGGTGATGAATATCTGCGGCGGTCACTGGTGAACAGCGCCCGGGATTTTATCGGAGTGCCTTATCTGTGGGGAGGGATCTCCGTTGAAACTGGATTTGACTGCAGTGGGCTGACGATGACGGTTTACCAGTTGAATGGACTGGATCTGCCGCGGCATTCGGCAGCGCAGTATGACGCCGGCGAACCTATCGACAGAAACGATTTGCAAAAAGGCGATCTGGTCTTTTTTAAAACACGGGGACGCGGGATTGTCTCTCACGTGGGGATCTATATCGGCAACGGCCGTTTCATTCATGCACCGTCAAGAGGAAAAAATATCCGTATCGATTCTCTGTCCGATGAATATTATGGTGCTCGTTATGTTGGATCAAGAAATTATCTTTGATCTTTCAGATCTTCTGAAAGCCGCTCCAGCGTTGGATTACAGAGGTTGGTGGATGGAGATTGCAGAAAATAATAGCTGTAAAAATTTACGTGCTGGGTTTTGTTTCTGAAGAAATGTTTTTTCCCACCAAAATAAAAAATGAAAAAAATGTTTTTTTTTTAACAGTTTTTGTTGACCGGAGAGAAAAAATAGAGTAAAATTCAAACCAAAGAAAGGTTACTGATTCCCGAAAAGAAAAAGTAAACTCAACAAAAGGAGGCTAAACCCAATGACAGCAACAGCGAAGAAAGTAGTAAAGAAGGCCGCCGCAAAAAAACCAGTGGCAAAGAAGAAAGTCGTGAAGAAGGCTGCAAAGCCCGCCGCCAAGAAGGTCGTCAAGAAGGTTGCCAAGAAAGTCGTCAAGAAGGCCGCCGCAAAAAAACCAGCGGCAAAAAAAGTTGTCAAGAAGGCAGCAGCCAAAAAGTAGCATCAATCAGCAATGTGATTTAAAGAGCAGACGGACTGAAGTCGTCTGCTCTTTAAATTTTACCTCCAGTTCTTTTTTTGTATTTTCTCCTCCATCAGGTATCTCTTCCTCGGAATGCTTCATTGACGCAGTATTTTCATCGAGAGAACCGCTTGATGAAAATCCATCATTCGTTAATTCGCGGTGCTGCGGGACAAGCGTTCATTCCCAGTGCCTTGCTGCGAAGGGGTTGATTGCAATAGAATCATGATGGTGGTTTGTTTTGCCCTATCACGTTTTGCCTTGTCTATTGACAGGACGACAAAACCATCATATAGAAACACCGACTTTGAGAGAAAAGGCAGACCACAGACATGCTGGAATTAAAGAATCTTTATTTTACCGTGCCGGAGAGTGAAGAAAACAACGGTGACTCGCGCAACATCATCGACGGGATTAATTTTGTTTTCGATGACGGCAAGTTTTATGCGATCACCGGTCCTAATGGCAGCGGAAAGACCTCTCTGGCAAAATTAATCATGGGCATCAATCCGGTTTCGGAAGGAGCCATTATTTATGATGGAATGGATATTTCCGGTCTGACGATTACCGAACGTGCCAGGGCGGGCATCGCATACAGTTTTCAGCAGCCGGCGCGTTTCAAAGGAATCACTTTTCGCGATCTGCTGATGATTGCCACCGGGATTGATGATGAAAATAAAATTCTGGACATTCTGAAAAGAGTGGGCATCTGTCCGCTGTCTTTTCTTGATAAAGAAGTCGACGCCAAGCTCTCGGGTGGCGAAATCAAGAAAATAGAATTAGCAACGACCATCGCCGCCAATCCAAAGCTGGCCATTTACGACGAACCGGACACGGGGATCGATTTATGGACGATCGGCCCGATGGTGAACCTGCTGAAGAAAGAGCTTGCTGAAAGCAAGGCAACCACAATTGTGGTCAGTCACAACAGATCTTTTTTAGAGGCGGCGGATGTTGTGATTATCATTAATTCAGGCAGGATTGTTTATTCTGGAAATCTGGAAGGCGCCATGCCGCTTCTGGACGACTTGAGCGTGTGTACGTTTCGGGACAGCTGTGAAGGAGACCGTGATGCTGGATGCTATCGATAAAACATTGTTGAAAACGGTTGCCGATCTGGAAGAACTGCCCAAAGGCGCCTATAATATTCGAAAGAACGGCAAGCTTCTTAGCCGTCATGTGTCGGCCAATATCAATATTGAAACCAACGCCGATGAAACAGGCATTATCGTCAAAATTAAGCCGGGGACAAAAAATGAATCTGTGCACATTCCTGTGATATTAAGCCAGGCAGGACTTTATGACGTTGTTTATAACTCCTTCATCATTGGAGACGATGCCGAAGTTACGATTGTCGCAGGCTGCGGTATTCACTGCGGTACGTCTGATCCGGAAGGTCACGCGGGTATCCATGAATTCAAGGTCGGCAAGAAGGCAAAAGTGACCTATATTGAGAAACATTATGCATCGGGTGACGGCAAGGGCCGGAGGACGCTTAATCCGACAACAAAGGTATTCCTCGCCGAAGGCGCTCACGCGGAAATGGAATTGACCCAGATTGCCGGTGTGGATGAAGCCAACCGGGTCAATGAAGCGGTGCTGGGGCCGGGCAGCCTTTTGCTGATTACAGAGAGAGTACTGACCGATGGTGATCAGACGGCTGTGTCCACAAACAACATTGTTCTGAAAGGTGCGGGAAGCAGAGCAAACATGATATCGCGGTCGGTGATGAAGGGCAATTCCAGGCAGACGTTCTATGCCACCATGGATGCTCAGAATAAATGTTTCGGCCACATCGAATGCGATGCGATCATTATGGATAATGGCACTAATGAAACAATGCCGTCGCTGAAGGCCGGCCACCCCGATGCGGAACTGACTCATGAAGCTTCGATCGGTAAAATAGCAAATGACCAGCTCACCAAATTGATGAGTCTCGGTCTGACCTACGATCAGTCAGTCAACCGGATCATTCAGGGGTTTCTGAAATAATCTGCAGAAACAATCACGATTCAAACGCTTTTCATTCATACAGGATCATCTTGAAGGTAATTTGATAAATTACGCTTGAGGTTTATCTGTATTTTTGTCAAAATAAAACCAGCGAAATGAAGCGGATGTGATGTTCGGCGAGAATTTCAAAATATTACGTGGAACTACAATAAAAAGTAAAGGAGATGGACATGTCAAAAACAGAAGACGCATTAAAAGAAGCCTTTGCCGGTGAGTCACAGGCTAACCGCAAGTATCTGGCATTTGCCGCGAAAGCGGACGCGGAGGGATTCCCCCAGGCTGCCAGACTCTTTCGTGCCGCGGCGGAAGCCGAAACGGTCCATGCACACGCACATTTAAGGGCCATGAAGGGCATTCGCTCCACCAGGGAGAATCTGCAGGAAGCGGTAGCCGGTGAAACGCATGAGTTTAAAAGCATGTACCCCGGCATGATCGAAAGCGCCAAAGCGGAAGGGCATAAGGAGGCGGAACGTTCATTTCATTTTGCCAACGAGGTGGAAAAAATTCATGCCGGGCTTTATCAGCAGATGCTCGATTCCCTGGATATCGCGAAAGACTCTTACAGCTACTATGTCTGCCCCGTCTGTGGTTACACCGTGGAAAAAGAAGCTCCGGATACCTGCCCCGTCTGTGGAGCAAAAGGAAAAATGTTCAAAAAAGTCGATTGATGACAATTCGGTAAAATGCTCCTTCGGCAGTCCGCCGAATAAAAAACGGATCTGCCGGAGGAGCATTCAGGGCGGTTATTCAGGTCGGGGTGCTCAGACGGTTTCTTTTGCATTTAACAGACACGCAATTACGTTTGAATAAGGCGGAGAAATGAAGGAAATTCTCGTAGCCACTGGTGGCATTATCCTTTTTCTGGTCGGCATGATCCGGCTGTCATCCGTCGTCCGGGAAATGATGAATGCCAGAATAAAAGAACTGGCCAAATATGCCGTGGAAAAACCCTTCTACGGGTTAATCACCGGCGTTGTTTCCGCTATATTGTTTCAGAGTTCTTCGGCCTCCATTGCGCTTACTATTGGTCTGGTCAGTGCCGGATTAATCAGCTTTTACAGCTCTCTTGCCATCATACTGGGCGCAGATATCGGCACCACCCTGACAGTGCAGTTTGTCATATGGCGGTTTACGGAATTTTCTCCCTTTATTATTTCCGTTGGAGGTCTCTTATGGATCACCCGCCGGGGCAACTGGAGCACGGCAGGTGAAATGATTTTTTATTTCGGTCTGATTTTCCTGGGCCTGGATATTGTCGGTCAGGCAGCGGGGCCTCTCAAACAATCACCCACCTTTATTCAATATTTCACACAGACCGCAAATCCACTTTACGGGGTCGGGGTGGGCGTGGTCGCTACGGCCATTGTGCAGGCCTCCGCCATTCCCATTGCAATTCTGGCTGTATTGGCGCAGCAGGACCTGGTTGTGCTGGAAAATGCCGTGCCCATTGTTCTGGGCGCCAATATTGGTACGACGGTGACGGCGCTTCTGGCCGGAACGGTCGCAAATGTGAGCGGCAAAAGAACGGCCGTTTCTCATTTGATTTTCAAATGTCTGGGTGTTGTGATTTGCCTGGTGTTTCTACCGTTCTTCATCGATGTTCTGAAGCATCTGTCCACCAGCGTCGCCCAGCAGATTGCCTGGTCGCATTTTATGCTGAACCTCGTGATAGTCGTCATGTTCATTTTTTTTCTGCGGCCGTTTGCCGCTCTGATGAAAAAAATCATGCCCGGTGAAGACGATGCTCTACCTGTCTGGCCGGAATACATCAACCGTAAAGATCTGATTGATCCGGTCAAATCTCTGGATCACGTATTCAAGGAGTTGCAGCGACAGATAAAACTTACACAGATTATGCTTTTCAGGACCATCAATTTCATGTCCTGTTACAAGGAGGGCAGGGCCAGGGATATTGCTTATGTTGAAATGGTCGTGAATAATTTGCGCGAGCAGATCGTCAGATTTCTCTG
The DNA here is from genome assembly GCA_039679815.1 of Smithella sp. Classification (GTDB taxonomy): domain Bacteria; phylum Desulfobacterota; class Syntrophia; order Syntrophales; family Smithellaceae; genus UBA8904. The sequence continues at coordinate 11,925 of JBDKUG010000194.1, forward strand.
GAAAGTATCGGGCCGCCCGTTGTCGGCAGAGCTTTCCAGAAGAGTTTTTGCCTACACGGCAATGGCCGGAGACATTAAAAGCATCGGTAATCACATCCAGTCGATCAGTGCCCTCGCTGCACAGCAGGCGTTGAGCAGGATAAAATTCAGCAGTTGTGGAGAAAAAGAGTTCGGGGAAATTCTTGAACTGGTCAAGGGCAACCTTATGGACGCATCGGCAATGATGGAGAATTTCAATACGGAAAAAGTGAAGGACGTTATCCGGCGTGAAGAAAAGATCGATGTAAAGGTCAGGGAAGCACTGGATAATCACCTGAGAAGGTTTCATTCGCGCGAATGCAGCCCGGAAGCAGGTCCCATCTTTGTCGAAATGCTGGGCCATCTGGAACGCATTTCCGATTTGTGCAACAATATAGCAGAGTATGTCTGGGATATTCAGTAGCAGAGTACATGGAAGAAAAACGTATTGCCTGAATCGACAATGTCCTCTATAATGTCTGACAAATATGATCATCCGCCAAAGGGGGTATTCATGGACAAAAGAATGAACGCATTGACGTTTGCTCTGGAAAACGAACAAAAAGAGCGCGAATTTTACCTGGCACATGCCCGGAAAACCAGGAATATGGCGGGCAAGAACATGTTCAAGCAGATTGCCGATGAGGAGAAGGAACATTATGAGATGCTCAAAAAGCTCCATGATAAATGGCAGGATCAGAAGAAATGGCCTGCGACTGTTCCTCTGAAAGTAAAAAAATCTCTGGCCGAGACGGTATTAAAATCCATGTCTGCAAAAAAATCCGCCCGGATTACCGGTACGGAAGACGAGCTCAAAGCAGTCCGTACGGCGATTGATTTTGAGGCGCGCGGAGTCGCTCTATACACTAAGCTGGGAAAACAATGTAAAGACCCGAAAGAGATAGCGTTTTTCGAGATGCTGGCCGGAGTTGAGCGCGAGCACCTGCTGTCGCTGAAAGATACGGAAGAATTTCTGATCGATCCGGCCACCTGGTATCAGCACGTGGAAAGATCCGGTTTGGACGGTGCGTAGGTATGGCCGCCGGTCGTCCGGGACATGATGGTTTGATCCATGCCCTGTGGGGCCGGCGTGATTAGCCGGAGAGGCGGACGCTTATGGCAAATATCCAAAGGCTATCCGGAGTTCATGGACGTTTCCTCTTCCAGCCGGCAGGATAGGTCGGCCCATAGGGCGTAGGCCGAAGCCAGTTCGTTTTCAACGGCTTTGAACTCGATGGTGAGTTCTTTGATTTTCACAGAATCCCTGTGGGTTTGCGGATCGCACATGGATTTTTCAAGGGCTGTCTTCCCGGCTTCCAGTTGAGCAATATTTTCTTCAACCACAGCCAGTTCTTTTTTCAGGTTGTTTTTGATTTTTGACAGCCGGTTGCGTTCCTCCGCTTCCATTCGTCTTTTATCTTTCAGAGAAATTGTTTTGCCCGCGGCACCATTTCTGCGCGGATCTTTCTGTTCGTTCTCCGTTGTCATCTGAGAACGCTTTTCAATGAAGTAGGAATAATTGCCGGGATAATCAAAGATTCTACCGTCTTTGAGCTCAAACACTTTGTTGACCAGGTGATCCAGAAAGTAGCGGTCATGGGAAACAATGGCGACCGTGCCGGAATAATGTATCAGTGCGTTCTGGAAAATATCCTTGGTCTTGCTATCGAGATGGTTGGTGGGCTCGTCCAGAATCAGGAAGTTGGTGTCGAGAAGCATGATTTTTAAAAGCGCCAGCCGTGATTTTTCACCGCCCGACAGGATGCCGACCGATTTAAAAATGTCATCACCGGAAAAAAGAAACGCCCCCAGGAGATTTCGTCTGACCTGATCGTCTGCGGAGGACGGCACGGAGCTGACTTCTTCCCAGATCGTGTTTGCATAGGTGAGGTTTTGCGAGCTCTCCTGTGAGAAAAAAGCCATGTTGACGTGATCGCCGTATTGCACAATGCCTTCAGTTGGATGTTCGGAAAGGCTCAAAAGCCTTGACAGCGTGGATTTGCCGGACCCGTTTACGCCGACAAAAGCAACTTTGTCGCCTCGGAAAAGTGAAAAATTCAATCCGGAAAAAACCGTCAGATCACCGTAGGAATGCCCGAGGTTGGAAACTTTGACCACTTCCCTGACACTTTTTTTACCTTCCGGGAATCTCATGGCGATGCTTTTGGCGCTGCCATCCAGCTTTATTTCTTTAAATTTATCGAGCATCTTGATGCGGCTTTGCACCTGGGCGGCTTTCGATGCCTTATAACGGAACCGCTCTACGAACTCTTCGATTTTTTTAATCTGCGCTTTCTGTAATTCCATTTCTTTTTTAAGGGCTTCCATCCGCCGGTCTTTTTCGGCCAGATAATAGGTATAGTTGCCCTTGTAAATGTGGATTCGGCGATTTGCCAGTTCAGCGATTTGCGTGGCGATCTTGTCCAGAAAAAAATGATCATGAGATACAACCAGAATCGTTCCGGGATAATCCTTGAGGTAGCTTTCCAGCCACTCCATACTTTCCGTGTCCAGGTGGTTGGTGGGTTCATCCAGCAGCATAATGTCGGGGCGGGCAAGCAGGATGGAGGTCAGCAGAATCCGCATTTTCCACCCGCCGGAAAATGAATCGCAGGTTTTAATAAAATCGTTTTCGCGAAAACCGAATCCCTTGAGGACCTGTTTGGCCCGCGCTTCAAAAGCATAGCCGTCTCGGGCGGAAAATTCGGCTGTGGCGTCCGCATAGCGGCGGGTGAGTTCACTGTAGGCGTGCGTGTTGGGTTTAGTCTGTGAAATTTGCTCTTCAAGGGAGCGGATGTCATCTTCCAGCCGGGCAATGCCGCTTTTTTGGCGAAGATACTCAATCAGGCCGGTTGCTTCCAGTTCAACCAGGTCCTGCGGAAGATAGCCGATCTTTTTCTGCTTCCGGTCGGGAATGTCGATGAAGCCTGAATCGGGATGTACCTGGTCAAGTATGGCGCGAAAGAGCGTTGTTTTGCCCGTGCCGTTATCTCCCACCAGACCGATGCGGCTTTTCGGATGAATTGTCCAGTTGATCTGATCAAATAGCTGTTTGTCCAAAAAAGACAGGCTTATGTTACGAAAATATATCACGGGCTACTCCTGTTCATACCAAGTCGCATTCTTTGGCTAACTTTGTTGGCATCGTCGTCGGCTTCCTCAACGTATCAATCGCCTGCGGAGCCTCCTCCTTGCCGCCTCGTTATCCTTTGAATGCAACTTGGTTTCAAACCTGCGGGACTATAGGAAAATTGAATATCGATGTCAATGGATTAATGCCGGGGAAAAAAAGAGGGGGAATAGTCATTGTGTAATGTTTGTGTGCTCATTTCAAAACTGTCCGGCAGGGTGGCAAATATCGCCCGGGGTAAAAGAGTTGTACTCGGAAATCAGACAGACCTACTTTTGCCCCATGCTTGATTCGCTGCAGCACGTCCTGCTGGTCAGAACTTTATAATAATCCTGAAAAGCGAGCTGCCAGGGCTGCATGGTTTTGCCGGTTGTTTTCATGAACTTTTGCATGCCGAGAACGCTGTATGCCGGACGCCTGGCCGCCCGCTGCAGGTCGCTGGTCTTCATCGGCAGTAATTCAACTGTTTCGAGGTGCGCCTCTTTTAAAATTTTGCGGGCAAAATCGAACCAGGTGCAGGAGCCTCGGTTGGTTACGTGAAAGATACCACGGGCGTTTTTGTCCACCAGCAGCTCGGTTGCGGCCGCAAGGTCGCGTGTGCAGGTGGGCGAGCCCGTCTGGTCATCCACCACGGTCAGTTTGCCTGTCGCTCTGGCCCGGTCCAGAATGGCCTGCACAAAGTTCTTGCCGTGGGCACCATAGAGCCAGGCAGTGCGGATAATGATAAAGTTGTCCGTCAGGGCGCACAGATGCTGCTCACCGGCCAGCTTAGAGGCTCCATACATATTGATCGGATTGCAGGGATCATCTTCCCGGTAAGGGCGGCTGCCATTTCCGTCAAAAACATAGTCCGTGCTGTAATGGATGACTGTAATATTCTTGCCACGGCAGGATTCGGCGATATTTTTAACCGCTTCGGCATTCACCGCGAAGCATTCTTCTTTGGCCGTTTCGCAGGCATCTACATTTGTGAAGGCGGCAGCATTAATAACCAGTTGGGGCTGGACTTCATCAACGGCTTTGCGGCACTCAGAGGCGCGCGTAATGTTGATTTCTTCCTGATCCATTCCGATAATCTCATGGCGGTATTTAAACTGTGCCATCAGATCGCTTCCCAGCATTCCTTTATGACCGAGCAGCAGAACTTTCATTTTTCAGTATTTGACCTCCTTTAAAAAAAGACCGTGGGCGGGTGCGGCGACACCGGCTTTTTTCCGGTCACCGCCTGCGATAATCTCCGGAATATCTTCGGGTTGAAGTTTGCCCCGTCCCACATCCACCAGCGTGCCGATGATGTTGCGTACCATATGGCGCAAAAAGCCGCCGGATTCAACTGTAATTTCCAGCATGCCGTTCTCTTTTCGATGAATGGTTATATTGCTCAGCGTCCGGACACGGTTTTTAATATCGCATCCCGTCGCGCAGAAGCAGGAAAAATCATGCTCTCCAATTAAATAAGACGCGGCCTCGCGCATCCGCACCAAATCAAGAGGAAAACGGACAAACCAGAAATACTGCCGGCCCAGCACAGGCCGCAGGCGCTGATTCCGGATACGGTACACATAAACTTTCCCCTTCGCGTTTTTGAGCGCGTTAAAATCCGGCGGCGCTTCCAGCAGGTCTTTGACAACGATATCTTCCGGCAAAACGCTGTTGACCCCCAGAAATATTTTGTTTACCGGCAGCGGGATTTGGGCTTTGAAACTGGCCACTTGATGGATAGCATGCACGCCGGCATCCGTGCGTCCGGATGCGATGATAGATACTTGCTCGCCGGTGATTTGCGCCACGGCTTCTTCCAGAATCTGCTGAATGGAGATTCCGTTTTTCTGCCTTTGCCAGCCGCAATAGGCCGTGCCGTCATATTCGAGAATCATTTTGAAATTACGCATAATGTATAAATCAGGCTTGCCAGTTTTTTCTAAAAAGGTTAAGCACAGCAGCAACAGTTTATGATTTGTGAAAGGGCCACATGCCCGAACCGGTCGCGATAGTAGCTTACACCGGATACAGGGTCAAGATAAAAACTCGGCATATAGAGTAAAGGAGAATCTTTATGAGTGATGATTTAAATCCGGCAACAACCCAGGGGAAAATCAAGATATTTGAAGAAAAAGTTCAAGCGCTGATGCGCATGGGAGGCGAAAAGGCTGTTCAAAAACAGCATGACGGCGGCAAGATGACGGCCCGGGAGCGACTGAATTATTTGTTTGATGAAGGGACCTTTCAGGAAGTTCAGCTTTTTGTGAAGCACCACTCAACCCTTTTCGGCATGGATAAAAAAGAAATCCCGGCAGATGGCGTCATTACAGGTTTCGGAAAAGTCAATGGCCGTATGGTTTTTGCCGCATCCCAGGATTTCACCAGCGCCGGCGGTACGCTGGGTGAAATGCATGCGAAAAAAATCTGGAAGGTCATGGACATGGCCATTGCCGCGCAAAAGCCGTTTATCGCGATCAATGACTCAGGCGGCGCGAGAATTCAGGAAGGCGTTCCTTCCCTGGAAGGTTATGGCGGCATCTTTTACCGTAACAGCATTGCGTCAGGCTATATTCCCCAGATCACGGCCATCATGGGGCCGACGGCGGGCGGAGCGGTTTATTCTCCGGCGCTCACGGACTGGATCTTTATGGTGAAAAACACGTCCTACATGTACATTACCGGTCCGGAAGTCATCAAGGCAGTAATCGGCGAGGAAGTCACCCAGGAAGACCTTGGCGGAGCGATGGCACACGCCTCCAAAAGCGGTGTCTGCCACGTTGTTACGGAAAATGACACGGACTGCATCGACAAGATCAAAAAGCTCCTGTCATATCTTCCCGACAGCTGCAATTCACCGCTGCCGGTCGCGACGGCAACTGACAGTGCCGACCGCGTTTGTCCTGAACTGGACAAAGCCATTCCGGACAAGGCGGCGCGCGCGTACAACATGAAAAGCATTATCAAAGCCGTGGCAGACAGCGGTGAGATGTTTGAACTGCATGAGCATTGGGCGCAAAACATCATTGTTGCCCTCATCCGTATTATGGGCAGGCCTGTCGGAGTCATTGCCAACAATCCCATGTTTTACGCGGGTGTGCTGAATGTCAACGCGTCGGACAAAGCGTCCCGGTTCATACGTTTTTGTGACGCCTTCAACATACCGCTTCTGACCTTTGCCGATGTCCCCGGCTACATGCCCGGCACGGAACAGGAGTGGGCGGGCATTATCCGCCACGGCGCGAAACTGCTGCACGCTTATTCAGAAGCGACCGTGCCGAAAATTACAGTTGTGACCCGTAAAGATTACGGGGGATCGTATATCGGCATGTGCTGCAAGCAGCTGGGGGCGGATTATGTCATGGCGTGGCCGACGGCGGAAATCGCCGTAATGGGCGCGGAAGGGGCATGCAACATTATTTACCGAAACGAAATTAAAGCGGCAGAGGATCCGGCGGCCAGACGGGCCGAACTGATTGCAGGCTATGAAGAAAAATTCAACAACCCGTATTTCGCAGCGTCGCTGGGGGCTATCGAAGAAATCATCCTCCCGCGGGAAACCCGAAAACGTATCATTGCCGTACTGGATGCCATGAAGGATAAAAAAGAAGCGCGACCGTATAAAAAACACAATAACATACCACTATAGAATAGTGTAACGCTTTTAAGATTAAGAGAAAAGAGCAGAAAACGGGATTGCCGTAAACACCATCTGACCGGATTATGGCCTGAAGATCACTTGAGGCGTCGCGGGATGTCACGTCGGTGTTTTACAACTGTTTCTTTGTTTTTTATATGTAATCTGATACATTAAAGCCATCGTCAACAGCAGCGAGGTTGAAATAATCATTGGCTTTGAGTTCTGATATTGGCATACTGATTCTTCTGTTTTTGTTGTCCGGCTTTTTTTCATCAGCGGAGGCGGCGTTGCTTTCGCTAACCGATCTCCATCTGCATAAGATGAAGTCAGACAATTATCCTTTTTTTAATTTCGTGATGAAACTGCTGGAGAATCCGCGCCGTCTGCTCATTACAATTGTGACAGGCAATGAAGCCGTAAATATCAGCATTTCCATCCTTGCGGCAGCTTTGTTCATCAGTTTGTTCGGCGTAAAAGGGCAGTGGATTTCTATTGTGGTTACCTCTGTTGTTCTTTTTCTTGCCGGTGAGGCCATTCCCAAAACATTTGGCGTTACTTATCCCATGAGGATTTCTTCGGCGGTTGCACCGCTTTTGCTAATCATTTCTCGCCTGGGATATCCGGTTGTCGCCGCTTTGGAAAAAACCCCCGCTTTGTTATTGAACCGTCTGGACAAGAGCAGGACAAAAGATTCGGATGTCCTGATGGAAGATGAATTCAAAAATCTCGTTGATGCCGGAAGCCGTGAAGGGGTGGTGGATGAGTCGCAGAAAGAACTCATCAAAACCATCTTTGAATCGGGTGACAGGCCGGTAACGGATATCATGATCCCCCGTGTGGATATGTTCTGCCTGCCCTTTGATATGAAGGCTTCGGACATTGTCCAGCAGGTGGTTCAAGGCCGCTATGAACGGGTTCCGGTTTACCGGGAAGACCGTGATGATATCATCGGTATCCTCTTTGCGCGTGATCTGCTTAATGATGCTATGCGATCAGGCGAATCAACATCTGTTGAAAAGCTGCTTGCCCGGCCTTATTTTGTGCCTGAGGAAAAAACCATCAACGGACTGCTGCATGATTTCCGGGAAAAATCAACACAGATTGCCATCGTGGTGGATGAATATGGAGGTGTGTCCGGTCTGGTGACCCTGGAAGATATCCTTGAACATTTATTTGAGGAAGCCTATGGCGATGATACGCCGGCGAACTGCGGGTGTGACATTATTGATGACAAAACGATGATTGTTCCCGGCATCATGCCAATGGAACAGGTCAATGATTTGTTTCAGGCGTCCCTGCCGATGGAGGAATTTGATACCATTGGAGGGTTTGTTCTGCATTTATTCGGCAGGATGCCGGAACGCGGCGAGATCATCCATTTTGAAAATTATCATTTCCGCATCGAGAGTTTAGGAAGAACACGGATCCTCAAAATCCGGATTGAAAAAGAAAAACAGACAGAAACGGAAGGTGAAACATGAGCCTGTATCTGATCCTTGCCGTTATTTTTCTCTGCCTGATTCTGGAGGCCCTTTATTCCGGAGGAGAGGTTGCTCTGTTTTCTTCTGACATCAACAAAATAAAATACTATGCGCGCAAAGGATCATCATCCGCCGCGCAGGCCGTCAAGTTAAAGGAACATCCCGAGTGGTTTATCTCCACTTCGCTCATCGGAACAAATCTGGCGATTATTATTGCCTCCACCCTGGCCACAGGGCTTTTGATTAAATATTTTGGCGCAAAGACGGGCGAACAAGTCGCTTTTCTGATCCTGCTGCCGACTTTGTTTGTTATTCTTGTCGTCCGCAGCATTTTCCAGCATTACGCCGAGCAGATGGCAATCCGGGTGGCCCATTTTATCCGGCTGTCATCCTTTGTGTTTTATCCGCTGGCTTATTTTATCGCGGCGGTCTCCAGAGGCGCCGTCAACTTTTCTTTCAATCCGAACGAGAAGACGCCATCCTACATCACAAAAGAAGGCCTTAAATATATTTTAGGAGAAAAGACCCAGGGCAGCGATATTTTGACAACAGAAAAAGAAATGGTGAGCCGTGTTTTTGATTTTTCCGGGCTTACGGCGGAAAATATCATGGTCCCTGTTTCAGCGCTGACTGCCCTGCCTCAAACAATGACCATCAACGAAGCGGTTCGTGTTGTCGCGGAAAAGAAATACATGAGGATTCCCGTTTATTCCGATACTGTTTACAATATCGTCGGAATTCTAAATTATTTCGATCTTTTGGATATGATGCTCAAACGGCGGGAAAAACCGGGGGAAGGTTTGGATGAGGCCACGGTGGCAGACTGCATGAGGACGGATGTTTTTTTTGTCCCCGAAACGAAAAAAGCAGGCCCGCTGTTAATGGATATGCAAAGAAGAAGGGAACATATGGCGGTTGTTGTTGACGAGTACGGCGGCGCAGTCGGTATTGTCACCGTGGAGGATATCGGAGAGGAAATTATCGGGAGCATCGACGAAGAATACAACAAGGGTGAAAAACTATACAAGATGATGTCACCGGGCCGGTATTTGATCAATGGACGGATGAAAATTGACGATCTGAATCAGGTTTTGTGGACAGGGCTGCCCGAAGGCAATTATGAGACCCTTGGCGGTTTCCTGATACACCAGGTGGGGAGAATCCCGCTGCGACGGGAAAGGATTGAATTCAATGGCATCATTTTCGTTGTTGAAAACGCGGATCAGAAATCCATTCGGGAAGTTCTGGCCGTTTTTCCGCCGAAACTGGAGAGACCCTGAACACAGAATGCATGAGGTGAAAAAAATTGATAAATGATACGAAATTCTGCGCACTTATTTTAGCGGCGGGGAGGGGAACCCGCATGAAATCGGATATGGCCAAAGTGTTGCATATTCTGGAAGGCAAACCATTGTTGCATTATTCCCTGGAGGCGGCGCGCATCGCGAAAGCCGAAAAAATAGTGGTCATTGTCGGCCATCAGTCGGACAAAGTCAGGGAATCTTTTCCGGACCCGGATCTGGTTTTTGTCCGGCAGATGCCGCAGCTTGGCACAGGTCATGCCGTCATGCAGGCCGCCGATGCCCTTAAAGATTATCAGGGACTAACCGTTATTCTCTGTGGTGATGTGCCTCTTTTAAAGCCGCAAACAATCAGGCGCCTGATCAGCAGTCATCAGGAATCGCAATCCTGCGTAACTGTGCTGACGACAAAACCGCCCGGTCCCCACGCATACGGACGCATCGTCAAGGATGATCAGGGCAATATCCTGAAAATTGTTGAGCATCGTGATGCAAACGATGCCGAAAAAGAAATACTGGAAATCAATACGGGTATTTATTGTGTTGAAACGCCGTTTTTATTTTCAGCCCTTCGACAGGTCAAAAATGATAATCAGCAGAAAGAGTATTACCTGACCGACATCGTGGAAATCGGCCGGAGAGAGGGCCGAAAGGTTCATGCCTGTTTGACGACAGACTATTTTGAAGTGATGGGCATCAACACGCTCGAAGAGCTGAATAAAGCAGCCCGGTATCTTCGTGAATCAGCATCCTTTCAGGATTGATTTGTGTCCGGAATAAGTCATCTATTTCAGAATAAAACGGTTCTCGCGCCGCTGGCGGGTATTACGAATTTACCCTTTCGGTTAATTGTTCGACGGTTTGGCTGTGAAATATGCTTCACCGAGATGATCAGTGCCAATGGCCTGATTCGCAAATCAGCAAAAACAATCGAATACCTGAAAACTTGCCCGGAAGATCAACCGCTTGGCGTTCAATTGTTTGGCACCGATCCCGGTATCCTTGCTCAAGCGGCGGTTATCGTTTCTGATTATCATCCGGCTGTGATTGACATCAATATGGGATGTCCGGTAAAAAAAGTCATCAAAGCCGGTGCAGGTGCCGTATTGATGAGAGATCCTGTCCTGGCCGGCCGGATTATAAAAGCCGTGGTTGATGCTGTGTCTCTCCCTGTGACCGTCAAAATTCGTTCGGGGTGGAGCCAGAGATCCATCAATGCCATGGAGATATCTAAAATAGCTGAAGATTCAGGAGCATCGGCAATAATTGTTCATGGCCGTACTGCCGATCAGGGATTTTCGGGTCATGTCGACTGGAGCGTTATTGCCAGAGTCAAAAATACCGTTAAAATTCCAGTCATTGGAAACGGTGATATCCGGCAGCCGGAAGACGCCCGTAAAATGCGTTCGGAGACCGGATGTGATGCGGTGATGATTGGTAGGGGCGCTTTAGGTAATCCATGGATATTTCAAGGCATTCATCAACAATCAGCGGACAGTGTTGACGATTACCGTCCTTCGCTGTTCCAGCGAATGGAAATTATTAAAAAACATTGGGAAATGGAGGAGTATTATTTTGGAAGTCGAATAGCAAACAAGTCTTTTCGTAAACATTTACTCTGGTACACCAGGGGATTGACCGGGTCGGGTCGGTTTCGTGAAACCGTTGGCAAAATGACGGACAGCGTTGCGATGCTTGAGGAATTGGATCGGTATTTCCAGGTGCTTGCAGAGGCGCAAGCCAAAATAACGACTTGACATTTCAGGAATGAGTTGGCATAAATATAACCAAAAAAATAGCATGATTTGGATGATGCATCTTTAAAAAGGACTGAAATGAACGTGGAGATAAGTAAATTTGCAGAGCTGGAAGATAAGATTAAACATATTGTCAGTGAACAGGTTTTTTATAAAAAACAGATTTCAATATTGGAGGAAGCACTAAAAAATAAAGAATCGGAGATAGAGGATTACAAAAGCAAACTCAAGGCATTAGATGAGGAAAGGGACAGCGTGCGCACGAGGGTAGATTCACTGCTTGATTTACTTGCAGATATAACTGATGCAAAATAAGCTTCCAGGGCGTGGATTTTGAAAAAGCGTTACGACATTAAAATTCTGGGACAGGAACTTGCGGTGTTAAGTGATGCGGAGGATGAACAGGTGGCCAATGTTGTCCAGTTTGTTAACGACAAGATGCAAGATATTGTGCAGTCCAGTGATGGATTGCGGACAGTGGATGTGGCTATCCTGGCAGCTTTAAACATTACAGAAGATTTTTTAAAATTAAAGGGAGTTAATAAGGACTTGTGTGAACAGCTTACACACCGGTCCGAAAAATTGATTCAACTGATTGAAAACGCAAGTTAATTAAAGTTTGTTTACCCCTGCGATGTGCGTGATTGTCATTTGTTTTTGAGCCAACACTTTGAACCTGGGGCCTATACTTGTTTGCGGTGTGCATGTCCGCCTTGTTCCGCTGGTCGGGTGGCAGAAAGCCTGAAACAAACAACACCGGGTGCCCACTTTTTTAAAAGGTTCAAAATAGTGATCAACACGGCATAGGCGGGGGTTTTTTATTGACCCTCTTCTAAACAAGTCAACCTTTCACTCTTTCCCCATCGATCAACCTTGAAAAAGAATAAGAAGGCCATGAATCCTTCGGCAAAGTTGTCCATCAGCGATTGCCGGAAGGTTTAAATATAGTCCTGTTGAGCTTTCCTGTTTTATGAGACGGTTGCGGCCATTTCATTGAGACAGTCATTTTCAACGGGATAAAAGAGGAGGTACAATTATGTTAGACGGCGGTTTATTTGTCCTGTTTATAATAGTGGCAGTATTAGTAGGTGCGGTTGCCGGTTATGTTCTTAAGCAATTATTCACTGCAAAGAAGATCAAGGCATCGGAAAGTCTGGCGGCGCGCATTGTTGAGGAATCCAAGAAAGAAGCCGAAACCCTTAAAAAAGAAGCGATTTTGCAGGCTAAAGAAAATCTGCTGAAAATGAAGGCGGATTTTGATCAGGAAACGAAAGAAGTTAAGAACGATCTGGAAGGGCTGGAGCGGCGAATCCGGGCCAAAGAAGAAAATTTGGATAAGCGGATCGACACGTTGTCTCAGAAAGAATCAAACATCGAAGGTCGTGACAAAAATTTAAGTCAGAAGGAACGTGCCCTGGAGGAAAAACACCGGCGGCTGGATGCCATGGTGGAAGAACAAAAAGACAGGCTGGAAAAAATTGCCGGCATTACCCCTGAAGAAGCAAAAAATATTCTGATTCAGTCCATGGAATCCGATGCCAAGCGCGACGCTGCGGCGCTGGTTCGTAAAGTGGAAGAAGAAGCCAAGCTGACGGCGGACCGTAAATCGCGTGAAATTATTGCTTATGCCATTCAACGATACGCAGGGGATTATGTGGCGGAACATACCGTATCCGTTGTCAATTTACCCAGCGAAGAAATGAAGGGTCGCATTATCGGGCGTGAAGGCCGTAACATCCGTGCGATAGAAGCGGCTACCGGCATCGATTTGATTGTTGACGATACACCGGAAGCGGTGGTTTTGTCCAGCTTCGACCCGGTCCGGCGTGAAGTGGCCCGCATTTCACTGGAGAGGCTCATTCAGGATGGCCGCATTCATCCCGGCCGAATCGAGGATATTGTCAAAAAAGTGGAAAAAGAGGTGGAGCAGATCATCCGGGAAACGGGTGAAAAGGCGTCCTTCGACTGCGGCGTCCATGACATTCATCCTGAGATCATCAATATGCTGGGCGCTCTGAAATATCGCACCAGCTATTCTCAAAATGTTCTGCAGCATTCCATTGACGTGGCTTATCTGACCGGGCTGATGGCGGCGGAACTCAAAATGAATATCAAGGAAGCCAAACGGGCGGGACTTCTGCATGATATCGGCAAGGCGGTCGACCATAAAATTGAAGGGACGCACGCGGCTATCGGTGCCGACTTTGCCAAACGTTTCGGCGAAAGTCCGCGCATTGTTCAGGCGATTGCCACTCACCACGATGACGGCCGCAACAACACACTTCTGGGTGTGCTGGTTCAGGCGGCAGACACTCTGTCGGCGGCCCGGCCCGGAGCGCGCCGCGAAATGCTGGAAACATATGTTCAGCGTTTGGAAGAGCTTGAAAAGATCGCTCATTCTTTCAACGGTGTTGACAAGTGCTTTGCAATTCAGGCAGGACGGGAAATCCGGATCATGGTGGAAAATGAAAAGATTTCCGATAATGATACCGTGATGCTGTGCAATGACATTATCAAGAAAATTGAAAACGAACTTACCTATCCGGGACAGATCAAGGTGACGGTTATCCGGGAGACCCGCGTGTCCAATTTTGCCAAATAGATACGGGAAGAAATTTAGAAAGTGTTATGAAAATTCTGTTTATCGGGGATATTATCGGCAAGCCCGGACGCAGGGCGGTCAAGGAACTGCTTCCGTCGCTGGTTGCCGGGCATGATGTTGACATGGTGATTGCCAATTGTGAAAATGCGGCCTCCGGCTTTGGCGTCACAAGAGAGGTTGTGGAAGAGCTGTATGACTCCCATATTGACGTGCTGACCTCCGGTAATCACGTATGGGATAAAAAAGAAGTCATGGAATTCATCGATGATTATGAATCACTGGTCCGGCCCGCAAATTATCCGGACTCCGTACCGGGAAAAGGCTCTGTATTAATGCCGACCGCCGCTGGTGATTATGTCGGTGTCCTCAATCTTGCAGGCAGAATCTTTATGGCGCCGATTGATTGCCCATTTGTCGCGGCTAAAAAAGAAATTGCCCATCTTAAAACCAGGACCAATGTCATCATTGTCGATATCCACGCGGAGGCGACATCGGAAAAGAAAGCACTCGGGTGGTATCTGGACGGTGAGGTATCCGCGGTTCTCGGGACACATACGCATGTGCAGACCGCAGACAATGAAGTTCTGCCGAACGGGACGGCTTATATCAGCGATGCCGGGATGACAGGACCCTTTGATTCTGTCATCGGCATTAAAAAAGACACCATTATTGAAAGGTTTTTAACGCAGATTCCCAACAGGTTTGATGTGGCCAAAAATGATATCCGCCTGCAGGGAGTCATTATGGATATTGACGCGCAAAGCGGCAGAGCAAATGCCATCGAAAGGATCAGCGTCAAGCTTAATCAATAGCGGAGGCACCAGATGAAAAGCGCCTATGAAATATTAAAGGAGCGGGGTTTTGTCGAGCAGGTTACCGATGAGGCTTTGATTTCCGGGCTTTTTGCCAAAGGACCCGTAACCTGCTACATCGGATTTGATCCTACAGCCACGAGTCTCCATATCGGCAGCCTGGTACCCATCATGGCGCTTGCGCACATGCAGCAAAACGGAAATCGTCCCATTGCCCTTGTCGGTGGCGGCACGGGACTGATCGGTGATCCCAGCGGCAAGACGGAAATGCGCCAGGTGCTCACCCTGGAGCAGATTGATTATAACGCGAAGTGTCTGGGCAGGCAACTCGCCCAATATCTTGATTTTTCCGAAGGCCATGCACTGCTTTTAAATAACGCCGACTGGCTCACCAAAATCAATTACATTGAATTTCTGCGTGATATCGGGCGGCATTTCAGCGTCAACCGGATGCTGGCGGCGGAAAGCTATAAAATCCGGCTGGAGAAAGGGTTGAATTTTATTGAGTTCAACTACATGATCCTTCAGGGTTACGATTTTCTGTATCTCTTCCAGCATTATGGCTGCGCGCTGCAGATGGGCGGAAACGACCAGTGGGGGAACATGCTGGCCGGTACCGAACTCATCCGTAAAATTGAAGCAAAAGACGCGCAGGCCATTACTTTTCCCCTTATTACCACTTCTCTTGGGCACAAGATGGGCAAAACGGAAAAGGGCACCATCTGGCTTGATGGCACGCTCACCAAGCCTTATGAATATTACCAGTACTGGGTCAACTGCGACGACGCCGATGTCGAACGGTTTCTGAAACTCTTTACCTATTTGCCCCTGGAAGATATCGCCGTGGTCAAAACACTGGCCGAAGCAAGGCTTAATATGGCCAAAACAGTGCTGGCCTATGAAGCAACCAAGGTTACGCACGGTGAGGATGAAGCCAAAGCGGCCTGGCGCGCGTCGGTGGAGGCTTTCCACGCCCGTCCTGTCGATGCAGATCTTTTCCCGTCAAGCAACATCCCCCGCGGTGTGGAAATATCTATGTCTGAACACATCGGAATTACCGACTCTCTCTCTGTGAGTGTGGTTTCGGCTATTCCTCACTATGCAGTTTCTCGTAAGGAATTGGATGCAGGCCTCCTGATATCGTCATTATGTGCCAAAGCGGGTCTCACGCAGTCCATGTCGGAAACCAAACGCCTTATCGAGCAGGGAGGTATTTATGTCAACGAGCGTCAGGTCAAAACGATTGACGAAAAACTGTCGATTGATGATTTTTCCGGTGGTAGCGAACTCCGAATCCGTAAGGGAAAGAAGAAGTATCTGATTATAGAAATACAAGGCTAAAGCGAAAGGTCAAAGGTTCAAGGATAAAGGCGAAAGCGGAAGATTTGCATAAAAAGATGAAAAAGCCCGGACGGGATAACCCGCCGGGCTTTTCTTTCAACCTTGTCCCTTGTCCCTTGAAGTTTTATCCTTTATCCTCCGCAAGGAACGGCAGTGGTTTGTCCAGCCGGTAAACCAGCGCCTGGCAGGTGGCCAGAAGTTTTCCCGAGTCTTCCGTGGCGCGGATGTCGTACGTTGCGGTTCTTCTGGTTTTATTGATTTCCCTGGCTTCAGCTGTAAGTAGAGCGCCTTTTGCCGGCGAAGCCAGATAATTGATGTTCATATTGAGAGCCACGGCCATGGTGCCGTACGAGTTGGACGCAACCTCAAACGCTGCATCCATCAGAGAGAAAATTGCCCCGCCATGAGCCATGCCAAACATGTTTTCCAAGTCTTCGGTAAAACGCATTTCAACTCTGGCGCAGCCTTCCTGCAGCTGAAGCAGTTTCAAACCTAATTTTTCCCCGTAAGGTTCTTTCTCTATTCGATTGAATATGGCCTGTTTTACATTTTCGTCCATGGGCGTTTCCAGACAGATGTAGAATTATAAAAATCTATACATGATGTCTGCGCTTTATGTCAAAATAAAGATAGGATCACACAAACGCGCAAATTTAAAAGTGCCCGGTTCAAGGCAAGCCGGGCACTTTTTTGATCAATGAACGACGCTTCAGAGGTATTCTAAATCACTCTGACAGTCACGATGCCACCGATCGACTCGATTTTCTTGATCAGGTCCTTATTGATGTCGCCTTCCACGTCGATGATGTTATAGGCTATGTTGCCCTTGCTTTTGTTGATCATGTCGGCGATGTTGAGGTTATTGTCCGCCAGCATGCGCGTGATCTTCTCGATCATACCGGGCTCGTTCTTGTTCGAAATTGTAAGCCTGGCCTTGTCCGACCGTTCCAGCGAACATTCCGGGAAATTGACAGAGTTCTTGATGTTTCCGTTCTCCAAAAAGTCCATGAGTTGCATCGCAGCCATAATCGCGCAGTTTTCCTCAGATTCCTCGGTGGAAGCGCCCAGATGCGGGATGGCGATGACCTTGTCCGTCTTGATGATCTCTTCGTCCGGGAAGTCAGTTACGTAGCAGCTCACGATGCCGTCGGCGATAGCTTTCTTCAGGGAAGGGGTATCCACGAGACCGCCTCTGGCGAAGTTCAGGAGTACCGCGCCCTTCTTCATGACCGCAAATTTATCGGCATTGATGAATCCCTTGGTGTCTTTGTTCTGAGGGACGTGCAGCGAGATGTAATCGCACTCAGACAGGAGTCTGTCCAGACTTGGCGCCTTCTTGGTATTGCGGGACAGCCTCCAGGCCGCCTCGATGGACAGGAACGGATCGTATCCCCAGACTGTCATGCCGAGGCCCTCGGCGGCATTGGCCAACATGGTGCCAATGGCTCCCAGACCCACCACCCCGAGCTTCTTGCCCTGGATCTCGGTGCCGACAAACTTTGCTTTTCCTTTCTCGATCAGATCGGGCACCTTGTCTCCTTCGCCGATCAGCCCTTTGGTCCAGACGATGCCGTCTGCAACATGGCGTGCTGCCAGTATCATGCCCAGGATGACCAGCTCCTTCACGCCGTTTGCGTTTGCTCCCGGTGTATTAAAAACGACGATGCCTTTTTCCGAACACTTGTCGATGGGAATATTATTGACACCGGCGCCGGCGCGGGCAATGGCTTTCAGACTCGACGGCAGGCTCATTTCTTTCATTTCTTTGCTTCTTACCAGGATGCCGTCGGGATCGGGAATATCCGTGCGATATTCATACTTCTCCGAAAAAAGGCTGAGCCCTTTTTTCGAAATTTTATTCAGCAGATCAATCCGATACATAAAATACCTCCTATACCTTTCCATACCGTTTTTATTATAGAGTACTCCGATAACGCAGAATACCTATTTTGTCACTGTTGTCCAAAACAAATTGTCCTTATGGTATTCTTTGATAAGAACTTCCGTTTTGTGGGGCGAAGTATAGAATGGGCGTATTTACGTGTCAAGGAAATCTTGGCCGTAAAATGTGTATGTGCACGGCCGATGTTTGTACGTTATGAATCGTTGTTATATCGGGCTACATCATACATGGTAACGATTCCTTTTTTAAAGATAAAATATGTGTATTTATGATTTTATACGGATGTTTATATACATCAAAAAAAATAGTTCCCTTTCGGGAACCATTTTTTCTGGTGGGCCGTGCGGGGATTGAACCCGCGGCCAACGGATTAAAAGAACTCTTGTGCGCCTTGAAATATCAAATGCTTAGAGTGTTTTGGGTGCATTTTGTACTCACCTGAAATTTAATTTATTCATTTGCTCCTTCTTCGTTTTATCAAGTACCTTCGCGTAAATCTGTGTCGTTGAAATATTGGCATGACCAAGAATCGCTTGTACAACATGAAGCGGCACGCCCGACTTAAGAAGATAGGTAGCAAAGGTATGTCTCAGATCATGCAACCTGGCGTCAATTCCGGCCGTTTTAACCACAGATTTGAACCAATGCGACACCGTATCTGGATGACAGTAATCAAATACCAAACCAACATCCTTTTTAAAAGGCAACAGAATCTTTTCAACCTGGACCAATAAAGGAACAATACGAGTCTTGTTTCCTTTACCAGTTAATGTTACTTCTTTCTTTTGAAAATCAATATCCTGCCATCTTAGGCCGGCGAGTTCTCGGCGCCTAGCACCTGTATATAGATGCACAAAGAACCGCCGGCCTAAGTCCCTATTCAGTTTAAAGGCAAAACGTAAAACCTTTTTAATCTCCTCAGGAGAAAGAATCCTGAGCTTTTCATCATTATCTTTTGGAAACATCTTTATAACAGGAACCTTTGAGATATATTCTTCATCCAATGCCCACCGAAAAGCGGCCTTAATGTGCCGTAAATAACCATTTATAGTTATCTGAGAAGCACTACGCGTTAAACAAATCCTTTTAAAGTCATCAATCTTTTGCCTGGTAACAGTCCGGATCTGAACATTACCAATAGCCTCTATTAAAAGCTTCAAAGACAATTTATCCTTTTTGATTGTTTCAACAGCAATAAGAGAACAACGAGAATCAATATATTTTTGCTTAAAATCAACCAGAGTAAGCTTCGAAAAACTTTCCAGGTTAATTAAACGGCCATGAAGATATTCTTTTTCCATTTCACGGAAAATAGAATTGGCCTCAATAGGATCCTTGGTCTTTAAGGTTTTTTTCTTGCCCCTGTAAAACT
>JBDKUG010000335.1:0-5838 GCA_039679815.1 Smithella sp.
CGCCGCGTTGGGTGAGGACGCCCTGCGCCGCGCTCATGCCTTTAAGGTCTTCCGGCGAGGTTTCAATCCGCACGAGAATGACTTTCTCGCCGCGTTGTTTCCATTCTTCCGCATCATCCGCGTTGAAGACGACACGTCCTGTTCCCGCGCCGGGTGAAGCAGGCAATCCTTTGGTGATGACATTGCGGGTTGCCGTGGGGTCAAACGTCGGATGGAGCAACTGGTCGAGCGATGACGGATCAATGCGCAGGAGAGCGGTCTTTTTATCGATCAGTTTTTCGTTGACCATATCCACCGCGATCCTCACCGCAGCTTCGGCGGTGCGTTTGCCGGTTCGGGTCTGCAGCATCCAGAGCTTCTGATCCTGAATGGTGAATTCAATATCCTGCATTTCTTTGTAATGATGTTCAAGTTTGGTGTAGACGTTGACCAGATCCTGGTATGCGGCGGGCATGTATTCCTCAAGGGACGGAAATTTCGCACTGCGCTCCTCTTCGGTAACGTTGTTGTCTTTCGCCCAGCGGCGTGAGCCTTCAACAGTTACCTGCTGCGGGGTGCGGATGCCGGCGACAACGTCTTCGCCCTGCGCATTGATCAGATATTCGCCATAGAAAAGGTTTTCGCCGGTGGCCGGATCGCGCGTGAAGGCGACGCCGGTGGCGCAGCTTTCGCCGCGGTTGCCGAAGACCATGGCCTGTACGTTGACGGCGGTCCCCCAGTTGTCGTCAAAACCGTTCATCTTCCGGTACAAGACGGCGCGTGCCGTGTTCCACGACATGAAAACAGCGCCAATAGCGCCCCATAACTGTTCTTTGGGATCCGTGGGGAATTCCTGGCCGAGCTTTTTCACGATGAGCTGCTTGAAGCGGCTGACCAGTTCTTTCAAATCGGCAACGGTCAGGTCGAGATCCGCCTTGACGCCTCTTTCCGCTTTCAATTCGTCCATGACTTCCTCGAATGGATCGTGGGCGTCTTTATCCTCGGGTTTGAGACCCATGACGACATCCCCGTACATCTGGACAAAACGACGGTAGGAATCCCAGCCGAATCGCTCATTGCCTGACTGGCGAATGATGCCTTCAACCGTTTCGTCATTCAGCCCGAGATTAAGAACGGTGTCCATCATGCCGGGCATGGAGACGCGCGCGCCGGAGCGAACGGACAACAGAAGAGGGTTGGCCGGATCTCCGAATTTCGCCCCCATGGAGGTTTCGACTTTTTTCAATGCCGCCGTGACTTCTTTTTCCAGACCGGCAGGAAATTTCCTGTGGTTTTTGTAAAATTCCACGCAGACATCGGTAGTGATCGTGAATCCCGAGGGTACGGGAATTCCCAGGTTCGACATTTCGGCAAGATTTGCCCCTTTGCCGCCGAGAAGGTTTTTCATGTCGGCTTTGCCCTCACTGATCCCCTTCCCGAATGTGTAAACACGTTTAGCCATATTTATATCTCCTTTAGAAAGAATTCTTTATATAGAAAACATAAGCGTGGAGTTTAATAAATGAAATCGTCGGTGCTGTAAAGTATTTTTTCTGCCTCTAACGTAAAAACCCCTGCCAGGGAAAGGGCAGGGGCTTTTACTTCTGGTGCTATATATAGAGGGAAGGGTTTAGCTCATCAGGTTTTTCAGAGCATCGACAACCGGTGCCGTGAAAAGGGCAACCAGGGTTGTGTAAAGAGCAAATGATCCAATTGCTTCACTTAAATACAGTTTATCGTATTTACGCTTCAGCGATACAATAATCAGTCCACCGACAATCAGGCATCCGAAATGGAAGAAGGGGAAAGATTCCTGACCGGCAGCGCTGAACTGGGCGAAGGTAAACGTGGCGGTGATCAGAACAATAAAACCGATTAAGAGGGCTATCTGCATAATTTTTTTCATGGTTATAATTTTCTCCAAATCATTGAATGAATAACTATTATTTGCGGTTTTTATATGGAAAAAACATGCCAAATAACAAATCGGTGAATAATATTTTATAAGTATTAAATAATACGGACAAATTAATTATCTATGGTGATGTTGTCCTTTGGGGGAGAGCATTAAAAAACTCATCCTGTTGAAAGAAACGTTCAATGCTGATTAAAAAACGAATGAAATATTTAAAACCGGAGTGCGCGCAATGGACCTTCACTACTGAATGGTTTTCCTTTCACGGGCATTATGCTAAAAGAATTTCATGGCAATGGAAAAACGATTTCACAAGAAAAACCCTTCATGGCATAAGTATTCGCATTCCATGAGGAATTCCAGACGGCCGGAGGCGTTTTCTTTTATGAAACCTGAAATCACGCCGCCGCTGAAGAGTGTTTTGGCTAAGATAGGGAAACCGCCATCCGCACCTTTTGTGCCGGACGTGTTTCAGCTGCAGGCGTTGTCTGCCATCGGGCAAAATGATTGCCTGGTGATCGCTCCCACCGGTTCCGGCAAAACCTGGATCGCCCGGGAAGCTATTTTGTCCATCATGAATAAAGGCGGACGTGCATGGTATGCATCACCGCTCAAGGCGCTTTCCAATTCCAAGTGGGTGGAGTTCGGCCTGCATTTCGATCCGGAGAATGTCGGAATTATTACCGGCGATACCAGGGAAAACACCGAAGCTCCGATCATTGTCGGGACAACAGAGATTCTGCGGAATCAACTCTACGACGCCATGCATCAGGGGCTTGATCTGAACTGCGACCTGGTGATCCTGGATGAAGCTCATTTTCTGGGGGATGCGGACCGGGGGGTGGTATGGGAAGAAATCATGATCTATCTGCCTGTTCGGGTGAACCTTCTTCTGCTGTCGGCAACCATAGGCAACGGCGACGAGATTGCCGCATGGCTTGCATCCATCCGCAACAAGACCTGCACCGTGGTGCGTGAAGAAAAAAGGCCTGTGCCTTTGTATCCGATGTTCCTGCATCCATCCGGCTGCCTGCATCCTTTTCTGGACGGGAAAAAAGCCGGGTCGGCCGTCTGCGAGTTTTTGAAAAAAGATAAATTCAGACACCGGGGAAGCCACCGCCCGCCCGATTATGCGGGAATTATCCGGGTGCTGGAACGGTTCAACCTTTTACCGGCTATCTTTTTTTTGAAATCACGCGCGGAATGCGATACGGCGCTGGCCTGTCGGACAGGGCTGTCCCCTTTGAAAAACAATGATGCGTTTGCCGATGATTTATATGATCTTCTCGAGCGTTTTCCTTCGCTTGGCAGCCACCGTCAGATCAAGGCGCTTCGGAACGCGGGGTTGGCCGCGCACCACGGTGGACAACTGCCTGCCTGGAAGCTTCTTGTTGAGGAAATGATGAACCGTGGACATCTGAGGGTGATCTTTGCCACTACCACGATTGCCGCGGGTGTGAATTTTCCGGCCCGCACCATTGTGCTGTTTAACTCTGATCAGTTTAACGGCCATGATTTTGCGGCGCTGTCCGCGACAGAATTCCAGCAGATGACCGGGCGCGCGGGAAGGCGCGGACAGGACAACATCGGCTTTATGCTGGCGGTGCAAGGCCGGTTTATGGATTTGGGACACATCAAAGAAATGCTGTCGGCCGCGCCGGAAGATATTATGAGCCAATTGAAAAATGACTTTGCAATGGTATTGAATCTGATGTTGTCCCAGACGCCTGCTGATGTGAAAAAAATATTTGAAAAATCTCTGGCAGCCTGGCAGCAAAACAAAATTGATAAAAAAAGTATGTCCGCCGCAGACAGGCTGTGGAAGGATTTTTCTTTGCATTTGAAGTTTCTGCATGGGGAAGGCTTTGTGGATGCGGCAGGCAGACTTACAGAAGACGGCCGTTGGGCGGCCCGCCTCAGGCTGGATTATCCTCTTCTGGTTGCCGAATGTTTGAGGGAAGACGCTTTTCCGGTGGACAATGAAAAACTGCTGGCGGCTGTGGTGGCGGTATTTGCTTATGACCGGGATGATGAAATACATCTGGCAACCGCGGAACTTCCCCATAAGCTGATGGCAGCCCTGCGCAAAATGCTGGTGGCTGTCCGGCCCATTTCACGACGACTGCAAACGGCCGGTTTTAAAAGTCCGCAGCTTTATCCATCGGCAGGCGTAGCGATGTATTACTGGGCGCGTGGACGAAGCTGGGATGATGTCATCAAAACCACCGGCATTGCCGAAGGAGACATGGCCTCACTGGTTTTGCGCACGGGGGATAATTTGCGGCAGATCGCTTCGCTCAAGGATACGCATCCGGAAACGGCCGCCAGCGCGATGCGCGCGAGGGAGGCGATACTGAGGGAGCCGGTTCTTTTTCTGTAAGGTTCGAGGAGCAAGGTTCAAATATTGATGTCATTGCGAGGCGACGCTCAGGAGCCGTGGCAATCTCAGTACCTTTGATTTGTAAATGGATGTTGCATGAATAAACAATTTTACGTTTACATCATGACAAACAAAAACAATACAGTCCTTTACACCGGTGTTACGAGTGATTTGAATAAGAGAGTCTATGAACATAAAAATAAATTGCTGGAAGGTTTTACGAAAAGATACAGCATAGACAAATTGGTATTCTACGAAGTTTACGATGACATAAACAATGCAATTGCCAGGGAAAAACAAATGAAAAGTGGCACAAGGGCAAAGAAGATCAAATTAATAGAAGAAATGAATAGTGGATGGAAAGATTTATTAGGTGAAATTTGAGATTGCCACGCCGACTGAGAGTCGGCTCGCAATGACAAAACAAAAACGGGAAGTGGTGTATTTGCTAGCATAGCGTTGTCATTACCGGCAAAGACCGGGCAATCCAGAAATCATTTATGGTTATCAGAAATTTATGGAAAAATTTTCACTCATCACGGATTTTATTCCGAGCGGCGATCAGCCGCAGGCCATCGACAAACTGACCGAGGGGCTAGCAGCAGGGAAGGGCCATCAAGTGCTTTTAGGCGTCACCGGTTCCGGCAAGACCTTCACCATTGCCAATGTCATCGCGCGTGCGCAGCGCACGGCGTTGATTATCGCGCACAATAAAACGCTGGCCGCACAACTGTATGAAGAATTCAAAGGCCTTTTTCCCGATAACGCCGTGGAATACTTTGTCAGCTATTACGACTACTATCAGCCGGAAGCCTATCTGCCCACCACGGACACCTATATTGAAAAAGATTCCGCCATCAACGAGGAAATCGACAAGCTGCGCCATGCCGCCACGCACGCGCTTTTGACACGGCGCGACGTTATTATTGTGGCCAGTGTTTCCTGCATCTACGGCCTGGGTTCACCCGAGTCGTATCTGGGCATGATTGTGCAGCTGGAAGTGGGCGGTGAGATGCCCCGTGACGAGATATTAAAAAGGTTGATTGAAATCCAGTATGAACGAAACGATATTGATTTTCACCGCGGCACATTTCGCGTCCGCGGCGATGTCGTGGAAATCTTTCCGCCCTATGAGGACGAACAGGCGCTCCGGGTGGAATTTTTCGGCGACACAATTGAGGCGATTCACTGGATTGACCCGCTGCGCGGTAAGAAACTTGGCTCACTCAACAAAACCGCCGTTTACCCCGGCAGCCACTACGTAACAACAAAGGATAATCTCAAAAGAGCCACGACCGATATTCGTGCGGAACTGGCCGTGACACTGGCCCGATATAAGGAACAGAATATGCTGCTGGAAGCGCAGCGCCTGGAACAGCGCACGAATTTCGACCTGGAAATGATGGAAGAGATGGGCTACTACCAGGGCATTGAAAATTATTCCCGCCATCTCACCGGCCGCAAGCCGGGCGAGCCGCCGCCCACGCTCATGGAATATTTGCCGAAAGATGCTTTAATTATCATTGATGAAAGCCACGCTACGCTGCCGCAACTGGGCGGCATG
>JBDKUG010000183.1:0-14123 GCA_039679815.1 Smithella sp.
TACGCCTTAACCAGCAGCCGGATTAATCTCATGATGAATGAAGCGGTAAGTAAACTGGAAATAGTGGCGCCGCTTGCCCTGTATTCTCCGCTGGTTCGAAAAATATCGACAGTGATTCCCGTGCTCAAAGGGGTGAGCGCGTTTCTCAGAGTGCTCTCCGGTAAAGAAAAGGTATAGTGCGAAATGGCGAAGATGACGTTTTCCAACAAGTGGGGTCGTGTCGCCGTTTCTAAAAAGCCTCTGTCTTCCGGGGGGCAGAAAACGGTTGAAGATACCGTGCGGGAAATGAAAAACGCCGCCAGGGCGCCCGGCGGCGAGGACTACCGCGAAAAATCCTTAAGCATTCACGGATTGGTTTGCGCCCGCTGCGGACGCGAGTTTTCGGGCGTGAACCGGCAGCTGTTGACGGTTCATCACAAGGACGGCAATCACCACAATAATCCTCCGGATGGCAGCAACTGGGAAAACCTCTGTACCTATTGCCATGAAGATGTCCACAGCCGTGAAGTGCTGGCCGGTTATCTGGGAGACAACGCGTCCGGCAGGGACGTCAGCCTGGTTTATGGAGAAACACCATCACCGGGGTCGGAAACATCCGGCGTGCTGGCGCAAAAATTAATGCAGGCCCTGCAAAAAAAGAAATAACTCTAATCCATATTTTGTTCAGGATTATGGGGAGCAGTTGTTCTCCGGAAGGGAGGGGTGTTTGTCTGAAAGGGGCAAGGAACAAGGATCAAGGTTCAAGGCGCAAGGATCAAGGAAGAAGGAACAGCTCCGTTTCCTGTCCTCCGCCAGCAGAGGTGGCGTTAAAAGCCGGAGGTTGTGAGAGCTT
Source organism: Smithella sp. (assembly GCA_039679815.1). Taxonomy (GTDB): domain Bacteria; phylum Desulfobacterota; class Syntrophia; order Syntrophales; family Smithellaceae; genus UBA8904. The sequence continues at coordinate 833 of JBDKUG010000183.1, forward strand.
TGCATAATTCCCTTCGTGTCATAACCTTTCAGGTCACGCGTTTCGAGGAGCAAAGCGACGAGAAATCTTTTTGGCTCACAATACCAAGGTATTAAGATTCCTCACATGCACCCGGAATGACATCTTTTTACATTATGACACATCCTGTTGCTCCATAGGGGGGCAAACATAAGGTGGCTTTAACGGAGAAGGATTTTGGAGTTAATGTTTTCTTTTACCAGCTTGTCGCCCACAGACGTTCCGCAGTAAACGCAGCTGTAGTCATATTTGTCGCCTTCGGAAAGAACAAGAAGCAGCCTTTTGCGTACGGGCACGGCGCGCCGGCATTGCGGGCAATACAATTCGGTGGCGTCGAAATCTTTGTAGGACGGTTTAATCATTTGTCATCCCTGTCCGGAATGTTTTTCCAGTCCGCGAGCCACACGGCGGCTTCGCTGTCGCTGGGAGCGCGCCAGTCACCTCTGGGGGAGAGTGATCCCCCCGACCCCACTTTCGGTGAATTGGGAACGCAGGAACGCTTATACTGGGACATTTTAAAGAATCGATTCAGATAGACATGCAGCCATTTCTTGATTTCTTTCAGGCTGTAAGCGTTTTGCTTTTCCGGCGGGATATCCGGCCATGCGCCTTTGTTTTTGTCCTTCCAGGCGCAATAAGCCATGAAAGCGACCTTTGCGGGTAGATACCCGAAGCGTGTAATGTAAAAATTGTTGAAGTCCTGCAACTCGTAAGGTCCGGTCGTCTCTTCTGTTTTCTGCATCGGCTGGTTGTTGTGTTCACCGGGAATCAGTTCCGGTGAAATTTCCGTTGCCAGGACATCCAGAAGAATCTCAGACACTTTTGCCGAAAACTGATGCGTTTGCGCCACCCAGCGGATCAGATACTGAATCAGAGTTTTCGGGACGCTGGCGTTAACGTTGTAGTGCGACATATGATCGCCGATCCCGTAAGTGCACCAGCCCAGGGCCAGTTCGCTTAAATCACCCGTGCCCAGCACCAGCGCATGTTTCATGTTGGCCAGGCGGAAAAGATGCGCAGAACGCTGCCCGGCCTGCACATTTTCAAAAGCAATATCATAAACTTTTTTTCCGCCGTCAAAAGGATGATCAATGTCCTTGAGCATCTGGATGCATGCCGGTTTGATGTCCACTTCGTTCGTTTCCACACCCAGGGCTTTCATTAAGTTAATGGCGTTGCGGTAGGTTTTGCCGGTTGTCCCGAAAGCCGGCATTGTGTAGGCTTTGACATGGGTGCGGGGCCTGCCCAGCAGGTCCATGGTGCGGGCGGCGACAAGCAATGCGTGTGTGGAATCCAGCCCCCCCGAAACCCCGATCACCAGGTTTGGAATTCCCGAAGATTTGAGCCTTTGGGCCAGTCCCTGAACCTGAATATTGTAGGCCTCGTAACAGCGCTGGTCGCGCTTCCCCGTGTCGGCGGGAATGTACGGGAAACGGGGAATCTCACGCTCGGGCATCAAGCGTCCCTGCGGGCGGTCAAGATCAAATTCAATGGAGCGAAAAGCGGCAAGCTGTATTTTGTGATCCGCCGCATTCTGGCCGAACGTAGTGAGACGCATCCGGTCCTGCGCCAGGCGGTCCAGATCGATATCGCCGAAAATGATTTGTTCCGACGTTGAAAATCGTTCGGATTCCGAGAGCAGATTGCCGTTTTCATAAATCATCGCGTGGCCGTCCCAGGCCAGATCCGTTGTCGATTCACCAAAACCCGCTGCGGCATAAAGATAGGCTGAGACACAGCGCGCTGATTGGTTGGCGGCCAGCTGGTGCCGGTACTCCGATTTGCCGATGGTGATGTTGGAGGCGGAAAGATTGCCGATGACGGTCGCGCCTGCCATTGCGGCAAAACTCGACGGCGGGATCGGTACCCAGACATCTTCACATATTTCAAAGAATAGGTTGAAATATTTCACATTGGCGGCTTTAAAAATCAGGTTTGCGCCAAAGGGAATATCTTTTTGCCCGGCCAGCGTAATGGTTGACGCAAGGGCCGTCGAGGCAGGTGAAAATTGCCTGACCTCGTAATATTCGCGATAATTCGGCAGGTAGGATTTGACGGCAATGCCGAGAATATCGCCCCGGTAAAAAACAACAGCGCAGTTGAACAGTCGGCAATCCACCTGAAGCGGCGCCCCGCACGCAATGATCAGATTTAATTTAGCGGAAGCTTCTTTAATGGTGACCAGCGCTTTTTCGACACTTTTCAGCAGGGCGTCCTGGTGGAACAAATCATCATTGGAATAGGCGGAAAGTCCCAGTTCCGGGAAGATCGCCAGGACAGCTTTTTGCCGGGCCGCTTTTTGGGCCAGTTCAATCGTCTTATGAGTATTAAACGGCACATCGGAAACCCTGAGCTCAGGGACGCAGACAGCCGTACGGACAAATCCGTGGTTGTAAAGATTGAAAAATGAATCTGCTTTACTCGCGGCCATTTTTCTATCCTTTCTCAACGTAGGCGTAAGCGCTGTGGTTGTGGATGCTTTCAAAATTCTCGGCTTCGATGCTGTACCAGGTGAAATTGTCGTCTGCGTTTAACTTTACCGCCACGCTTCGGACAAGATCTTCCACAAACTTTGGATTCCTGTAAGCCTTTTCCGTGACAAATTTTTCATCCACGCGCTTCAACAGGGAATATACTTCACCACTGGCTGAATCTTCCACTATTTTTATCAAATCTTCAATCCAGAAAAATTTTTTGAAACGCACCTTTACCGTGACGATACTGCGCTGGTTGTGGGCCCCGAAGGCGCTGATCTCTTTGGAACAGGGGCAAAGCGTGGTGACCGGCACGACCACGCCCACCAGAAAGTCTGATTTTTCACCGTTGTGCTCCCCCGCGAACACGCAGCGGTATTCCATCATGCTTCTTGCCCTGGATACGGGAGCCGTTTTTTTGAGAAAATAGGGAAACTCGATTTCCATGTGCGCAGACTGTGCGCGCAATTTCTGCCTCATTTTATCCAGAATCATTTTAAAGGTTTTGATATTGATCTGGCCCCGGAAATCATTGAGCACCTCCACAAACCGGCTCATGTGCGTGCCTTTGAAATGATGCGGCAGGTTGACATACATGTTGATCGTGGCATTCACCGGCTGCGTACCGCGCGCGCGATCCAGAACGATGATCGGGTACTTGATGTTTTTCACCCCGACCTTTTTAATGTCAATATTGCGGGAATCTTTCTGGTTTTGAATATCAATCATATAAAAACAGGTAAAAGGCGCAAGATGCAAGGTCAAAGGCTTTAAGCGGAGGGCTACGCCTCTGATTATTAATGATTTTTTATCTCCTTGTGTCTTTGACCTTTTTCCTTTATCCTTCCCTGTAAGTTACGACCGCAGTGTCCGATTCCCACACTTTTACGCGCAGCATTTTGACTCCCGATTCAGCAACTTTGTCCTGCATTTCTTTATATACGAAGCAGGCGATATTTTCCGAAGATGGATTTTTCCCCTTAAAAAAGGGAAGATCATTCAAATGCTGGTGATCCATCTGGTCGAGGATATCTTTCAGCCATTTTTTAAGCAGGCGGAAATCAATCAAAATCCCTTCTGAATTCAGCTCCGGCGCTCCTACGGTTACCTCCACTTTGAAATTATGCCCGTGGAGTTCCTCGCATTTGCCTCCTATTTCCGACAGCAGATGCGCTGCGGAAAATGATTTAATAATCGTAACTTCGAACATTTTCGATTTCCCAGATTTTTTTATTTTTTATTATTAGCATATTTTATGATGAGGGGGAATCATTAATTGCTGGTAAATTATTACTTGAGAGTACTGTTTTTAGCCTCTTGCCGGTCAGGCGATAAGCCTGATTCCTTCAGATCTTTCAACATGAATTTTATCGCGCAGGAATTTCGTTTGTTTTGCATCAATATGGTTATCCGCGAGATATTCGGGCAGCGAATTTCTGAGCGCAATGGCTGTAACCGGTTCAGAGGGCGCCAGACCCGGGCGGATAGTGCGCATCCGGGAGCCGAAAGAACGCCAGACCAGATCTGAGCAGGTAGCAGAAAGAATCTGCAGCAGTCCCTGAGCGATGAGACCAGGCTGGATGTGCCGATGACAGGCCGCGAGTTTACGCCGGATTCCGTCACGGTAGTCAGCGGTTTTTCTATGTGGATACTGGTTGCCGCTTTTTCGTTTGATGGGTGTCATGGCATCCATCCAGAAGTGATAGGCGAAAGTTCCGATGACGCGCAGCACCTGCTTGAAGGACAGTTCGATTTTGAAGCGCAGACCATACAGTTCGATAATCTCAAGCGGCTACAGATTCAAGTCCGTGGACAACAGTAAGATCGAACCGCGTGAGGGATGCCGGACAATGACGAAGCGGACAAGAATGCCGACGGGCCGCCAGAAGAGATCGGCAACCCGATAGCGTAAGGGGGAACACTTTTTTCACCATAGATGGGGCTTGCTGCCGTCAGGAAAGCGCCTTCGTCATGGATCAGAGAAACTATTCTGATCTTTTTGCCTGACTTGGCCACCTTGATTCCGTCGCCGACAAGTACAGGGTGTCCGCCCACGCGCAAGATACCGGATTGCTGAAAGACCAGACGGCGCCAGAGTCGCGTAAGTTTATCGAGGCAAAGCGCCGGAGAGTGAAAAAAATCCAGAATCCGGTCATGGCATGTTGGCACAAGCCCCAAAGCGCGCCCGATGCTGGAGACGCCCATCAGATCCGTGCGTACCGTCATTTCCATCAGGCATACAATCATCCATGAAAACGTACGCGTTCGGGCACAAGCCCCCTTGAGTTGACAGACCAGTTCCCACCATTTTTTCCAGAGCATCGGCATTCTCCTTGCACATGATATTGCTTAATATACAGCCGAAAGCAATATAGCAAACACATGCTATATTGCAGGGAAAATGTTCGACAAATGCGGGAAAATCAGCTAATATTTAAAAAATTAAAAAGGATGAGATCGTGGACGAAAAGAGACTCAAGCAGATCGAAAAAAGGATTGAAAAGATCAAGGAGGCGCTTTCGAAAATGGGGCCGATGCGGCCGGGGTCTCTAACGTGTCAGTACAAGGAGCCCAAAGAAAAAAGTGGCCCCTTCTGGCAAATCAGTTACACGCGTGCCATGAGAAGCAGAAGTGACTACATCCGCCCGGATTGCGTGGAAGCCGTCAAAAAGGAAATCGCAACCTACAAACGATTCAAAATGCTGACGGATGAATGGATCGATCTCGGCATTGAGGCATCCAAACTTCGCCTCAAGGTTAACAAAAAAATCGCCTTAAATTAGGTGAGAACCCGGTACTCTCAAGTCAAAATAATCAAAGGGAAAAACGTTCAGAAAAGATGTTGTATACCACCGAGGCAATTTATCTTTTTTCTGCTAATATATAAACTTGTTTCCACAGGAGGTTGAGGTTATAATATCATATAAGTTAGAAATTACTCTTGTATAAATAAGAAAGCAGATGACGCATGATAAATCCTCTGCCCAGGACCGTCAACATCACTCTCCTTATTGCTTTGGCAATATTCATCTCTGCTTCCGCCATTATTACTATCTCGGGATTTTATATTTACCAATATCAGAAAAAAGAAATTGGCAGAGCAGCCAGTCAGCAGCTGGCCGCAATTGCCGAACTGAAAGTATGGGAAATCAGCAACTGGCGTAATGAACGCATCGGTGATGCAAACGTCATTTATAAAGATGATTCATTTGCAGAAGATGTGGCAAAGTATTTCAACAACCCGCAGTCTCCTGAATTGAAAGAAAATGTTTTATCCTTACTGGCTGCGACGCAAAATTCATATCAATATCAAAATATATTACTTATCGATAAGAATAAAACAGTCCGATTGGCCACACAGAAGTATGATTCCGATTTCGGTGTCAATCATTCTAATGTTATCAATAAAGCATTCGAAATTAAAGATATTATCATAAGCGACATTCATGGAGATGAAAAAAACAACACGCATATCTCTGTGGTTATCCCTCTTGTGATGTTTAAGAAGTCCGGGCCAATTCCCCTCGGCACGGTGATCATCCTTGTTGATCCCCAACATCGGTTGTACCCGACGATTAAACAATGGCCTTTGCCAAGTAAGACGGGAGAAGCGCTGCTTGTCCATCGTGATGGTAATGATGTGGTGTATCTTAACGAATTGCGTCATATCAAGAACACGCCCTTGAGGTTGAGACATCCGATTACTGAAACCTCGTTGCCGGCAGTAAAGGCTGTTCTGGGTTTGAAGGGAACGCTTGAAGGAATAGATTACCGCAAAAAAAAGGTTTTTGCAGCAGTCAAGGCAGTACCGGATACCTCTTGGTTTCTTATTGTCAAAATCGATCAGGAAGAGATATTTGCTTCGATGACCATGCGCTTTTGGCTGACTGTATTTTTTATTCTGGTCAGCATATCCATTATGGGTATTTTAGTCGCCTATATATGGCGTTATCAGCAGGCGAAATATTACCGCGAAAAATATGAGCTGGAAGATAAAAGAGCTTCTCTGTATGCCCGCAGTCTCATCGAAGCAAGCCTCGACCCCCTGGTGACCATCAGCCCCGAAGGGAAAATCATGGATGTCAACGAGTCAACTGAATTTGTAACAGGCCGGTCAAGGAAAGAATTGATCGGCAGCAATTTTTCAAATTATTTTACAGAACCCGAAAAAGCAGACGAGGGATATAAACTGGTATTTGAAAAAGGCATTGTACGGGATTATCCTTTGTCGATACGGAATTCTTCCGGTCAGGTGATCGATGTGCTGTACAATTCATCATTATATAAAAACGATGCCGGAGAAGTACAGGGTATTTTTGCAGCGGCCCGCGACATAACAGCATTGAGGCGCGCAGAAAAAGAGCTGAAGGCGGCTCATGATGAATTAGAATTGAGAGTCGAAGAAAGAACAGATGAACTGAAACGAGCAAATAATGCATTGGAATTGGAAATCCACGAACGCAAGGAAGTTGAAAAGCTCATCGCCCTGCGGACAAAATTACTGGAACTGACCAACAAAGAGCTCGAAAGTTTCAGTTACTCCGTTTCTCACGATTTACGTGCACCTTTACGGGCGATTGACGGATATTCAAGAATGATCCTCCGGGATCAAAAAGATTATCTCAATGATGACGCCAGACGGAAATTCGACTTGATTCGAAGCAATACACAAATGATGGGTAAGTTGATTGATGATTTGCTTGCTTTTTCCCGTTTGGGCCGCCTGGAAATAAACATGACCAGATTGGACATGGAAGGACTGGTCAATGATGTCTGGATGGAGTTGCAGATTATAAATCCCGATAGAAGGATTGACTTTAAAATTGATACAGTCCCGGCGAGCAAGGGCGACCGAACCCTGATCAAACAAGTTTATTCAAATCTTTTATCCAACGCGGTAAAATACACAAAAAATAAAGACAAAGCGCGAATTGAAACCGGCGGTTATAAGGAAGAGAATGAGAATATTTATTACGTCAAAGATAATGGCGTCGGTTTTGATATGGATTACTATGATAAGTTATTTGGTGTCTTTCAGCGCTTGCACAGCACGGATGAATATGAAGGAACGGGTGTGGGGCTGGCCATTGTCCAGAGAATAATTCATCGCCACGGAGGCCGTGTCTGGGCTGAAGGACAAGTTGAAGAAGGAGCGGCATTTTATTTCACATTGCCAATAAAGGACTAACTGGAAAAATGGACAATATAGATATTGTTATTGTTGAAGATAATTATCATGATGTTGAAATGATTCTGGACGCGCTTAACGAATCAGGCATTAAATCAGGTTTTCTGATATTCAGAGATGGCGCTGAAGCAGTGCAGTATTTTTTCGATCCTACGGGTAAATTCATTTCCGGAAAACTCAGACCACCCAAGCTGATATTGCTGGATTTAAAGCTGCCCAAGATTAACGGTACGGAAGTCCTGAAATTACTGAAATCGGATGACAAAACAAAATACATACCCGTTGTGGTATTTACGTCATCCAACGAAGCAAGAGACAGAAAGGAAAGTTATAAGCTGGGCGTCAACAGTTATCTGGTCAAGCCTTTGGATGCTGATCAATTTGCAGAACATATCAGGCAAATTATAAGTTATTGGCTTAATCTCAATATAAATGTCGATTAGGTCGGGATAGGGCTATATTACAAAAAACATTGGTAAGTAAAACACAAGGATATCCGGATGAATAAAAGATTACGAATATTAATATTAGAAGATACAGCCTCTGACGCGGAGCTGATGGAAGACGAATTAAAGCAGGCGGGGCTTGATTTCGTTTCCAAAAGAGTTGCAAACAAAGCTGACTTCACGAAACAGATGGAAGAATATTTGCCGGATTTAATTCTGGCCGATTATTCTCTGCCCGGCTTCAGCGGTAAATCGGCATTAAACATCGTCGCGAATCAATATCCCGGCATCCCCTTTATTTTTGTCTCCGGCGCGTTGGGAGAAGAACTGGCCGTTGAGTTGCTCAAAAAAGGTGCAACGGATTATGTTTTAAAAAATAATCTGCTAAGACTGGCACCTTCGGTTAATCGAGCATTAAAAGAATTAGCCGAGTGTAATGAGCGCAAAAAAGCCGAGGAAGATTTGAAAAAGAGCGAAAAAGAATTGCAAATGAAATCCCAGACATTGGAAGAAGCAAATATCGCCCTGAAAGTAATATTGAAGCAACGGGAGGACGATAGGCGCGAAATGGAAGAAAATATTTTATCGAATGTCAAAAAGCTGGTTTTCCCTTCTATTGATAAATTAAAAAACCTGAAATTAAATGAAAGTCAATTAGATCATGTCAACGTGATTGAAAATCACCTCAAAGAAATCATTTCACCTTTTCTACAAAATCTAACGACAAAACATTTTGATCTGACACCTCGGGAAATTCAAATTGCCACGCTCATAAAAGAAGGCAAGACAACAAAGGAAATAACGGAATATTTAAATATTTCAGCAACAGCGGTTGATTTTCACAGGAAAAATATCCGTTCAAAACTCGGCATAAAGAACGAGAAAACAAATCTTCGATCTCTGCTGCTTTCCATGTCGACATCGTAAACGCATCATCCATATTCTCCAGAATTCCACGGTGCTTTTCCTCGCTTTCCTGCAAGTCCCACAGCCTTGTTGAATCTCATCCTTGATGATGATCCATGGCTCGATTTACGGGGAAAATGATATGAAAAGACGCTCCTCCCCATCTGTTGTTTTTTGCCCAGATCTTGCCGCCGTGATCTTTGACAATGCCGTAAGATATGGAGAGACCCAGCCCGGTTCCTTTCCCCTGCTCCTTGGTGGTGAAAAACGGATTAAAGATTTTCAGCATATGTTCACTCTTGATGCCATGCCCTGTGTCTGCCACGATGATCCTGACTTGATCGTGATTTGCTTCCCAATCCGTCGATATCCGCAGGACTTTTTTCTCCTTGCCTTCCATGGCGCTCCTGGCGTTCGAAATCAGATTTAGAATCACCTGCTCAATCTTTTTCCGGTCCATGAGCATTTCCGGCAAATCAGGATGATACTGAAAATCCGTTTCTATTTTATCTATCATCAGTTGTGATTTGTGTAATGCCATGATATCGGCGATGACGTCATTGATATTCACCATGTCCATCCTTTTTTCAGGGATGCTCGACCGATGCTTGAGACTGTCGGCGATGGCAACGATCCGGTCGATTTGGGACATGCAGATCTCTAACTCCTCCAGCGCTTCATGCGGCAGGTTTTCCATCTTTTGCAGAAGCTGTATTTCTGTTGATATGATGTTCACGGGGTTGAGGATCTCATGAGCGACACCGGCAGACAATTGACCGATCGCAGAGAGCTTTTCCGCCTGGAGCAAGTGGTCCCTTGCCGTTTGCAGATCTCTTTCCGCGTGCTTCCGGGCTGTAATGTCCCGGCCGACGCATACGATCCCTGTGGGTTTCCCGTTTTCATCCCGGATAAAAGAAGCGGTGGTCTCCTGCCAGTAAGTGCCTCCTTTTTTATGATATAATTCCACTTCTATAATTCGTTTGCGATCGAGATCGACCGGTTCTCCGCTAAATTCCCGTTCGATCTCCTCGCCAAGAATTCTTTTCACCACGGCGTAGGATTCCGGCGTTATCAATTTTTCAATAGGCATTTGCATGACTTCTTCGGGTGTATAACCGGACGTGTGTATTTCGGACGGACTCAAATAGGTGAAATGCAGGTTCATGTCCATTGTCCAAATGCTGTCGTACATGTTCTCGACAATCATGCGGTATTGTTTTTCGCTTTCCTTGAGGGCGCGTTCCATAATCTTGCGCTCAGTGATATCGCGCGAAATACAGCGGAATCCGACCGGCTTCCCCCTGGTATCCTTCATTAAAGATACCGATATTTCATAGTTGCCCGTCGTACCGTCTTTTCTGATTAACTCTAGTTCAAATGATTTAAGGGGTTTTCCTGTTTTGTATATCGTCCTGAAGGCCTGATAAGATTTTTGGGTGTCTGATTCACTCTGCAACTGACGAATGGGATCGGGCATTTCCATCAGTTCTTTTCGGGAGTAACCCAGCAGTTTGGGGATGATATCATTCAAGAAAATCCATCTTCCGGCAAGGTCCGTCTCGAGATAGCCTTCCTGAATGTTTTGGATAATGTTCAGGTATTTTGCCTTGCTTTCCCGCAGGCCGTCCTCTGCCCGTTTTCTCCTTGCCGCTGATTTTTCCAGTTCCTGGATTCTCCGTTTTAGTAAGGCATTCTCTTCGATCAGTTTCTGATGTGCCTGGGATAGGTCGTGCATCTTTTGTGTCCTGCCTCGTTAATGATGATGAACAAAAATAAAATGAACTATTTCGGATATGGAATCTCCAAAAGATCGATAAAAAAGTATATCCATAAAGATTATAAAAATAAAGCATTCATTTTACACACTTGACAAAACACATGAATCATTGATAAGAAAATGCAAAGTAACAAATTGTTTATTCAAGGGGCGTTGATCGTTAAATCATAACGGACGGGCGAAACCACATACCCTTCTGCGGGGGAGGCGGCGGTCATGATGAAAACAACTCTTTGCAAAGCTATTCCCATCCTTTGTCTGGTGTTCCTTATTTTTTCCCATCCCATAACCGCTGCCGAACCGGCAATGAACGATGATGAGCTGTCCCAGGTTGCCGCTCAGAGCGGACTGTCAGTATCCCGGAACGCAGCCGGGACGCAGGTGAACCGCCTCTTCGTGGTGAAGGGTCTGCCATACAATCTCAAGGAAGGAACCGGTAAGGCAACCGGAAATGCCCTGTTCGATTTCACCCGGCTGGGGTTTAACGTCACGATGGAAAACGTCCATTTTGATTATGTAACGGGGGAAATGTACAGCAACCATGGGAATATATACCTGAAAATGGACGATTTCTACGTCAGCCTTATGGACATTGATCTGAAGGGCAATATCCAGGGCACTTCGCCTTTCACCACGACAGTGTTCCCTGTGTATGATGGAACAAACGCCGGAAAGTCGGTTCTTGTTCAGGAAATCAATTCTAATATCCAGGTGCAGAGGATGAGCATTGACGTCATCCGCATCGGGGTGGAACCGGGTACCGGAAACAGCATGGGGTCGGTCTTCATAGACAACATGCGCGTCAACCAGGCAGGTACCATCCAGGTGAAATAACGCTGAAGCGCATCCAAATTCTATGGTAAAGAAAACAGGTTTTCTCATAACCGTGCTGTTGTTTTTTTTTATGGCATCTACAGCTATCGGGCAGCAGGGAGGGAAATTTCCGCAGCCTGCCGTGTGCTCCGGTATCCCGAAGGGAAAGCTGACTACGCAAATGCTGACCGTGCGCGGTCATCGACTGGCCGTTGCAGAAGCCGGTGATCCGACGGGTTTTCCGGTGTTTTACGCACATGGGAATCCGGGATCCCGCCTGGAACTGGCCCTGCTGGATCAGGATGCCCGCCGTTTCGGTTATCGCCTGATTGTGTTCGATCGCCCCGGTTTTGGAAAATCGCCCTTAATCAAACCTTATTCCCTCAAGGATTTTGCCGAAGATCTGGCCACGTTGGCCGATCTGAAAAAGATCGCGCACTTTGGACTGATCGGCTGGTCCAGCGGGGTTCCGCCCGTCATAGCGACAAGCTACTATTATCCCCAACGGGTGGAGTTCACCTTTGCCATTTCCGGCTATACGGACTTTTCCCGCTTTCCCGACGCACAGCAGTTCATGGCGGACAAGGGTCTTCCGGGCGCAAAGCTGGCGCAAAATCATCCTCTGGCGTTCAGTGTGACTGTCTGGGGAGTGCGGCATGTGGACCTGTATCGACCGGATTTCTACCTGCGTGAGGCTGTTGAGAAAATGCCGCCATTTGATCGCCGGATGCTCGATTCCCCTGCCAGTGCCTGTTTATTCATGCGCACACAGCAGGAAGGGGTTCGGCAGGGCAGTGATGGAGCCGTGCAGGATCTGAATGTACAGTGGCGATACTGGGGATTTGAGATGAGCGCGGTGAAGAATCCTGTTCAGATCATGCAGGGTGAGGCGGATGTGTTCGTGCCGCAGGAGTTTGGCCGTCATCTGTCAGCGAATCTGGCAAACGGGCGATTGCATCTGTTCCCGGGGAAGGGGCATTTACTTCCTTTTTCTTCAGATTTCCGAGAGGAGATGTTCAGTCAGGCAAGACAACTTCAAAAAATATCCCTATTGAAAGAAGAGAACAGTAAACGATAATCGGGGAGCAATGTCACCGCCGGAGTTCATTCCGGATAGCCATGCCCAGAGTCTCCATTGCATAAGGTTTCCTGACATAAGTGCCCGCTCCCAGCTTTTGCGCATCTTTGACACGGTCCGTTTCAGAGAATCCGCTCACAATGACGGCCTTCTGCTTCGGGTTGATTTCGAGAGCTCTCTGATAGGTTTCCAACCCATCAATTCCCGGGACCATGATCATATCCAGAACCAGGATGTCTGCATGATTCTGCCGGAGGAATTCCAGCGCTTCTTCCCCGCTGGACACCGCATGGACCTTGTACCCGAGTTTTTGAATCAATGCGGAAGCCACCTCTCTCTGTCCGGCAATGTCATCCACCACCAGCACCGTTTCCCCGCGCCCCATGTATTCTTCCATGCACTTTTTCTGCTGAGGGGAAGTCATTTCCTCGCGTGTAACCGGGAAATAAAGTGTAAAGGTTGTGCCCCGGCCAATTTCAGTCTGCACATCAATATATCCTTTGTGGTCTTTTACTGTTCCCCAGACAATTGCAAGGCCCAGGCCGGTTCCACTCCGGCCCATGGGTTTCTTTGTGTAAAACGGTTCAAAGA
>JBDKUG010000400.1:0-16080 GCA_039679815.1 Smithella sp.
TAAAGGGCAGCGCGGGTGACATCCTCCTGCCAGGCGCGTATAACCACTTTGTAGATTCCACGGCGGTTGGTCTCGCGGGCCTTGCCGAAGCCGCCGGGGAGGCCGGCCAGGCTTTGCAGTTCCAGGGCCACATGCTCCAGGATATGACCGGGCCAGGTGCCCTCTTTCACCCGGCGCAAGAAACCGCCCCGTTCCCCATAGCTGCAGCGGTGCTCAACCAGGGAGGGGAGCCAGGTCGAAAGACGCTCGTAGAACCCAGGTAAAGTGCTGGAGTTGGTATCCTCCAGGTCATGGATGTTGATCCAGGCCTCCAGCACGGGACGATAGGTCCACATGTTAGGGCCTCGCAGGGGAACGATCTTCAGGAATTCGATATCTCTTTTGCTCATAATGGTGTCTTTCCGGGTACCCGGGCAGGATGCGGGGGATCGCCTGGTATCGCTTTCACATCGGAATGGCTGTCAAAATTACCGATCATTTTAGTTATTTTATCACAGTGCATCATAAGAAACCATCCAGCAACTTGCGGCTGCTCCGGTCCAGTCTGGTCAGATCACGCACCAGGAACTGGATGCCGTTGCTGTCGGAAATCATGAGCATGGTCCGGGAGATACGGCGGATGTCATCCTCGCTCTCAAGCACCAGGGCGAAGGAGCCGCGGTCGGTGTCCACCTGCCATGTGCTGGGCGTCGCGAAACTGGAAATGGTCTTGATGGCACGAATCTCAGGCACAAACTCGCGGCTGGCCAGTTCTTCTTCCACCAGCCGGCACTGGGCGTCGGGCAGGTCGGCAAGATGTTCGATCCAGGCCAGTTCGTGACCATCCATGCTGACCAGGGAGATACCATTTTCCGGGGCGGCAATGGGGAAGGAGCGCACGGGAACAACTTCTTCCTCGGTGCCCCGGGCCGTGGTGAGGATCAGTCTGCCGAAGGGGTTGCGGATCAATTGCAGGTTGAGGGTACTCATGCTGCGTGCTCCCTGAACCGGTTAACGGCACGGGGGATTTCCGGTTCTGTATCAACGTTGCGGGCCTGGGCCTGATAGAGACGGTAATAGTGGCCTTCCTTGGCCATCAGTTCATCGTGGCTGCCCACTTCCACCACCTGGCCGCGGTCCATGGCCACGAGTCGGTCGGCCTTACGAAGAGTAGACAGGCGATGGGCGATAGCAATGGTGGTACGGCCACGCACGAGGTTGTCCAGGGCCTTCTGGATGTCCTTCTCGGTCTCGGTGTCGACCGAGGAGGTGGCCTCATCGAGAATGAGGATCTTCGGATTGATGAGCAGGGCCCGGGCGATGGAAATACGCTGGCGCTCGCCGCCGGAGAGGCCCTGGCCGCGCTCGCCCAGCAGAGAGTCATAGCCGTGGGGCAGGCCCAGAATAAACTCGTGGGCATGAGCCGCGCGGGCGGCGACGATGATTTCTTCGCGGGTGGCGTCCGGTTTGCCATAGGCAATGTTGTCGGCGATGGTACCGAAGAAGAGGAAAGGCTCCTGCAGCACCAGGCCGATGTTTCTGCGGAACTCGGCCACCGGCACGGAACGCACGTCCACACCGTCGATAAGCACGGCGCCCTCGGTTACGTCGTAGAAGCGGCAGATGAGATTCACAAGGGTGGTCTTGCCGGAGCCGGAATGACCGACGAGTCCGATCATTTCGCCGGACTTGATCGTCAGGCTGACATCATGGATGACGGCGCGGGTGCCGTAGCGGAAGCCAACGTTGCTTAACTCAATTTCTCCGCGCACCTCCGTGAGATGCACCGGGTTGACCGGCTCCGGCACGCTGGAAACGTGATCGAGGATATCGAAGATGCGCTTGGTGCCTGCGGCGGCTTTCTGGGTCACTGAAACAATGCGGCTCATGGAGTCGAGGCGGTTGTAGAAGCGACCGATGTAAGCAAGGAAGGCCGTGAGCACGCCGACGGTGATCTCGCCTTTGCTGATCTGCCAGATGCCGAAACCCCACACAACCAACAGACCGACTTCGGTGAACAGAGTCACTGTGGGACTGAAGAGGGCCCATATCTTGTTGATGCGGTCGTTTAATACCAGGTTGTGTAAGTTGGCTTCACGGAAACGGGCGGCCTCGCGCTTTTCCTGGGCGAAGGCCTTGACCACACGGATACCGGGGATGACGTCAGCCAGCACATTGGCAACTTCGGCCCAGATGCGGTCCACCTTCTCGAAACCGGTGCGCAGGCGGTCGCGAACGTTGTGGATCATCCAGGCGATGATGGGCAGGGGAAGCAGGGTGACCAGCGCCAGCCAGGGATGGATGGAGAAAAGGATTACCGCGGTGAGGGCGATCATCAGAACGTCTGTGGCGAAATCCAGCAGGTGCAACGAGAGGAAGAGGTTGATGCGGTCCGTCTCCGAACCGATGCGGGCCATCAGGTCACCGGTGCGCTTGCCGCCGAAGTACTCCAGCGACAGCTGTAACAGGTGCTCGAAGGTAGCGGTGCGAAGGTCACGACCGATCCGCTCGGACACCAGGGCCAGAATATAGGTGCGGGCCCAGCCCAGACCCCAGGCGAGCAGGGCAGCGCCCAGCAAACCGCTGAGGTACAGCTCTACCAGGCGGACGTCGATGGGCTTGCCGTTCTGGAACGGGATCAGCACGTTGTCCATCAGCGGCATGGTCAGGTAGGGAGGTACCAGGGTGGCGCCGGTGGAGGCCAGTGTCAGCAGGAAGCCAGCCAGCAGACGACCTTTGTAAGGCCTGGCAAAGCGCCACAGGCGGAAGAGCGTCCATGTGGAAGGTGGTGTCTGCGTTTCCCGGATGCAGATCGGACACTCCTCGATACCGGGCGCGAGGGGCACTTTGCACTTGGGACAGAGGATTTCCTCATGTTTGGCCACCAGCTGGCCGGTGACGGCGCTATCGCGTTGCTCCTCAAAAGCCCTCATGACATTGAGGGCGGCCATGTTGCGGTTCATGGTATAGTGCCAGATGGCCAGACGGCCGCTGTCATCCACCAGTTCCAGCGTGCCGACGCCGACATGGTCGCGATGGTGGAGAGAGAGTCCCGCACGGAAATCCCAGCTTTTCCATTCGCTGTTGCCAGGCACGCGCGCCAAAAGGCGTCGGTTGGTGATAACCACCAGGTTATCGGCGAAGTGTAGACGCGCGTCGAGATCGGTCTCCACCCAGGACTCAATGGTCTCACCGGCAACGAGGCAGTTTTGCACCTCGCCACGCCAGGAATTGGGCAGTGATTTTTCTGTGTTCGCAGGAGGGTCGGCGCTGGATGTCATAGCTCGTATTTTTAAAATGACTACAATTTCATTTAAGCGGGCTTGAATATAGGAGAGGGGGTCTTGTTTGTCAAGAGGATTATAAATACATGTTATAAATAGATTATGTCATAAAAAATAAAATATCAGGAACTTTTCACCCTCCGGTTTTGTCTAAAACACAAAAGACAGAACATTTTCACATCAAAGGAGGAAACGTTATGAAATCATTATTATCAGTGTATATTCCTGAACCATACGCAACCAATGAATATTCACCTTCTTACCGTGTTTCGTTCAATCCCGAAAGAAAGGCCGCGGAGTCCATCCTGATTAAATACGAATGGCGTGAAACTCTCTGTAAAAAAGAATATCATTGACTGCTGTGGCTCCTCCGATCGATATTCATCAAACCGGATCTGGGACAATACCGGCTACGCGCCTCCGCCTCCGTGCAGACGTTAATTGACAGGCTACAGGGTCAAATCAGGCATGGTCACAAACCCTGCCTGATTTTATCAGCTCCCTCTTCTGACAGGTTTTTTATCACCTATAAATTGGACTCTACCTTGTTTTCCCGGCAGGGATCTTTGGAATGATCTTCTTCAATTCACGGAATATGGATTCTTCCTCATCCGCACATTCTCTGAGAATAGCGGCATAGGAGTCAAATCCCTCTCCCTCCCGCGATCTTCCCTTGCAGTGCCGGGCAGCCTGAATGCCAAAACTCCGCCATTTGTCCCCTGCCGCGGTCATTTGAACGGATATTCGCAAAAGCCTTTCATCATTCAGAATCTTCGCGGAATCTTCCAGGAAAGCCGCCAACATGTACCTGAAACCCGCACCCCCCGTTCCGATTTCCTCCTGCATCAGGATGACATTGCCCAGGTTGCGGCGGCTGCCGTGTTCCCCGAGAGTGGATGGCCACTTTTCCATCCTGTCGGCGATATAGCGGATACCCTTTACTCCGACAAACGGGAAAATGGGCTGGAGCATTGTGCTGCAGACATCGCGGATTCCCGCGGAACACGCATAGGCAAGCCTCAGTCGATCGGGGACTTTCCGGATGGCAACCATTCTTCCCCTCGGAGCCATTGCTCCTTTTGAAAACCTGGCCTTCCGAAGATCCTTTGCCGGACAAACTGCGATTTCATTGGTTAGAAAATCGGAAACAAGATAGTCACTTCCCTTCCTTCCGGTCACCACGAGGTTGTGAAGATTCAGATGAATTCTGAAAACTTCCTGAATAAACGGGAGCCAGTAGACTCCCACCTGGAGGCCAACAGGAATGCCTTTTTCAAGTTCAGCATCCAGTGCCTGCATGGCCTTTTCCTGATCGGTGAAGTAGCGGATTTGAGCCTGCACTCCCAAACGCTCCAGGGATTTCTTCATGATGCTTCCGGCAGGGGAACGAAAAGACGTCAGAGGAAGTCCCATAAACTTAAGTACAGGGACATGAACAAAATTCAATCCCGACCCGGTTCCAAAGACCAGGGGCTCTGTAACGTTCAGACCGTTTGCACTGTGATGATTGATTAACCCGGCCGTTACACAGGTTTCACAATGCGCCCCGGCACGGTGCTTGTATCCGGTGTCAATATCCATTTTCGTTATCCTTCATTCCAAGTAAGAGATATTTTTTATCCAGCCTGGGATTGATGAACTCCTCCAGTGTTACCCCGAAGAAATCAGCGTACCTTTGAAGGACATCGGCTTTGAGCTTCCCGAACACCGATGGTTTGAGATGCCTTTTGATCCGCCAGCCGGCGATCCCGACATACTGTGCCAGAAGTCCGCATTCCATAATGTGAAGAGCCATAAAAAAGGCCAGCGGGCTTTCCTTGCCCGACCTGACCCTTTCAGCAGCAGCTTCCACCTGATCGTTGATGTGGTGCTGCATCATTTTAACAGACAGTGTTCCCAGGCTGTTACCCACGGACTCGACTATCTGATACTTTCCTTCATCGTCCACAGCAAAGGTGAGGCGCGGACCGGGCAGATGGGTTTCAGGATCCTGTTCAACGTCTTTGATTTTCACATAATCCTCCTTGTTGAGGCATCGTCTAAAAGCTTCAGAACGGTTTTTTGTCCACCTTTTTCCAGACAGACCATGGATTGAAAAAGGTCATTTTATTTTGGTGAACTATAAGAAACATGTTCCTGCATGTCAAGGCGATCTTACCCCAATATACGGGAAGTATAGCAGATTCTATCGGGTAAAAAGACAGCAACGGCCCATAAAAACATTTGCTGTTCGTGATCGGCCTTGTGCTGAAGGCTGATATAGTTTAATATTGCCTGCAAACAGGAATTGAAGGAGGCCGGACAATGGTATACCGGATACGCCCGGGAACAAGTACGGACAGCGATGTTCTGACCGAGATCATACAGGATTCTTTTCTGGATGTTGCCGAACGATTCGGGCTCACCCCGCAGAACAGCCCGACCCACCCTTCCAATTGCAGTTCTGAGTGGATTATACGGGAAATGAACCGGGGCGTCACCTACTATATTCTGGAAAACGGGGAACAGCCCGCGGGATGTGTTGCTCTGGAAAAAATTAACGATGAGGTCTGTTATCTGGAACGTCTCGCCGTTTTACCTGGACAGCGCCGTCAGGGATTTGGTGAAGCGCTGGTAAAGCACGCTTTGTCGGAAGCGAGGAACCTCGGCGTTTTTCGCGTGCAAATCGGTATTATTGCCGAACACCGGGAATTGCATGACTGGTATGAAAAGCTAGGGTTTGAAAAAGTGGAAGAAAAAAATTTCCCGCAACTTGTTTTCCCGGTAGCCTTTATGTCTTACTATTTCCTTTAAGATTGCATTACCCTGTATGACAAATATGACAATGCTTCTTATACTGCGGTCAGGGAAACCCGTTTATGCGATCATGCTTTTTCCCATTTCGGCATCTTTCTTTTCTTATTACCGGTCTTTTTCATGTTGACACTCCCCCTGTTAACCCTATATAGGGTGTCTCGCAATTTTTTTAAATTTTCTGACTAAAAAAGAGTTTAAAATACTTATGGACGTAATTCTCTTCATCATAGATTTCTTCATCCACCTGGATCAATATCTGCCGGATCTTATCAGGAATTTCGGTATCTGGATTTATGTAATCGTTTTTTTAGTCATATTTTGCGAAACCGGCCTTGTTGTCACACCGGTTCTGCCGGGCGATTCACTGCTTTTCACTCTGGGGACACTGGCCGCACTGGGGGCGCTTAACATTGAAGCTTTAATGATTCTGCTTAGCATTGCCGCCATCGCCGGGGACAGCGTCAACTACGTGATCGGCCACTACATCGGCCCCAAAGTCTTTCATTACGAAGAAAACCGTTTCTTCAAAAAGAAATATCTTATAAAAACGCATGAATTTTATGAAAGGCACGGCGGAAAAACCATTATTATCGCCCGCTTTATGCCGTTTATTCGCACCTTTGCCCCTTTCGTGGCCGGCGTCGGGGCAATGAGTTACGCCAAGTTCATTTTATATAATATTGTCGGCGGCATCCTGTGGGTTTTCACTTTCCTGCTGGGCGGTTATTTCTTCGGCAATATTCCGGCGGTCAAAAGAAACTTTACAATCGTTATTTTTGCGATCATTATCATTTCCGTGATGCCGGGTGTCATCGCGTACATCCATCAGAAAATGATCAGCCGGCAAAAAACTGCATAGACAATAAAGGTCAATAAATGAGAGTGAAACTTACCGTTATTTTTACATTGGCATTGTTGGTTCTCCTTTCACTGCCTGTCGAGGCAAAACACATCTTCATGGCCGGCCGCGACGTTACGGTGGAACAGGGACAAACGGTGGAAAATGTGGTTGTTGTCGGCGGGCAGGCAACAATAAACGGGCTGGTTGAGCAGAATGTTATTACCGTTGGCGGTTCCGTCGTATTGACCAATAATGCCGTTGTCCGGGGGAATGTTATCGTGGTCGGCGGCATTGTGGTAAAAGGCAGCGGTTCTCTCATTTTCGGCGACATTACAGAAGTAAACTCCGCCACTCTTGCGGATTCCATTAACTCGGCCATGAGGGGAGAGCTGGAAGGCTGGTCTTTAATTCTCAATGTTATTTCTTTGTGCTTTTTCGCCATCATCCTTATTATCGCGCTGATCATGGCGCTGCTGATGCCCCGGTCGCTGGACGCTGTTGTCGGCGCTATCCGGACCTACACGTTAAAATCTTTTTTCTTGGGCTTTCTGGCAACGTTAATGATCGTGCCCTTCTTTATGCTGCTGGCGATCTCTGTCATCGGTATCTTATTGATACCCCTTGCTTTCACAGCACTGCTTCTGGCAGCCATCATCGGCTTTACCGCGTTTGGTTCACTTCTTGGCAACATTATCATCACAAAAATGTTCAGCGGATATCAGAGATCGATCGTGAAAGAAACACTGGTGGGATTGTGTTTGCTGTGGCTTCTCGGATGGATACCTTTTTACATCGGGATGCTGATCAAGGCGTTAGCCATCACCTTCGGGCTCGGAGGCGTCGTGCTGGCCCTTACAAGCAGAAAAACCCGTCAGTAAAAAATCCATTGCCATGCTGTTGAATAATTCCGGATCCTGAATATGCAGGGCATGCCCGCAGCCCTCAAAAGCGGCAACTCTGGCATCGGGTATCTGCTTTTGCATGTAGTCATAATTTTCTGATGGATAATAGTTGCTTTCGGTTCCGTAAACCAGGAGGCAGGGAACCGAAATGTTCTTCAAAACCGGCCGGTAATCCTGTACCGCCATGGCGATCCAGAAAGCAGCCACGACCGACGCGTTGTTCTTTTTTGCTTCCCCGTATAGCCAGCCAAGGTCTTCTTTCCCTTTAAAATCGGCTGCGGCATTGAATTCCATTTTTTCGTTATAGAGTGATTTGTTTAAAATCCGCTGAACGACAACTCCGCTGTAGGCCTGCCAATCATCCAGCATCACGGAAAGCAGATAAAGGTTGTCCTCGTGCCCGAAATCGCCCTGCTTCCTGCTGATAATGCCCGGCAGGCCCAGGCGCCAGTCTTCCGATTTCATCAGCCTGGGTGTCATCTCGATAATCAGAATTTTTTCTATTCCGGCACAGGAATAGTTCTTGATGTATTCAAAAATCACGTGCGCGCCCATCGACCAGCCGATCAATGATACTTCTGGTAAATTCAGGTGGTCGATCAACTGTTTTAAATCTTCAGCCAGTCTCCGAATGGTCAGGTGGTCCGTTGATGCCTCAGACACTCCATGCCCGCGCAAATCGGGTGCAATGGCCTGAAAGCACCTTGCCAGTTCGGGAATTTGTTTTCGGAAAAAAAGGGAACTTGCCGTCAGTCCGTGAATGAGCAAAACCGGTTTCCCGGAGCCACTTACCTGATAATGCAGGTGGACGCCGTCATCGGTAGTAAAGAAAGGCATCGCTTCATTCTCCTTGATTTAAGCATTATCCAATTGTGAACGGGGATTGCCGTACCCTACACCCACTCTTCAGAAAGCACATCACTCTGGATGCTGATGATCACGGCTTTCAGTGGCACTTTTCTTGCCGACTTCTGCAGGGCGGTCTGGGCAATCTGCATTAATCCCCGGCAGCAGGGCACCTGCATCATCACCACGGTGAGCGTGTTGATCCGGGCCTCATCCACCATCCGCCGGATTTTTTCAACATACTCATCCAATCCATCATCGAGTTTGGGACACGCAATGGCAAGGCTTTTGCCTTTTAAAAATCGCTCGTGAAAATCCCCCAGGGTAAACGCGACGCAATCCGCGGCCAGCACGACGTCTTTGCCCTGGAAAAAGTCTGCAGCAGGATTGACCAGGTGCAGCTGAATAGGCCAGTGAGTCAGTTCGGACGGCTGCCCGGACGTTCGCACCATGGCAGGAACAGCCTGATCCTTTCGTTCAAAAACGGCATGAGCTGAACCGGGACAAGTGCCGGCTCCACTCATGACATGAAGATTTTGTGGCGCTGGCTGGCCTTTTTCCCGGGTAATCGCTTCCTGAACTTTCTTTTCGTCAAAAGGATCCGCCTCGCGCTCTTCAAGAGTTAGCGCGCCTTCGGGACACTCACCGATACAAGCCCCCAGTCCGTCGCAGAAAACATCACTGACCAGCTTTGCCTTACCGTCGATGATTTTAATGGCTTCTTCGGCACAACCCGGCACGCACAATCCACAGCCGTTGCATTTTTCTTCGTCAATCTTAATGACTTTGCGTTTCATGAATATTTTCCCCTCGCATCGGTATTTATGCCATTTTCTTCATCGCATCGACCAGTTCCTTCACGGCGGCTGCTGACTTTTCCAGTGCTTTCTGCTCATCCGCCGTTAACCTCAGGGTGATAACCTGCTCGATGCCGTTTTTCCCCAGTTTGACCGGAACACCGACAAATAAACCGGAAATGCCGTATTCACCTTCCAGGAAAGCGGCGCAGGGCAGGATTTTCTTTTTGTCCTTCAAAATGGATCCCGCCATTTCAACCGCCGCCGAGGCCGGAGCATAGTAGGCGCTGCCTGTTTTCAGAAGCCCGACGATTTCCGCACCGCCATTGCGTGTGCGTACGGCCAGCGCGTCAATGCGTTCGGGAGGCATCAGTTCCGTGATCGGCACACCTGCCACGGTGGAAAATCGCGGCAACGGCACCATCGTATCACCATGGCCACCCAGCACGAGCGCCTGAATATTTTCGACAGAGACGTCCAGTTCCATCGATATAAAGGCGCGAAACCTCGCGGAATCGAGCACCCCGGCCATGCCGATGATTCTGTTTTTTGGGAATCCGCTTTCATCCATCGCTACGTGGCACATGGCATCAAGGGGATTGCTGACAATGATCAGGATGGCATTGGGTGAATATCTGCAAACCTGCCCCACCACGCTTTTCATGATACCGCGGTTGGTCGCCAGCAGGTCGTCGCGGCTCATGCCCGGTTTGCGGGGGATTCCCGCCGTAATGATGACAATGTCGGAGTTTGCCGATGCCTCATAATGGTTTGCGCCAGCAAGATGCGCATCATGTTTTTCAATGGGCGCCGCTTCGGCCAAATCCAGGGACTTGCCCTGCGGCACGCCTTCAATGATATCGATCAGCACAACGTCAGCCAGCTCTTTTTCCGCCAGCCTCTGCGCCGCCGTCGCACCCACATTACCCGCTCCTATTACTGTAACTTTTTGATTCATATCAAGAGTCCCTTTAATCGTATATTTATTTTCAAGGTTTTTTATAACAAAAGACAGAATAAATCAATCTTATGAGAGGAATCACTTGATTACCATTGGAATTCCGGCAACCATCAGGATGACACGGCCCGCGGCCTGCGCCAGAATTTGATTGGCCCGTCCCAGCACGTCGCGGTAAATGCGCCCCTGCGGATAGGGCGGCACAAGACCCAGGCCCACTTCATTGGACACGACCAGCCATTGCCCGCCGATCCTGGACTGCGCGCCAATAAGTTCTTCCATTTCAACACGGACTTTGTGCATGACGGTTTCGGCAGGTGTGTCTTCCGGGAAGGAAAGGAGGATATTGCTGACCAGAAGAGTGATGCAGTCAACAATCACCACTTCGGCCCGCGGTGCGTCAAGACGACGGCCGATATTGAGCGGACATTCAAGCGTCTGCCATTCGGCCGGCCGCGACACCTGATGGTTGCGGATGCGCCCGGCCATTTCTTCATCGCCGGCAGTGGCTGTAGCAATGTAAAGGACGGATCTTCCTGAATCGCGGGCGATTTTTTCCGCAAGAGAACTTTTGCCGCTGCGGGCACCGCCTAAAATCAGCGTCAGGCCGTTTACGGGGATTTCAGGAATCATACCTGTTCTCCTTTCATCACTGTTTGAATAGCCGCACAGGAGGTCAGAAAGTCCTCCTCTGAAAATACTTCAACGGTCAACACGCCGCGGTAGCCGGTGCAGACAAGTTCATTGAGAACGGCTTGCAGTTTTTCCTGTGATACATTTGCCAGCGACCTGTGATCGCGTCCGTCGATTCCGTGGATGTGAATGACGCGCGTTCGCGGCAGAGCTCTGTGCAGGTACGCGCCCGCATCGTGACCCTCCAGCCACAGGTGTCCGACATCCACCGTACGGCTCACGGCAATCTGCTTCAGCACGGGTTCGTAGAAATCAAGCGGATAACCTTCCAGGTTTTCGACAGCCAGTTTTTCCACTCCTCCTGCATATTCTCCGACAATTTCCAGCGATCGAACGGCCTGCTCCAGCCAGTATCGCATCACTTCTGACGACGCCCCGTGGCGAACGGATTTCCCGTCCAGATGCAAAACATAAGCCCACGGATCAAGCCTGCCGGTGCAGTCGATGACCTTTCGGGCCTTATCCATAAAGGAATCATCTGCCAGCTGCAAATCCAGAGGCAGGTGGACGGTGTATGTCAGGTCATCGTCAGAACCGATCCTGCGAAGCTCATCAATCTCCTCTTTTGACGGCAGATTGTTCATGCCATCGTCCACATCGAACAACACCAGTTCCACGTCCTGTACCTTCCCCGCCAGGTATCGAACATTCGGCACAATATCCGCCGGGATGATGTAGGAAGTTGTGCCCAGCCTGAAAGGGAAACCATTCGTTTCTATCATATGGTTAAGCCCAGCAAAACAGCCGTTTCTGTCACCTCAACCAGCATGCCGAAAACATCACCGGTCATACCGTTTATACGTCTATAAGAAAGCATCAGCACGGCGGCCGCTGCAATTCCAGCGGCAACCAGCGCAAAAAACCCCGGAATACCGAGCAAACAAGCAAGGCCAAGCGGAAAAACCGCAGAAATAAAAATAACACTGCGCTTGAACCCTGAAGCGAAATCAGCGGCCATTCCATCGGGATTGGCAAGCGGCAGCAGCGAAGCAGGCAGGATCATCCAACGGCTGATCGTCGCAGCGAAAATGATTCCCAAACCATTCGAAGACGTCAGGATACTCAACGCCACGACTTTGGAAAACAAAACCAGGATCAAACCGACGCCGCCGAATGTTCCCAGATGAGGGTCTTTCATGATTTCCAGACGACGTTCCGGGGTATTTGAAGACAGTAAACCGTCGCAGCAGTCCGCCAATCCGTCAAGATGCAATCCACCCGTCAGGCCAACCCACACCACGAGAGTCATGACACCAACGGCCAGAGGAGGAAAATACTGTTTCAGCACGTACCACACAAGCCAGGTCAATCCGCCGATCACAACGCCAACCAGCGGATACCAGATTCCGGCACGGCCGCTGTCCCCGGGCTGCCAGCTTTCCCGTATTCCGAAAGGCAGTGTCGTCAATAATCCAAAAGCGATACGCAAATCCCGCATAACTATCCTTTATCCTTGCACCTTGATCCTTGATCCTTCGGTCGCTGAGCTTGTCGAAGCTGGTCTCTGAGCCTGTCGAAGCGCCCTTGCCCCTTTATCCTTGCTCTCTCACACCGGCCTCGGCGAATGTCGCCATTTCCCTGATGATGCGGGACGCGGCTTCGATAAGGTGAAACGTCAGCACCGCCCCGGTTCCTTCCCCCAAGCGCAGATTCAAATTAATGAGTGGAGTCAGGCCGAGATGTTTGTGCATAACCCTGTGACCGATTTCCACCGATTCATGAGAGCCGAATAAATAATGGTGCACATCCGGCACCAGGCCGACCGCGATCATGGCGGCGGCAGTCGAGATAAAGCCGTCTACGACGACCGGGATGCGGCGGGCGGCGGCAGCAATCATAACACCAGCAAGCCCAGCGATTTCCAGACCTCCAACTTTGGATAGAACATCCAGCGTGTCTTTCGGATCGGGCTTGTTCAAAGCAATGGCCTGTTCGATCACATTCACCTTGTGTGCCAGTCCCGCGTCGGTAAGCCCGGTGCCGCGCCCGGTCACCGCGGCAACCGGCAATCCGGTCAGAATGGCCGCAATGGCCGATGATGGTGTGGTGTTGCCGATTCCCATATCCCCGGTTGCAATCAAGTCAAGACCGTTTTCGGCAGCCCCGGCCAAAACTTCCATACCGACAACAAGAGCTTTTTCGGCTTCTGTTTGGGTCATGGCCGGTCCCTTGGCCATGTTACGCGTGCCACGGGCGACCTTGCGGTACAGCAGTCCGGACAGGGAGGGATCAAAGTCAGATGCGACACCTATATCAACAATCGTCAATGAAGCCCCGGCCTGACGCGCCAGCACATTGACGGCGGCTCCACCCTTCAGGAAATTCATCACCATTTGTTTCGTGACTTCTGCAGGGAAGGCGCTGACTCCTTCCGCAGTTATTCCATGATCGGCAGCCATCACAATGACCGCTTTGCGGGAAACGGAGGGACAGGGATCGGCCTTCATTCCGGCCAGTCGGATGGAAATTTCTTCAAGCCTTCCGAGGCTCCCTGGCGGCTTGGTCAACTGGTTTTGCCGTGTTCGTGCCTTACGTACTGCCTCCAAATCAAGAGGTGGGATCGACGGATATTTCATAGTGTTTTCCTTTGCATCATCTCGATATATTTATATCCGGATGAAAAATTAATGCCATAATCTCAACGGCGTCAAAAATGCGGGGAGATGCCCTGTTAATCAAATCAGCATTTATCGGATGAATTCTACGGTTTTTTACTGCCGGTACCTCAGCGAAATTCTTCCAGAATCTTTTTACCGCCTCAAATTTGTTATCATTGATCATCGGCGCAAAGACAATGATGTCGGGCGCTGCACCAATGATACCTTCCGCGCTGTATCGGGGGTAGTTGGCCATGTCAGTGCCTGCAACATTAACGCCCCCGGCACGCTCAATGACTTCATTGATTAATGTACCCCTGCCGGCTGTAACAATGGGCTCCAGACCAAGCTGAAAAAAAACACGCGGTTTATTTCTATGCCGGGTCTGTGCCGTAACACGATCCAGTCTCTTTTGAAGTGTGTCCGCAAGCCTCCCCGCATTTTTTTCCTGGCGGGTGATTTCACCAATGTGCAAAATGCTTTTTAATTCTGCGCGCGTGTCGGAAGGATTTGTCACATAAACGGGCAGCCCGAGCCGCTCCAGCTGCAGGACCGTTTCCCTGCGATTCCCGTCAGCAGTGGCAAGAATTAAATCCGGCTTCAACGAGACAATCTTTTCTATGGATGGATTTGTAAATCCGCCGATCCGCGGTTTTGAGCGTGCTGCGACCGGCCAGTCACAAAAAGTGGTTACACCAACGATTCTACTTTCAAGGCCGAGCGCGTAAAGCGTCTCCGTGATGCCGGGTGCAAGGGAAACAATTCGCCGCGGCACGGAATTGATCCGGACGAGACGGCCTGTTTCATCTTTAAATTCAAGGGCGTAAGATATGTCTACGCCAGTAACCATCAGCAAAACGGTTAAAAAAAATATTAACGTCGCCTGAATGTTTGTTAATCGTTTGCACATTTTTTTTTGCTCATTTCACCATCAGCCATACCGTGGTTTTGTTGATACCTTGAAAATCATTCCCATGAAAACAATGCCTGCATCAGGATGCGGCAATAGATGAATCGTCTCTTGCTGCAATCCAATTGATCATCACTTCACACAGGCGCAATCAAAATGGAACGGTCATTTAAAATTCATAAGACACACTTCCGAAAACCGACCTTCCGCTTCCCGGATAACCGCACATCGTAGTATTGAAAGTGGTTTGATCGGTAAAAGACTGCAGACGAGTATCGTATTCCTTGTCAAACAGATTATAACCGGCCAGTGACAAAACCCAATGTTTAAACAGGCGCTGTTCAATCTTTAAATCCGCTGTCCAGTATGACCCGATGGTATAGTTTATTGTTTGAGTATCTGGATAAGTGGTGGACTCTGTATTATAAACAATCTGATCGCCCACATACCGTAAAGTGGCCGTCGCGGTCAGCCCGAAATTACTCTTGTATGTCAAGTCGCCTTTGAACTGATTCTCCGGCGTCATGGTCGCGCGCCGCTTGACCATGACATACTGAAAATCAGGCGGGACATCGGGCGGGTATCCATAATCCTGCTTTAAATAGTCACGGTTTTCCTCTTCCGCCTTCGTGTACGTATAACTCAACCCAAGAGAAAGTCCGTAGAATGGTCCGACCTTAAGCCCTGCTTCAATACCATCCGCCCTGTAGCCAGCCAGGTTGATGGGGCTCCATACCCCCTGCGAATCCGGCTCCCACTGGATTTTATCATCCACATTCCAGTGAAAATACGACATGGTCATGAATAATTTGTCGTTAAACAGTGACTGCTCGACAGTAACATCCGTGTGCCAGCCGTTCTCGGGCTTGAGATCAGGGTTTCCCTTGTTGTAAGGATCGGCCGGCCAATAAAGATCGTTCAGCGTAGGCGCCAGAAAGTGTTTCCCGTGGCTGATCTTCAACGCTGTTGTTTCAAACGGATTGATGACCACGCCAATGCGGGGCAGGTTTTCCGAACCGAAGGCGGAGTTAATTTCATGACGGAAACCGGCAAAAGCTTTCCCGTATTTAAAAGGCCTGTATTCAGCTTGCATAAAATAGCCCTGTGTAAAAACATGAGCCTCTACAGTCGCATCGGAACCATCGCCGAGGCCCGATGCCGCCAGACCATAACTTTGATTCTTCCAGTTGAAATCCTTGTACTCGAAACCCAGCAGCAACAGGGCACCATCAAAAGGATAAATGTCCAGGTGTCCATCTGTTCCCAGTACCCTGTTCTCCACCCAGTTCTCAGCCCCCGAGCCGTCGAATGCATAACGGGCATAGTTGTAATTCTCCAGATTTGTGTAATAACCTTTCAGGTCATAGCCGAACCATTTGATCGGTTTGCCCTTGACGTTCAAGACCAGATGCCCGTCTTTATCACTGCTGTGGTCCAGCAGAGTTGACGACTCACTGTTGTAAAATCTCTCTCCACC
>JBDKUG010000202.1:0-2842 GCA_039679815.1 Smithella sp.
AATCAAAAAGGAGGTATTATCATGGCAAGATGGAAATACAAAACAAGTATCGGTGATCTGGCCCGTCTCATCCCACCGGAGGCCATCTCCTGTGACGATACGGGAACCTGTGTTCTTGACGGCATCCCGGGCAGCGAAGACAACTTCAAAGGCAAACTTGAGAAAGAGGGAGAAAGTGAATGGGAGTTGATCCAAGCCCAGCCCCACGGTGAAAAACTCCTTTTCATCTGGAAGAAAAAAGTTGCAGAGGCGTTCGCCAGTTAGGGCACTATCACCGGCTATGGTTGTATCCACACGCATCTGGTTTTGATCTCAGGGTTGTGAAATATCAGAGGGAACATTGGTGCGTCTTTATAGTGGTCATGTTATTCTAAAGATGAAAAGGCGATCCTCGGGGGTCGGACCCTTTCCATCAAAAATTATGATAGAGGAGGTATCAATATATGGCTTTTAATCCCCCTGCAAAAATGGTCGCTCTCGTTGGCAATGCGGGAGTCGGCAAGGCTAAACTTTCAATCTTCAACCTGCTTCTTCGCGGATTCATGGCCGGTGCATACATCGCCATAGGTGGGGCACTGTGTACCGTCTGCGCAACCGGTATAGAAACAGCGGGAATTTCAAAGCTCGTTGGCGGAGCTGTATTCCCCGTCGGCCTGATTGCAATCGTTCTAACCGGCATGGAGCTCTTTACCGGTGACTGCATGATCGTCCCCATGGCCGCCATGATGAAAAAGGTCACCTGGGGCGCCGTTTTCAGAAACTGGGTGTGGGTTTATATCGGGAATTTCATCGGGTCGCTGGCCTATGCGTATGTGATGGTAATAGGCCCCTTTGTCGGCGGGACGGCTGACGGCACCATGGTGGTTAACGCCTTCGGCATGAATGCCATTGGTATAGCGGCAGGAAAAATTCTCACATACAAGGCTGTCGGAACTGCGGGTCTCTGGTCCTCTTTCATCAAAGCCATCGGTTGTAACTTTCTGGTCAACATCGCCATCCTTCTCGCCATTACGGCAGATGACGTAATCGGAAAGTTTTTCGGTATCTGGTTTCCGATCATGGCCTTCGTCGCAACCGGCTTTGAGCACTGCGTAGCCAATATGTATTTTCTTCCGGCAGGTAAGTTCCTGATCGACTGGTATCCGGCAGTTATCGAGAAGAGCGCGAATGCCCTCCTGATCAGCAACGGAGGCATTTCATGGGCCGATATCTGGATATGGAATCTTATTCCCGTCACGTTGGGGAATATCTTCGGCGGGTTCCTCTTCATCGGGGTTGCGTACTTTCTGATGTTCAGAAACGATCTTCCCAAGGATTAGAGGTGACGGATGTCTGTATTTGCCTGGGTAACATTCGCCATCTGCGCGGTGGCGGTGGTCCTGTATTACAATGCGACAGGCAACGCCCGCTTTTTGTGGTACGCCATCCCCGGCCTGATCATGCTGCTGGTCATCCCCATGACTCTTGCGTGGATGAGTCGCAAAAGCCTTGCCGAGGCTAATGAGCAATCCTATAAAAAAGCTCGCCCCTGCAAAACAGGAAAAATCACGCCGGCGATGATCGGCGATGTCGTGCGTATATCAGGTGAGGTTCAAAAGATCGGGTTCAGATGGCTGAACAGACCTCACTTTCACATTAAAGACGAGACGGGAGAAATACGGGTCATCATGTTCACCACACCTTCAAACCAGGTGGTCATCAGAGACAAGGTAGAAGCAGTCGGGATTGTGATGAAATATCCGCTGTCGAAAGAGCGGATAGCCATATCGGCCGTCAGCGTTAAAAGAATTTAACATTAAGGAGAAAATCATGGACGGAAGAGAAGCAAGATTGGTATTCGGGTTTCTTTTACTTGGAATCGCCCCCATCCTGGCCACGACGGCAGGAGCAAGCGTGGGAATGATTGTTTTTGCAGCAGGCCTGCTGGTTGGAACAACTGCTGTCGCCTGAAAATAATTATTAAAGAGGGGAAAGTGACGCCTCAAACCGTCGTTGCTTTCCCCTGTCTCGTCAAAAGAATTTTCGGGATATTCTTGAAACATTCTTTTCTTTCTGCTTCAATATGCCAAATCCCATAAAGATTTTTAGCGCTCATCAGCATCAAGCAGCCTCCATTGGCCGATGGAAACGGTAATCTTAAAATTGGGGCCAATGTCCGGAAACAGCGTATATTCGACGTTGGTACGCACACGTTCTGCATCGATAAGCGTCCCTTTAATGTCCGTTTGCGTCGGGGTTTTTTATAAATTTGATATAATATCATTTCTTACCATTTTCGCCGAGCCAAGGTCTTGTGTTATCCAGCATATAATCATCGCTGTGTTCCATCATGCATTCCGGACAAAGGTGAACCAGCATGTTACTTTCAATATGCCGGACAATCAGGAACCTGGATGCATTTTGGCTACAACAGAAGCACCTGTCAGAAACATCGTTTTTATTAAAGCGATAGCTTTCCTCATCATAGTATTTCATAGAAAGCAGCCTGATTCCTTGATTGAAGCTGTCCTAAAACATGTTACTTAAAAAATGATTCACTGAATTTCCCCGGATGCGTTTCTTTCTGTATTTATCGAAACTGGAAATGTCAGCACAAAAATCGATCCTTCCCCTTCCCCGGACGAAACATCAATTACACCATTGTGCGATTCCATGATCTTTTTGCAAAAAGTTAACCCCAGACCAGACCCGCTGTGTTTTTCATTTTTTTCGGCGCATCGATAAAAAGGTTCAAAAATCAACGGCAGCTTTTCCGGGGGAATGCCCGTACCGTTATCCGCTATACTGACAGTAATATAATACTCGTCGTTTTTGACGGTGACCGTTATTTTACCTCCCTCCG